>JAFEFW010000069.1 GCA_018240405.1 Pseudomonadota bacterium
TCGAACGGATCGCGGTAGTAGCTGCCGAAGTCGCGCATGCCGTCGAGGTAGAAGTCGTTGCGCGCTGAAAAACCACGGATCGTCAGGTTGTTGCCCTGGTTCCCAGCCTCTCCGGCGGCCAGGCTGATACCCGGCACGTTGCGCAACGCATCGGCAACTGTGGAGACGCCCTGGTCGTTCATCAATTCGCGTGGGATGACGTTGATCGACTGCGGCGTGTCGAGCAACGGCTCCATCAGTTTCGGCAGTGTCGGCAGTTGCACCTGATAGCCGGCGTTGCCCTGGCCGCCGCCCTGCACCGAAACGGTCGGAATCTGCACCGGCTCTGCCGGCGTGGTCGCCGGGGCGGTCTGGGCGTGGACCGTGCTGGCAAGCGACGTTGCCAGCAAGGTAGTTCCGGCCGCCTGACGGAGGGACGGTACGGTCGAGAAGCGCAGGCGTCTGGTGGCTGGGCGCACGTCGGTCATCCAATTGCAAATGATTCTCAGTCGCGGTGATAGATGAGGTGAACGCCCCGTGCAAGCGCACCGCCGACGCAGAATGGGCTAAAGCCCGTCACAGAGATGGGAGCTCCCAAGCTACCTGAGGTGGTCGTTGAGGTGGCTTGCTGGTATGGCGGACCGGCCCACATAAACGCCGACGTCACCCCCTATCCGGCGAGCACGGTGCATCGTCAGCTGCGCGGCTGATGGTTCCGCACAGCCTCTGCCCAAAAGCAGATGACGGATGTGAGCCGAGGGAGCGCGGCGGGCCAGACCGTTAATTCCCGTCCAACGTTTTTGCACCTGCTTGACGCTTAACGAAGCGACAACGCCTGCCATCACCATGGTCACGGCCAAGCCGAGACTGAAAAACGCCGCTAAAGTGACGCCAAGGACACGCCGCTTCAGGTGCAGGCAGAGCAGCAAGGCGGTGATTGCTACCGGGCACAGGATGGGGCCCACCTGTTAAGCCAAACAGCATAGCGCGAGCGCCCCGAGCAATGCGCCTACCAGAGTGCCGATGTCAGGTGCCTCATCAGTGATGATGGGATCGCCGACCAACCTGCGCGATGCCAATGATATAGGCTCCTGACAGCTGCTCAATAGGCGGGTTACTGTGAGAGTGTAGAAGTTTACCTTTCGTAACTTCTTGATAGTGGCCGTGAGCGAGTAGTCGGACGAATCTTGCCGCCACCATAAAGGCGAATGGAACTAATGCGGAACCCAGCCACCGCCCAGCAGCTCGAGATCCAGAGCGTCATCCATGCTGCTGTTGCCTCGGCAATGTCAGACTTTGCTGCATTGCTCATTGCATACAGCATGGAGGGGCCGATCACCGAGGACATCCTTGTCCATGTCCAGGCGCAGGTCATCACCACGCTGAAAAATGCTTCAGTGACTGGCATGCCGCTGGAACTTCAAGCCGTGACCATTTCACACGCCGTTGAGGAGGTAAGCTCCCTCATGAGTAGCGCTATTCGCCGTGGTGCAAGTGCGCAGCGCTCCGGATGAAGAAGCTAATCGCTACCACTGGCCATATTGCGTCAGCTGTCAGAAGACGATGGTCGAAACTTGCTGGGTAAATTGATCAATCCGAGCACGCTTTTTCGCATCGCCAAGACCATTCTGTTGGTTGACGACCGGACAGAAGGCGCTGACCAAATAATTCACGATGTCAGCCTTCGGTGCAGCCGGATACGCTTGACGCAGATTGTGCGCGATGATGCCGATCCGGTTAGCCCTATCGCCGCTTTCCAACAACGCCGACAGGTCCTCGATCCTGACAGCGGATTCGGGGATTACGTCGGCCTGGGAGCTGGGCTGCGGCTGCGGGCATTGCAGCGCGCGGGCGTCACTGGTGGGCAACAAGACGCACGTGACAAGTAGCAATATCCAGAGCTTGATGGTTCTGGCCATCGTCGCACTCCATCATTTCCTGCGTGTCGTAACGCGGCATGTTGCGGACGGATAAGGAGGCCGAACGAGGCACCAGCGCAAGTCGGCAATTGTCCGATCTGAGCGCCACAACGATTGAACTGAACGACAACAGCTCTGACTGCGTTGGCGGACCTTTGGAAGCCGATTGGAGGTCCCGCTGACGCGCCGAAACACAGCGCGCCTCGCGTTCTCTTTCCTTCCGGGCTCGGTCTGCGGCTTCAAACACCTCCTTTTCTCCGGGGGCAGCCAGGGAACAAAGTTCCAGAGGCTTCTTCCGGGCTGCACGCACTATTTCTTTTCTCATCCGAATACGCGCCGCGCTTTTGCTCGAGCCCTTGTTTCGGAAGGGAACGAGCAAGTAAACCTGTTCGTGACGAGATGGCCTCACTGTTATCGCGCGGCATTCCCTTCGACACCTTGCATCGCTCTTCCCGGCTGCTCTGGAAGGATCTCGATAACGTAGTACACCGGATATCGATGCGAACGCTGCCGAAGGCTGGCAGCGGCTTGTGTCACGATAGGCCAACAAGACTGGCTCCTGATGTTCACCGAAGATCGGCCCCGCGATGGTCAGAGAAGAGACAGTGCGCATGGCTGTGGTCTGCCAGGATTTCGATCACGTGGCAGTCTGCGACACGGCCGCCGCTGCATGCATCCACCATCCGCGTCAACTCGGCCTCGAGCGCTTGCAATCGGCTTATCCGGCTCTGCACGGATGCCAAGTGCTGCCGCGCAATCCCATCCGCGGTTGCACATGATCCCTCCGGATCGTCGGTAAGCTGCAACAGCTCACGGACATCCTGCAGCGAAAAGCCAAGCTCTCGGGCATGCCTGACAAAGGCAAGCCGGTTGCGGTGTGCTTCGGTATAGACCCGGTGCCCACCTGCCGTGCGGATTGGTGCCGGCATGATGCCGTCGCGCTCATACCAGCGAACGGTCTCGACCTTCGTCCCGGTATCCCGCGCGAGCTCTCCGATTGTGTAAGTCCGTCCCTGCATTCCGCTACCTCCGGTTCGAGCGCATTTTTCCAAAATTTTCCCTTGAACCTGTAGTGACTACAGGTCGCATCTTGTCAGCTATGGCACAAGAGCGTGGCAAATCATGACGGGACTGGCAGAGGCAGGGCGGGATCGGACGATGCACTCATGGCGTGTGGACGGCATGGATTGCCCGTCCTGCGTGGGCAAGATCGAACATGCCGTCTCTCGACTGGCCGGGGTCCAGGACGTTTCGGTTAATCTGATGACCGAGACCCTGACCGCGCGCCTCGAAACCGACGAGGTCGCGGCCGAAGTAACCCGGGCTCTGGCGGCGCTAGGCTACAGAATCTCTCCGCAGGCAGCGGCGTCCATAGCAGTGGGTAATGGATCTGGTGATCATAAACCCGATCATGGCCATGCCGGCGACCATGCTCATGGTGAAGAAGAAGAGCCGGGTGTGTCCTGGTGGCGTACTGGTAAAGCGCGCCTCGTCTGGCTGCTCGTGGCCCTGGTGGCTGCCGCTTATCTCGGCTCGCGGCTGTTTACGGCAGAGGCCTACTGGATCTTTGTTGCTGCCACACTCATCGCCGTCCTCCCCTTTGGCCAGCGTGCCATCGATCTCGCACGGGCAGGCAGTCCGTTCTCTATCGAGACCCTGATGTGCGTCGCGGCTGTCGGCGCCATCTTCATTGGCGCAGCGGAGGAGGCGGCAATCGTCGTCTTGCTCTTCGCTCTAGGCGAGCTCCTGGAGAATGTCGCAGCCGGACGTGCGCGTGCTGGTATTCGCGCGCTAGGCGCCCTCATGCCCCGCACAGCCCAGGTAGAACGCCACGGCGATCTTATCGACATTCCCACCGATCAGCTGCAAGCCGGTGAAGTAGTGCGCGTGCGGCCCGGCGATCGCATTCCAAGCGACGGCGTTGTCCTCGAAGGCCACGCTGCGGTCGACGAGAGCTCCGTGACCGGCGAGAGCGTGCCAGTGTCGCGCGGCCCAGGCGATCCGGTCACCGCTGCCACGATAGCGACCGATGCCGTATTGCGCATACAGGTTACCGCTCCAGCCGCTGACAACACAATCAGCCGCATCGTTCGCATGGTCGAGGAGGCGACAGCATCGCGTGCGCCGACGCAACGTTTCATCGAGCGGTTTTCGGAGTACTGGACGCCCGGCGCCATGGCGGTCGCCGCTCTCATTATTCTGATTCCGCCGCTTGCGTTCGGCGGTGAATGGGCGATCTGGATATATCGTGGTCTTTCGGTGCTGCTGATCGCTTGTCCCTGTGCTCTCGTGATTTCCGTCCCGGCAGCAATGGCCTCTGGTCTCTCGGCCGGCGCGCGTCGAGGACTCCTCATTAAAGGAGGCGCCGCGCTTGAGCGGCTTGGCGAAGCGCGTACCATGGCCTTCGACAAGACGGGCACCCTTACCGCAGGCAAGCCACGCGTCACCGATGTCATTGCCACGCCCGGCACCGATGAGAACGCCGTGATACGGCTTGCCGCCGCGGTAGAAGCCGGCTCCGCACATCCGCTGGCGCGCGCAATTCTCGATGCAGCGGAAGCAAAAGGTATACAGCCTCCACCCGCAAGCGAAGCTGCAGCGGTAGCCGGTAAGGCGGCGACAGCTCTGGTCGAAGAGCAGCGCGTCTCGGTTGGCAGCCCGCGTTATGCGACCGAAGTAGGCGCAGTATTGCCAGATACGGCCGCGATCGAACGGCTCGAGGCGGAGGGTAAAACGGTTGTTGTGGTGCTCGCCGAGAACCGTATCGTAGGTCTCGTGGCGCTTCGCGATGAGCCGCGCCCTGACGCCGCCGCTGGTATCGAAGCCCTCAGAGGCATGGGCCTCAGCTGCGTCATGCTGACCGGCGATAATACACGCACCGGCCGCGCGATCGCCGCGAGCCTGAACATGGACGTTCGGGCTCAGCTTCTGCCCGAACAGAAGCTGCAGGAGATCGAAGCTCTAAAAACGGCGGGACCGGTTGTGATGATAGGCGACGGCATTAATGACGCGCCCGCGCTCGCTGCCGCATCGGTCGGCGTTGCGATGGGTGGCGGCACTGCGGTCGCTCTAGAGACCGCCGATGCGGCTCTTCTTGGCGAGCGTGTCACAGGCGCTGCCGAGCTGATTGCCCTCTCACGAGCGACTATTGCGAATGTAAAACTGAATGTGGCAATTGCCGTGGGGCTTAAGCTGCTCTTTCTCGCCACCACAATGACCGGGATCACGGGGCTCTGGATGGCCATTCTCGCCGATACCGGCGCAACCGTCTTCGTTACGACTAACGCCCTTCGTCTGCTGCGTTGGCGAAGCCCTTTTACCGCAAAAGCGGAATGACGCATCCTATTGATAATGGAGACATTGATGAGCCAATCTCTCAACGCGAATGATCATCCAGCTGGCATGCCTTGTCCGCGCTGCCAGGTGGCCCTGCTGATGACCGACCGGCAGGGCATCGAAATCGATTATTGCCCGAAATGCCGTGGCGTTTGGCTCGATCGGGGGGAACTCGACAAAATTATCGAGCGCAGCGCGCAATACACACCAGCGGCCGTCGATCCTTCGGCTGGTGCGTATCCAAGTCCCTGGACATCGCCGCCGCCGTCCACCGGACACAGCGGCTATCGGACGGCGCCCAGCGACAGTTACCGTACCGACCATCATGACCGCGGGAAAGGCCATTCGTCGCGGAGCTCTTTTTTAGGGCGCCTGTTCGATCACTGAAAGCATAACCGAAGCAGCAGAACGTTCTCCAGAGGAACTCAAAAGTGTCTTATATCCGACAAGCTGATCAACGTCCGCCAGTGCGATCACGGTCGATTGCCCAAAAAGTTTTACTTAATGCTTTTTCAACTTAGATTGGTCCATCTGATATTCGTGTTGACAGGTCGCTCGCCACACTTCATTGGTGAGCGTAATCGTAACAAGCTTGCGCGATGCTGCCGCCACTAGGTCGAACCTCCACTACGCTGAAAACACGCATTGGCCTTTCGGCCATGCGGCTGGTGACGTTCGCCTACCTGATCTTTGCGATCCTCAGTCTCGCAGGAAACAGCAACGCTCTCGCCGGCCACTCCCGACTTGAGATGTCGCATCTGCGCGACGATTCCTCGCAGATGGAGCCTTGCGATATCTGCAACAGCATCGGCATCTCGCCGAAATCGGCGGAAGCGGGCTCCGCACCGCCCAGGGTTTCAAGCATAGCTCCAGGCTTCGAAACAGGCGACGGGCTTAGTGTGGCCTCGTCGACGCTCCTACTGGCTGCTGACTTGTTTGCGCTAGCGCTCTGCGACGTGCCCTGCCAACAAGATCATCAGGCGGTTTCAATCGCCGATGTATCCGCTCTGGCCGCCTTGCGGCAGCACGTTCATCGCTCCGTAGTCTTGCACCTATAGGCTGACCTTCGAGCTGTTGCGGCCGCCGCGTCGGCACGCATTCCGCGTTCGCGCGCCCTCGAGGGAATATCATGACCATGACTAATCGTTTTGCTGCCCTAGCGGCAAGCGGCCTGGTATTGGCCGCCTGCAGCCAGGCGCCGGATAAAATCGTGCTCCCGAACCCCAGTTTGGCCGTCGACACCGCATCTGGCGTGCCGCTGTCCGTGCCTTCTGCGGACGTATCCGCGTCCATGCCGATGACTGTTCCATCAGATGCCAGCAGGCTTGCATCCGGCGAGCCAAGTGGGCCGTTGACGCTGCAACGAGCGCTAGCGCAGGCGCTGCTGACTAGTCCCGACCTAGGTCAGTTCTCTTACGACATACGCTCCGCCGAGGCGCGGACTCTGCAAGCCGGATATCGGCCTAATCCGGAGATCTCGGTGCTGTCCGAAGACTTTGGTGGCAGCCGTAATTACGCTGGATTTCAGGGATCGCAGACAACGCTATCCCTCAGCCAGCTCGTCGAACTCGGGGGAAAGCGGACGGCTCGGCTGCGTATGGCACGGCTCGACGAGAGCCTGGCCGCCTGGAATTACGAGGCGCAACGCCTAGACGTTCTGACGGCGACAACGCGGGCGTTTGTGGATGTCGTCGTAGCGCAACGTAAGGTTGACCTTGCCGAAACAACCTTACGGATCGACCGCCAGTTTCAAGGTGGTGTATCCGAGCGGGTTCGCGCCGGTGATGTTTCGCCTCTCGAAGATCAGAGGGCACAGGTCACCTTGGCGAATGGCGAAATTGCTTTGCAACAGGCTCGCCATGAGCTTGAAGCAGCCCGTATCCGCCTGGCCGCTTTGTGGGGTAGTAAAGCGCCAAAATTCACACGAGCGAGTGGTGATCCCGGTGAGGATATTGTCCCGCCACCTCCTCTGCCTGCACTTCTCGCCCTCGCGGGTCGCAACCCAGACGTTGCTCGTTGGGAGAGTGAAGTCGCTCAGCGTGAGGCTCGGGTTGCTGTCGAGCGATCGAAGAACGTGCCTGATATCACGATCCAGGGCGGACCCCGCTACTACGGGGAAGGGGCCTCCGCCTTCGTTGCTGGAATTGGTATCACGCTGCCGACCTTCGGGATAAACCTCGGTAATCAGCTCGATGCTCAAGCGCAGCTGGCCAAGAGCCGGCTACAGAAAGAGGCGGCTGAAGTTAAAACAACTACCGAGATCCGGCGGACCTATGAGCGGCTGGCCGCGGCCTATCAGGCGGTTAAAGTCTTACAGCAGACCGGCGTTCCGGCGGCGCAGGCCGCTTACAATGGCATCAGCACAGGCTATCGCGGGGGAAAGTTTGGACTGATCGATGTGCTCGACGCTCAACGCGCGCTGTTAGATGCCCGTACTCGTCTTCTAGACGCGCAAGCAACATATCATGCGGCTCTAGCCGACGTGGAGCGGCTTACTGGCGAAACGCTCAGAACATCCTCAGCAACTGCCAAACGTCCAGGAGCGCCATTATGAAGTTGAGCCGAGCCATGCTTATCACATCGGTGCTTCTGTTGGCCCCCTGCATCGGAGCTGCCGCCGAAACCGATCCACCCGCAAATGAGGTGCGTCTAACCGAGAGCCAGACGAAGCTGATTCAATTGGCCGTCGCGGTTCCGAAATCTGGACGCCTCGCTGAACCTCTTGTTTTGAACGGAGAAGTCACCCCCAATCAGGACCGAACGATCACCGTTCTGCCGCGCGCACCGGGGATCGTGCGGGACGTGCGAGGCCAGCTCGGGCAGACCGTGCCGCAAGGGGCAGAACTTGCCGTCATCGAAAGCAGTGTTGCAGCTGAGAGCGAGTCTGCTTTTTTGTCAGCTCAATCGCGTGCCGCCCTCGCCCGAGCGCAAGCGGCGCGGGAGGAGAGCCTTTGGCGCAAAAAGATTTCGTCCCAACAAGATTATCTTGTCGCGCGGCAAGCTGCGGCAGAGGCCGAAGCGACTCTGCAAGCCGCAGAGCGCAAGCTACAGGTTCTGGGTCTGTCATCGCCGTCGCCGCAAGACAAAGCCCTCGGTCCGATCAGGCTGCCGGTCCTCGCGCCATTCGCGGGTACACTGATCGGTCGCCAAGTCGCGGTTGGTGATCAGGTGACCGACGCATCTCCTCTATTTCGGCTATCCGACCTCAACACTGTCTGGGTTATCGGGAGTGTGTTCGAGAGAGACATTGGCCGCGTTGCGATCGGACAGCCTGCCTCAGTTTCCGTGCCGGCATATCCCGGGCGGCAGTTCGAAGGGAGGGTCAGCTGGATCAGCGATGTTCTCGACGAAAAGTCCAGAACATTGAAAATTCGCATCGATCTTGAGAACGTCGACCGACTGCTCAAGCCCGGGAGCTTCGCTCGAGTCACTGTCACCTCAACGGATTCGCAGGCTGCACTTCTGGTCCCTGCGGCCGCCGTCCAGCAGCAGGGCAACGAGACAATCATCTTCGTCGATGAGGGAAACGGCCGGTTCAAACGTCAGGTCGTACAGGTCGGCGCTCGCACGCGCGATTTTGCTGCAATCGTTGAAGGCCTACAAGAAGGTCAAAGGGTCGTCACAAACGGCGCCTTCGCCCTGCTCTCTGAGCTCGAGAAAAGCAGCTTCGCCGGCGGCGACTAGCAACGGGACCCTCGCATGATCGACGCTATTATTGGGGCCGCGCTCAAGCGGCGCTTTCTCGTCCTCCTGGCTGTTGTTGTAGTGATTGCCGTCGGCGGGTGGTCGACCATGCGGCTCAACCTGGCCGCATTCCCAGACGTGACAAACATTCAGGTACAGGTGAACACGCAGGCGCCAGGCCTCGCTGCGCCTGAGGTCGAACGGCTGATCACCTTCCCAGTAGAATCAGTCATGAACGGCCTGCCTGGCGTAGAGCAGGTCCGTTCTATATCAAAAACTGGCTTGTCCGTCGTGACGATCGTCTTCAGCGACAGCACCGACATCTATTTTGCACGCCAGCTTGTGCTGGAACGCCTGCAGATCGCTAAAGAGCGTATTCCAAACGGGTTGGGCAATCCGGAAATTGGTCCACTCACGACCGGCCTCGGCCAAGTGTACAAATACATTCTCACTAGCCCCACGCTGGATCTTTCGGAGCTTCGCGCCATCAACGACTGGGTGGTGAAATTCCAGCTCCGCACCATTCCCGGTGTAACCGACGTCCTGAGCTTTGGCGGCCAGGTCCGTCAGTACCAGGTGAACGTCGATCCGAACCGACTGATTGCCTATGACCTTTCGATTGCAGATGTGCGCAATGCCCTGCAAGCCAACAACAGTAACGCCGGCGGCTGGTACATTGAGGGGAAGGAAACGCAGCTCGTCGTGCGTGGAGAAGGTCTTGTGCAAGGCGGCTCAGCCGGCCTTACTGATATAGGCGACATCGTCCTCAAAACCGTTGATGGCACGCCGGTCTTCGTGCGCGATGTAGCAAGCGTAGAGTTTGGCAGCGAAATTCGCCAAGGCGCCGTTTCAAAGGACGGCAAAGGTGAAGTCGTCATGGGTGTGGTACTGCAGCTTCAGGGCGCCGACACCAACAGTGTCATCAATGCAATACGGAAGAAGATCAAATCCATCCAGTCAACGCTTCCAGGAGATGTAACCATCGAGCCGGTCTACGACCAGGCGGAACTGATCCAAAAGGCCATCAGCACAGTCACCAAGGCCCTCGAGGAAGCCGCGGTACTGATCGTCGTCGTACTGTTCCTCTTCCTGTGGAACATCCGCTCCGCCCTCGTGGTCCTGGCTTCGATACCTCTTTCAATGCTAGCCGCCGTCATCATGATGCGGATCGCTGGCCTCTCGGCGAATCTTCAATCACTGGGCGGCCTTGCGATAGCCATTGGCATGATGGTCGACGGCTCTCTAGTCATGGTCGAGAACATTGTGCGGCATCTGGCGGAGCCGCATGGGCAAGACCGCTCGCTAACCTATCGCGTGGCCCAGGCCGCACGGGAAGTCGGCCAGCCAATCTTCTTCGCGGTGCTCATCATTATCGTCGTCTTTTTGCCCCTGTTTACCCTCCAAGGAGTGGAGGGTAAACTGTTCAGCCCGATGGCCTTTGTCATCGCCTTCGCGATGCTTGGCTCGTTGATCGTCGCCTTAGTTGTTGTCCCTGTCCTCGCCTCCATCGTGCTGCGCGGACGATTTTCGGAGAAGGACAACTTCCTGATGCGCGGGATCAAGGCGGTTTATCGCCCGGTTTTGGCTTTCGCCTTACGCCGCAGGCTAATTGTCGTGGCGATCGCCGTTGCGGCATTGGTCGGCAGCCTTGCTCTCGTACCGCGCCTTGGAACGGAGTTTGTGCCTGTTCTGGACGAAGGTACCCTAAGCATTCGGGTAACCATGAACCCGAAGATATCGCTCGAGGAGTCTTTACGTATCGCTCAACGCATTGAGACCAGATTGCGCGCCTATCCTGAGGTCATCTCAGCAATCAGCCAAATCGGGCGCCCAGAACTCGGCGGAGACCCGGAATCGGTGAATAACGATGAAATCTGGGTCGGCCTGAAGCCGCAGCCAGATTGGACCAGCTTTGCGTCACGTGAGGACATGGTCCGCAAGATGGCGGAAGATCTCTCGGAATATCCTGGGATCGCCATCAGCATATCACAACCGATCGCCAATCGCGTCGATGAGCTTTTGTCAGGCGTTAAGGCCCAGCTTGCGATCAAGCTCTTCGGCGACGATCTCAAAATCCTGGAGCAGAAGGGCAGGGAGATCCAGGAGATTGTCCAAGCCGCTCCAGGCGCCGCGGATGTTCAAATGGAGCAGATCAGCGGTGAGGCACAGCTCGTCGTCAAAGCTGATCGAGCAGAGCTTGCTCGCTACGGCCTGAATGTGGCCGATGTGATGGGAGTCGTTTCCACCGCCGTGGGCGGTGAAGAGGTTACCAACGTTCTGGATGGCCAGCGCCGCTTCGCGATCTATCTTCGCGTTGCGCCGGACTTCCGATCCGATGCCGATGCGATCGGTCGCCTTTGGGTGGCGAACAAGGATGGTGTGCGGGTGCCACTGTCACGCGTGGCACAAATCGGCACGGTGGAAGGACCGCCCATGATTAGCCGCGAGAATGCGCAACGTCGGGTGGTCATCCAGGCCAATGTTGCTGGGCAGGATCTTGGGAGCTTTGTCGCCGGGCTACAGCGCGCCATCGCAGACAAGGTTCAGCTCCCGCCAGGCTACTTCGTGACCTGGGGCGGTCAGTTCGAGAATCAGCAACGGGCACAACAAACGCTGATGATCGTCGTGCCGCTCTGTCTCGGCCTCATCTTCCTGCTCTTGTATCTCTCGTTCGGATCCGTAATGGACGCATTCCTTATTATACTGAATGTGCCATTCGCACTGATCGGCGGCGTCTTCTCGCTGTGGGTATCCGGACAATTCCTCAGCGTCCCGTCGTCGGTAGGCTTTATCGCGTTATTTGGCGTCGCGACGCTCAACGGTGTCGTCATGGTCTCCTACTTCAATCATCTACTGGAGTTGGGCCGATCCGTCCGCGACGCGGTGACAGAAGGCGCCTTGCTGCGGTTGCGACCGGTGCTGATGACGGCTCTGGTAGCAAGTCTCGGTCTCATCCCGCTGCTGCTCGCCTCGGGAATCGGATCGGAGGTACAGCGACCGCTCGCAAGTGTCGTGGTCGGCGGCTTGGTTACCTCGACGCTTCTCACGCTCATCGTGCTGCCAGCGATCTTCAGCTGGGTAGCCGAGTGGGCCGAAGTGCGACAAGGACGCCAAAATCCCGATGTTAAAACTGGAGAAGTGGTAAGATGAGACATATTATACTGGCCTCTTCTGCGCTCCATGTCCTCTTGGTAGTTGTTACGCTCGTATCCATCGTCGCACTGACCGGATGCGCAGCGCAGGATCGGAAAACCGACGGGAAAGTTACGCTATATACAAAGATCGATGACCATCATTTCCAACCCGCTCGACTAAACGTTCCCGCAAATGAGCCGTTTTGGCTAGCCATCGATGGTGAGGATGAGGTGTACAGGTCGCTTGTTATATCGAGCATTGACCTGAACATCCCTCCGAAAAAAATACGTGCGCACGTCCATGAAAGCCGCTGGGCCGAGGCCGATGCTCCTGTTCGAAATAGGATTCCGATCGATCCACTGAAACCCGGACAATATGAGGTTACCTGCGAGTGCCACGGAACACCTACAACACTGCTCCTCAATGCGGTCCCCATCGCACTTAACAGTGGCGGCGGGACACGGCGATGATGAAACCTGTACTCGCGGCATGCATTGCTTGGGGCCTGTTAAGCAGCCTCGGTCGCCCCGCGTTGGGGATGGTCCTGGAGTGCGCAAATCTGCCGCCGTCCAAATTGCTAATTTACAATATCGATATGCCCGAGGCCGAAGAGGAGCTGGCGCCGGCCGCGTCCTTGGCGCGTGCCGCTGACAAAACTGACGTGGTTGCACGTCACACAATGGCGGTGTTTACGCGTAACGTCGTTGGGCAGGTGAGAATCCGACACCGCGAAGTACCGCAGTCAGGCGGCAAGGTCTGCAATGCACCAGAGACTGTGACAATAGGCTTTGGTTCAACATCGCGAAAGCTTATCATAGCAGATGTCGTGGCCGGCAATGCCTGTGCCAGGCGTGAGTTAATAGAGCATGAAAAAGCTCATAGCATTGCCTTCAATGCCGCAGTCGATCGGTTTATCGAGGACAATGGGACGTCTCTGAGAGAAGGGATGGCAGCTTTGAAGAAAATGCCCGCCGACACTTTCCAGCAAGCAACGGCAATGTGGGATAGCGGCCTGCGGCTGATCCTCGATAGGGCAACGGTACCGTTGTTGACGAAGCTTGGTGACGCCAACAGTGCCGTCGACACACCAGCGGTGTTGAAGGCCTTAGGAGAGGCTTGCGAGGGCGCTCTTCGAAGGTTCGAAAATAGATACTTATATCAATGACCTTCGCAGCATTGCCGGGCCAGACGCTCTTGAGCTGGACCGAGATGTTTGATCATCTAGCCAAGCTCGGCATCGCCTATCTCCTGGCGTTCCCAATTGGCTGGTTTCAGGAACGCGAGGAACGGAGTGCTGGGGTGCGCACGTTTCCGTTGGTTGCGTTGGCTAGTTGTGGCCTTGTTGTTGTAGGGCTCAAGGTTCTCGACGGTAACGCTGGAGCGGAAGCAAGGGTATTGGAAGGACTAATTGCTGGCATCGGTTTCATCGGCGGTGGAGCCATCCTTAAGGGTGAGCGAGCCGTGCAGGGAACAGCATCAGCGGCCAGCATCTGGAATGTGGGGATAATTGGCGCTGCAACTGCTTATGGGCTTTATGATATTGGGCTGATGTTGAGCGCAGCTAATTTAGCTACCCTTCGCTTTCTGTTACCGCTGAAGCGGGAAGATCATGGAAACAACCGTAACGACAGACCGCAATCGTAGCCGCGCAGTCGCTTTACCGACCCAAATGGCGCGCTCAATACCCGGCTGACGGACTCCAACAATCAGACTGCCACCTCCTCAATGACTAGAAGTATAAGAAACCCAGTAAAGAACAATGCGGTTACCCAAGGCTTGTCAGGCGTCTCATGCGCCTCGACAAGAAGCTCTTCCGTCACGAGGTAGAGAAGCGCGATTAGCCCGAAGGCCATAAACGTCGTGATAACTGGCTTAGGCAGAGCTGCGACGGGAACCGCAAGGACTGCGCCCAGTGGTAGCAGGAACAAGAGGCCGGCAATGATGCTGACGATCTTGAATCGCGAGGAAATTACCTTGATCAGCTCGTTCGCTACTGTGAGGCCTAGAAAGAGCACCTCGAGTGTTAAGGCGATCGACAGCAATATCCCGGTTGAGGTTCCCATGGCGAAGCCGATCCCCAGCACCAGACCATCGATCACAAGGTCGATGCCCACCATTGTGAGAAGGCCAATTGATCCCTTAGCGAAGGCCTCCATCTGTTTGATAAGCAGCATTGCCATGACGCCTACGGCGCCGCCGATAATGGTCGGCCACGGCGAACCCTCGTGCATCACATCTGGTAAGATTTCGCCGGCAGCAGCGGCGAAAATCACTCCGGCTGCAAAGTGCTGGATAGCGCTCACTGTTACGATGCTTGGCTTGAGAAGCGTAGCCGCGACGGCGCCGGCCATGGCCGCCCCCATTGGGACGAGCGTATACGTCAGTGCTCCGATCATCATGTAGCGACGCGGCTCCACACCACAAATTTTAGCCCGACGGCCCGGCGCTCAGTTCCATCCATCCTGAGATTCCCATATAAACGGCAATGAGTAGTATAAGTACACTGGATGCGTAGGGAACACGGGATGCCAGCATAGTCAGCCTATTCCATCGAGACTGTATATGCCTGACGCCCAGGGCCGCTGTCACGCCCGCTACGACCATAGTCATCGCAAGGCCGATGCTGAAACACCCGAATAATATCATGCCAAGTCCTAACTGTTTTAGTTGTAAGTAGAGCAGAAGGACAGTAATAGCAGCTGGGCAAGGGATCAGGCCGCCCGTTATGCCAAACAGGATGATCTGGGGTGGGGTAGTGTTCCGTGCTCGTGGCAGCATAATATTT
>JAFEFW010000006.1 GCA_018240405.1 Pseudomonadota bacterium
TCGCGCACGCTCGTTTCGACGCCGCGATTGGTGGCACCGCCGCCGATGATGATCGAGTCCCGTCGCAGCATGTGCAACAACTCCGCCACCCCTGTTCCATAGAACGCACTTGGACGACGCTTCAGAAAGACATAGTCCTGTGGCAGAGGCGCGATCTCGTCGGGAAAGCCGGCATCGTCACTGCCTTCCACCGTGTTGGTCAGCGGCGGCACACCCGTCTCGGCTGACAGGTCCGTCGGCAGCATGACCACGTCGGCGCCATCTTCCCGGCTCACCGGTGTGGTGTAGATAACCGGCACACCGGCCGATCGTGCCGCATCGATCAACGTGATCCATGCATCGAGCACGGGCCGGATTGCTGCCCGCCGCGCCGGGTCGGAGGGCGCCAATGCCCGCCGGCACACGTCGTAGGCAATAAGCGCAGTGCGCTTAGCATCGAAACGGTCTGGCTCTGCCATCGCATGCTCCTTGAATCGGATCGGACGCGGTCACACCACCTCCATAGGGCGCTGCGACGGCAGGACACGAGCCGAAGGGCAAAGCTTAGACCGGCTGCCAGGGGAATCAATTGCAGGACCATCAGGCGTCAGCCGCAGCGGCAGGCTGTTACGCTACCCGACGCGAGCCGCGCTGCCATCAATACGCTGCGGAACCGTCGCCAGCGCAGGCCGCGTCTCCGGCATCGCCATCCAGATGACGAGTGTGCCCGCGGCGCCGATCGTTCCAAGACTGACGAACGCGGCCTGTATGCCGGCAGCATCGGCGATGCCACCGCCCAGGCTGGTACTGATCGCCGCGCCGACATACACGGCCAGCCCGAGAAACCCCAGGCACAGATTGAAGTGGCGCGTCCCGGCCGTCAGGTCCGCCGCAAGCAACGGCAGCATTACCCCGAACACGGCGGCACTGAGGCCACTCACCGCCTGGCCAAGCACCAGTGGCCATGCTCCGGGCAGCACAGCCAGCAGCAGTGCCCGAACCGGCAAGGCGGCCCAACCCAGCAGCAGAATCCAGCGCCGCCCGTGATCAGCGGCAGCACGACCCACCCATGGGGACAGCGACGCAACCACCACCTGCGGCACAACGATACAGGCGCCAATGATGACGTTGGCAAAGCTGCCGGCGCGCATTGTAACCTCCGCAGCGGCCAGCGGCAGCATTGCCGCGTTGGACAGGTGGAACAGCATCACGCACAGCGCAAAGACCAACAGCCGGCGATCTGCCGCCAGCCGGCGCAGTGCGGCCCAATTTGCCCCCTTGGTCGCTGGCGGCGCCACCGCGTGACTGCCGGCTGGCACGAGCCATACGGCGGCCAACGCCGGAACGCATAGTCCCGCTGTCAGGAAGAAGACTGCCTTGCTGGACAGCCAGGCACCGGTCGCCCCCATCACCGCGGCCGCCAGACCATTACCCAACGCCCCGAAGCGCGCATTGCGGCCAAGCCGCTCTCCCAGTGCCGCGTGCCCGGCGAGCCCGAGACTGAGCGCGGCGATCGACGGCGTGATAACGCAGCTCGCGACCCCGTGCAGCATCTGCGCAAGCAGCACAGGCAGCCGCGCCGGCCAGATCGCCAGCAGCAGCGCCGCGGCGATCAAGCCGCAGAGTGCGGCCGACGCAACGGCGCGCTTGTTGCGCACAGCATCGACGAGGGCACCGGCAGGTATCTGGCTGACCAACGCCACGATCGTGCCCAGGGTCAACGCAAAGCCGATCTCCACCTGGGTCCATTTTTGTGTCGTCAGATAAACCGCGACGAAAGGACCAAACCCCGTCTGCGCATCGGCGATGAAAAAATTTACCCAATCAAGGGCCCGGTTCCCGCTGGGCCTGCGGAACATCAATGAAAGCATGGACCGTAACGTCAGCGCGGCGTCGACGCTGCGTCGGCCGGCGTAACCGCCGGCGTAACCACGGATGCAGGCTTGTCAGGACTATCATAGGACGGCGCCGCCTTGATCTCGTCCGGCGTCATGTCCAGCATGATCCGGTGCTTCTTCAACGCCGGATTGAAGCGTAACGCACTCCAGTGCACGGCGATCTTCCGGGCGCCAACGCCCAGGAAACCGCCGTAGTCGATCACTGCTGCACGTGGGCGGCCCCCGTCATCCACAAGAACATCCACCAACTGGCCTATATCCTTGCCATTCGGGTCCACGATGGGCCGGCCAAGGATGGCTTCGGTCGTTTCAGGCGGAACGGACTCGATCGATGGCGGTGGCTTGGACGCGGGCGGCTCCTGTGCGCGCAGACTACCGGGGCACAACGCGGCGACAGCAGCAACGGCAAGCAGGATCGCGCGCGGCATCAATGCCCTCCGAACCTCGCTGAAGTCGGACGCGCTGACGCGTGATCAAGTCGAGGATGCCGGGCGGCCGATCACATTCCGTTGCGCCGGGCGGCGTGTCGTTACCGAAGCAAGCAAAATACCGCCGGCGATGAGCACAATGCCGACGACATGGTACAGGTGGAATTCCTCGTGCAGGAACAGGACCGCCAGGATCGAGCCGAACAGCGGCATCAGGTGCATGGACTGTCCCGCCAGGCCGCCGCCGATCAACTCGATGCCGCGGTTGAAGAACAGATACGAAACGAAGGACGGCATTACCGCCATGTAGGCAACAGCCAACCAGGATCCGGCGCTGGCATGAATGCGGGCGCCGGCGGCAAGTTCGCCCAGCATGAACGGCAGGACCATCAGCGAGCCGATGCCCATGCTGGCCACCAGGAAGCTGAGCGGATGCACCGAAGGACGGTTGCGCAGGATCACGCAGTAGACCGCATAGATCGCCAGCGCCGCGAGCACCCAGACATCGCCCGGGTTCAGCGTCAGGCTGGCCAGCACGGCCAGCGACCCATGCGCGGCGATGGCCGCCACGCCGCCAAGGGACAATAGTACGCCGCCAACCTGGCGCAGCGTCGGCACTTCCCGGAACAGGATGAAGGCCCAGATAACGATGATCAGCGGCGTTGCGGACTGCAGCAACAGGACGTTCAGCGCTGTGGTTTGTGTCAGGCCGATATAGGCCATGGTGTTGTAGGAGGCGATGCCAGTGGCGGCCAGCAACAGCATCATCTTCCAGTGCCGCAGCATCAACGGCGCGTCGCGCTTCAGCAGCGGCCAGGCGAAGCCGATGGCGACCAGGAACGCGCCGGTCCAACGCAGCCAGGCCAGCGTGATCGGCGGCACCTCGCCGGAAATGCCGCGACCAAGCACGATGTTGCCGGCCCAGAAAAGGTTGGCGGCCGCGAGCAACGGCCAGGCCATATCCCACAATTTGCGCATGCATCCTCATAGCATGCAGGCACAGTCACGGCGCCCCCCTTGGAAACGCAGACCTGATCGCCTTTTCTGACAACATGCAACGCGTCGTATTGAAAGATGAACTGGACTGGCAGGGCTGGCGACAGGCGGCTCGGCAGCTCGTGCTCGCTGGCATCGAGCCGGATGGAGTGAGATGGGTCGTTGGTGGTAACCCGCACCCGCTCCCCGAGGCCAGCGGCAGCTTCAACCTGTCGCGCTCACTGGTCGAATTGGCCGGCGTGGCGTTTCAGGCCCGCGAGCCGGAACGCTTCGGCCTACTCTACAGCCTGGTCTGGCGCGCTCATGGCGGCGAGACGATCGCGCCGGACGATCCCGACCTGGCGTTGGCGCGGCGGCTGGCGCTGTCGGTGCGATCGGATGCGCACCGCATGCGGACCAACGCCCGCTTCATGCCAGTCCAGGAGGATGGCACGGTGCGGCACGTTGGCTGGTTCGCGCCGCAGCATTTCGTGCTGCCGGCCAACGCGCAGTTGATCGCCCGCCGCTTCCCGGAGCTGACCTGGTCGATTATCACGCCCGACGGCAGCGCGCACTGGGACGGCACGCGGCTGACCTTCGGCGCAGGACTGCGTGACGCGCAGGACGATGACACGCTGCTGGCATGGTGGGAGGCACATCGCGGCGGCATCCTGGATGGAGCGGCCGAAGGGACGTCCGTGCCGGAAGCCGAGGCGGTGGATGAGGCGCCCCGTCCGCCAGACCGCCTGCCGCTCGGTCCGGTCGTCACGGTTTCAGAGCTGGAGCCGGCGCTCGCCCGCGCAGCGAAGGAGTCCTGGGCGTGCCGCCGCTGCCATCTGTATGAGCCGGCAACCCAGCCGGTGTTCGGCGAGGGCCCATTGGGCGCGTCTGTCATGTTCGTTGGCGAGCAGCCTGGGGATCAGGAGGACGTCATCGGCCGGCCGTTTGTCGGTCCGGCGGGACAGATGATGGACCGGGCGATGGAGGAAGCGGGGATCGACCGGCGGCAGGTCTACGTCACGAATGCGGTGAAGCACTTCAAGTTCACACCGCGCGGCAAGCGCCGCATCCACCAGACACCGGAAGCACCCGAAATCCGGGCGTGCAGCTTCTGGCTGGATGTGGAGAAGACTCAGGTCCGGCCACGGCTGCTGGTGGCGATGGGCGGCACCGCCGCGCGCGCCGTACTGGGACGAGCGGTCTCGATAACCCGCGAGCGCGGCCATGCCATGACCATGGAGGACGGTCAGCGCGTCTTCGTAACGGTGCACCCGTCCTATCTGTTACGCATCCCGGACCCGGCGGGCAAGGCGGCCGCCTACCGCGATTTCGTCAAGGATCTCTCGGCAATCCGCGTGTTGATGCAGGCTGAGGCGGACGGCGGGCCGTAGCCGACCTGCTTCCCTACCCCCGCTGGATCAATTCGATCGACACATTCTCCGGCGCCGTCAGAAAGGCGATGGTCACGCCCGGACGGATCGTTGTCGGGTCCATGGTGAAGGGCACGCCCTTCGCCTTCAGTTCCTTCACCGCTGCCTGGATGTCGTCGACGGTCATGCCGAAATGGTCCAGACCCATATACGGCGAACTTGGCGCGTCCGCCGCCTTGCCCGCTTCGGCCTTGGCGATGAACACCTTCTGCCCGCTCAGGTTCAGGTCGATGCGCGTCGAGCCGTCCTTCTGCGGCGTGCGCACCACTTCGGCGCCGAGCTTATCCTGGTACCAAATGGCGGTCGCCTCGGGATCGGGCGAGCGCAGATGGATGTGTTCCCACGTGAACCTGGCCATGGTTTCCCCGCATGTTTGGCTTCGCCCCATTCAAGCGCCGGCAGAGCCGGTCCGGCAAGAGGCAGCTCAGCGGCGCCCACGACGATAACCTGCCAACGTTCGTTGGCTTACTGCCTCAGTCGTCGCCGCCGCGCGCCTCGGGCTGCACATGCCGGCGCATCAACAGCAGCAGCAGCAGCGGCGGGATTATTGACAACATCATAAAACGAAAATCGTTATTGTAGGCGATGATCGCGGCCTGGTGATTGATCATGCCGTTCAGCGTCTCAGCGCCGCGCTGGGTAAACGGATCGAGCAGGTGCGACGCATAATCGCCCATCTGCAGGGCCCGGTTGAAGGGCGTGATCCCCGCCGCGATGTCGGCGTGCGTCGTCTGCTGATTGCGCGTCAGCATGAAGGACGTGACCGAAATTCCCACGGCGGAGCCGAAATTGCGCGCCAGAGACTGCAGCGCCGTACCCTCGCCGCGCAGATGCGACGCCAGCGTGGTATAGGCCATCACCGACATCGGGTTGAAAACGAGGCCAACCGAGAAGCCCTGGATTACCAACGTAACCATCATCTGCGACTGCGGCACGTCCGGGGTCCAGGTGCTCATTTCGTACAGCGCGGCCGCAAGCACCAGCAGTCCCGCGGCCATGATCTTGCGCTGGTCAACGCGCATGCCAAGGCGGCTGGCAACATACATCGACAGGATCGTACCAAAGCCGCGCGGCGCCATCGCCCAGCCTGCGGTCAGCACGGGATAACCGGCCAGGTTCTGCAAATAGGGCGCCAGCAGCGCCGAGGTCGACAGCAGCACCGAGGAAACGCAGAACACCATGATCATGGCGGAGCTGAAATTCCGGTCGCGGAACAGGCCCAGCGACAGGAACGGCTTGTCGGCGGTGAACATGTGGACCACGAACAGGTACAGAGCCAGGCCGGCGATCACCGCCTCAATGATGACCTCGCGCGAGGTGAACCAGTCCTGCACCTGGCCGCGGTCCAGCATAAGCTGGAAGGCGCCGCAGGCGAGTGCCAGCATGCTGAAGCCATACCAACTGAACCGCAGCGAGTCCTGTGCCGGCGTCTCTTTCATGAACAGCATCAGGCCGGTGATCGAGATGATGCCGAACGGCAGGTTCACATAGAAGACATAGCGCCAGCTATAGGCGTCGGTCAGCCAGCCGCCCAGCGTCGGGCCCATGATCGGGCCCATGGTGACACCCATGGAGAACAGCGCCATCGCTTGCGCGCGACGGGCGAACGGATAGATGTCCAGCATCGTCGCCTGTGACAGCGGCGCGATGGCGGCCCCGCACATGCCCTGCAGCAGGCGGAAGACAACAAGTTGCTCCAGCGATTGCGCGGCGCCGCATAGCATGGAGGTGATCGTGAAGCCGGCCAGGCAGGTAATGAACAGCTTCTTCCGCCCGAATCGTCGCGCCATCCAGCCAACCGGCGCCGTCATGATAGCGGCGGCGATCACATACGATGTCAGGACCCAGTTTATCTCCTCGTAGGAGGCCGACATGCTGCCCTGCATGTAGGGCAGCGCGACGTTGGCGATGGTCGAGTCCAGGGTCTGCATCAGCATGGCCAACATAGCCGATGCCGTGATCAGGCCGCGATTGGGCACCTGGCTCGGTTCGGCCATCGGCTACGGCCGCTCCCTCGGGCGCATTAGCCGCTGCAATTTGATCTGCATGATCCTGGACGTCAGTTGTCGTTGCCGGGAGTGTGCCCTCTCTTCGCGATTTGCGCCAACTTCGGCCGCTGCCGGAAAAGATCGCCGCCAACGCAAGCCCTGGCTTGCGCAGCGCCGGCAGCCACGATCACCCGGGACTACGGAAGCAGCGGCAGTACGCGGTCACCGCTGTAACATCCGACGCATAAAGGGCAGCAGAGCCCTGACGGTGTGCGACGGCTTGGCGCGTAGCAGATACGGCAAGGCGGGTTCGAAACTCGTCGGATCCCTTGGCACCACCGCTCAATTTGGACAGATCAGCATAGGCCGCACGCCAGATGCTTACGCACCCCCACGACATGGTCCTGGACCAGGATAGAGGCAGTGCACACTTGCTGCCGCCACCGCTCCCGGGTCCCTCTGCCGGTACAAGGAATATCCTCAGTCGGCGTGTGAACGCGCTTTCAGCGGCGCCACACGCTTTCCAGCCAGCCTTTTCAGCTCTGCGTCGATTTCAGCGGCCAGGGCCGGATTGGCGCGACGAATCTGTCCGGCACGCAGCGTTACTCCGAGATCTGCTGTCGGAGCACGCTCCCACGCTTCCAGAAAGAGGATATCCTCCGCCTGCCGTGGGTCCTTAACGCCCTGCAACGCCCTACGCACGGCCTCAGTGTAGGGCGGGCCTGTTAGTTGTGCTGCGGGAGCCATCTTAAACGCTTCCTAAGTAATGACCGGCACGGTTGTGCCCGCCCCTTTCCCTCCGGGGCGAGCCAACCGAGACGGCGATTACATAGGATTCATGGCTAAAACATGCCAGCGAATCACGGTGACAACCGGGTGAAATCAGCTTTGCGTTAATAACGGTACAGATCGTGCTTGAACGGCCCCTGCTCGCCGACCCCGATGTATTCCGCCTGCTTCGGCGAAAGCTTCGTCAGGGTTGCCCCCACTTTGGCCAGGTGCAGCGCCGCGACCTTCTCATCCAGCTGCTTCGGCAGGGTGTAGACCGTCTTTTCGTACCTGCCGGCCGGCGCGTTGAACAACTCGATCTGCGCCAGCACCTGGTTGCTGAAGCTTGCGCTCATCACAAAGCTGGGATGCCCTGTGGCGTTGCCAAGATTTACCAGGCGACCTTCTGACAAAACAATGAGACGCTTGCCATCCGGGAAGACGACTTCGTCAACCTGCGGCTTTACGTTCTCCCATTTGTAATTTCGCAGTGCATCAATTTGAATTTCTGAGTCGAAGTGCCCGATGTTGCAGACAATCGCCCGGTGCTTCATGGCGCGCATGTGATCAATGGTGATCACATCGACGTTGCCCGTGGCGGTCACGAAGATGTCACCCAGCGGCGCGGCGTCGTCCATGGTGACGACCTGATAGCCCTCCATCGCCGCCTGCAGCGCGCAGATCGGATCGACCTCGGTCACCATGACGCGGCACCCGGCATTGCGCAGGCTGGCGGCGGATCCTTTACCGACATCGCCAAATCCGTTCACCACCGCGACCTTGCCGGCCATCATCACATCGGTACCGCGACGGATACCGTCGACCAGCGATTCGCGGCAGCCGTACAGATTGTCGAACTTCGACTTGGTCACGCTGTCGTTGACGTTGATCGCGGGCGTCAACAGCTTGCCGGCCTTGGCCATGTCCCACAGCCGGTGCACGCCGGTCGTGGTCTCCTCGGATATGCCTTTCACGTCGTTCAGCATCTCGGGGTACTTGTCGTGCATCAGCAGCGTCAGGTCGCCGCCGTCATCAAGGATCATGTTGGGGGTCCACCCGTCAGGCCCCCGGACGGTGGCTTCGATGCACCACCAGAACTCCTCCTCGCTCAGGCCCTTCCAGGCGAAGACCGGGATACCAGCGGCAGCGATCGCTGAGGCGGCATGGTCTTGCGTCGAAAAGATGTTGCACGATGACCAGCGCACGGTGGCGCCCAGCGCGGTCAGCGTTTCGATCAGCACGGCCGTCTGGATGGTCATGTGCAGGCAGCCAGCGATGCGGGCGCCCTTCAGAGGCTGAGCCTTGCCGAACTCCTCGCGGATCGCCATCAGGCCGGGCATCTCGTCCTCGGCCATGCTGATCTCTTTGCGGCCCCAGTCGGCGAGGGACATGTCCTTGACCTTATAGTCGGTAAAGGTGGCGCTGCTCATTCTGTTCCGGTCCTTATGCGGGGTTGCGGCGCTATATAAAGATATCTCTATATGCGCAAGTGACTTGTCGATCTCGGGTATGGATCATGCGAGCAGGTGGATGCGCCGGCTCGTCATACGGGTGGGCCGCGACGGCGATGAGCGCCGACCGCAAATCAACCGGCTCTGACGCTGACCCGTCAGCCGCTTCCCAGGCGCCAGGGCCGATCGCACTTGCTCGCGCCGCCGATCTGGCAGGGCGCAGCCTGGCGCCAGTCCGCCATTGCCGCGGTACCTGATGGTGCGCATGCCTGCTTCGCGCCATGATTCTCTCGCAGCCCAGCTGCGATAGCGCGTGGTGTCAGGAACGGATCATGGGTGAACGCCGGGTAGCGGCCGTTGTACTGGGAATGCACCGCAGCGGCACATCCGCTGTCGCAGGTACCTTGGCGCATCTCGGATTACAGCAGCCCCGGACGTTGTTTCCGCCGTCTGCGGACAATCCAGCCGGATACTTCGAGTCACCCCGGATCGTAGCGGCGAACCACCACATCCTGTCAGTCGATGGATGTGCCTGGGCCACCTGTCTGAAGTTCAATGCCACCCGCACGCGGCGGTCTCTGGCCGCTCACATGGACACCGTGCTGCGCGACATACTGCTGCAGGAGTACGGGAACTCTGGGCCGTTCGTGGTGAAGGACCCGAGGCTCTGCGTCACATTACCGCTGTGGCAACCCGCGCTCGAATTGCTGGGCGTGGATCAACGCCACCTGGTCGTCGTCCGGCATCCGCTGGAGGTCTGCCGCTCACTGGCCGCACGCGACTCACTGCCACAGGACCGCGCGGCGCTACTCTGGCTGCATCATCTGCTGGAAGCTGAGCAAACCACGCGCACCGGTAAGCGGGCGGTTGTGCTGTACGATGATGTCATGTCCGACTGGCGCTCGGCGATCCGGCAAGCGGGCGAAGTCGCCGGCATTGATTGGCCGATCGGCATCGACAAGGCAGCCAACGACGTCGACCGTTTTCTTGCTGCACCGCTTCGCCATCACAAGGCACATCGATACTCCGCGATGCTGGGACCTGCGCCGGTCGATCGGTTGGTAAGCGACACGTGGTCGGCATTGCGGCATCTGGCGCGTGCGCCGGACGACGCGGCGGCACTGCACAGCCTAGACCGAGTATACGCCGCATTCTCGCACTGGCGCGCAGTATAGGAAGCGATTGACGAGAGGCAGGCGCACTGAGGCACTGACCTGCCGGCGCCAGGGAACACACGGACGTTCCGCCACGAAGAAGCAGGCGCGGCAGCACGCTTCCGCTGCCAATAACGACCGAACTGGCGGCGCTTTACCCCTCGATCGGGATAAACTTTACCTTCCGCCCGTCGACACCCAGCGCCACCTTGCCCTGCTTCAGCAGCAATGCGTCGTTGCCGAAAACGTCGCGCCGCCAGCCATGCATGACCGGAATGTCGGGTTCATCCTCCAACGCAAGCCGGTCGATGTCGTCGGAGCTGGCAACGAGCCGCGGCGCCACGTGGTGCTGTTCGCTCTTGGCCGCCAGCATGACCTTCAGCAGCGAAACCAGCGCCGCCGACGGGCGGCCCGCATCACGCACCGCCGAAACCGCGGGAAGCTCCGCATCCGGCACAGCCTTCGCGGCCGCCAGTGCATCCAGCAGCGCGGTGCCGGACTTGCCTTCGGCGAAACCCTTCGTCACACCGCGTACACGAGCCAAAGCATCGGATGTAGCCGGCGCGGTGGCGGCGATCTCCAGCAAGGCCTCGTCCTTGATCAGCCGCTGGCGGGGAATGTTGATCCGCTGTGCCTCCCGCTCCCGCCATGCCGCGGTGGTCTTCAGCAGATGCAGAAAACGCCGGTTGTTCGAACGCGGTCGGAGCCGCTCCCACGCCGTCTCCGGGTCCGGGCGATAGGTCGCTGGATCGCCCAAAATCCCCATCTCCTCCGCCACCCAGCCGAGCCGGCCCTCACGCTCCAGCCGCTGGCTGAGCCTTGTGTAGACCTCGCGCAGATGCGTCACATCCGCTGCGGCGTAGCTGATCTGCGCTGGCGACAGCGGCCGCACGGACCAGTCGCTGAACCGGTGCGCCTTGTCGATCGCGCCGCCGGTCAGCGCCGAGACCAGAGCGTCGTAGCCCACCTGCTCCCCGAAGCCGGCCACCATCGCCGCCACCTGGGTATCGAACAGCGGCTTCGGCACGTCGCCATAGCGCAGTACGAAGATCTCTATGTCCTGGCGGGCGGCGTGGAAGACTTTGGTTACGGCACCATCGGCGAACAGCGTGCCAAGGGGCGTCAGATCAATGCCAACAGAAAGCGCATCGATCACGGCGACCTCATGCTCGCCAGCGACCTGAACAACACAGAGTTCAGGCCAATACGTGCGTTCGCGCATGAACTCGGTGTCCACGGTCACGAACGTCTCGGCATGCATCCGCTGGCAGAAGGCGGCAAGTTCGTCTGTCGTTGTGATGAGCTGCGGTAGCGGAAAAATAGGGCGGGGGGAGCGAGCCATTGCCGTGTTCTACACGCCCATGTGTGAAAGACAAAAAGAACGTGTCACGTGCCCGCTGGACTGCCGCCGGGGTCCGGCAGTGTATATCGTTGCGCAACACACACCAGCGTAGGAGCCGCTCAATGTCGGATATTCCGCTGTTTGAGGCGATTCACACCGCGCGTGCGATCCGCCGCCTGACCGAGGAGCCAGTACCTGAACCGCTCATCACGAGGGTGTTGGACGCTGCGATCCGGGCACCAAATGGCGGCAACGCGCAGAACTGATACTTCCTCGTCGTGCGGGACGCCGAAAAGCGTCGGCAGCTTGGAACAATCTATCGGAAAGCCGCCGACGAGGTTTCCGAAATCTACGCCGCCCGCGGATGCCCGCCGCACATGACGGAGGATAAATTCCAGCGCCTGATGGCCGCCGGTGCGCATCTGTGGGCTCATATGGGCGATGCGCCGGTTATCCTGATCCCCTGTCTCGCGCGGCGTGTCATGCCACCGCGCGAGGCGCTGCCAAAAGCCGTGGCGGACCGGTATGATGCGCATCTGGCTTACCAGGAGCAAATTCGCGGCGCCAGCATCTACCCAGCGGTGCAGAACATCGTCCTCGCCTGCCGCGGCCTCGGTCTGGGAACAGTTATCACCACCAACCACATCCTCTATGAAGACGAGGTGCGTGCGGTCCTGCGTATCCCCGCCGACATCGCCACCTTTGCCCTGATGCCGCTTGGGTTTCCGCGCGGCAAGTATGGGCCTGTGGTGCGCAAGCCGCTGGCAGAGGCGGTATTCGCCGACACCTGGGGGAACGCCTGGACCGACACGGTGTAGGCGAGGTCTCAGACAGGGACCGGCAACGCTATTTTCAATGCCGTCGCCATCGCATCGTCCACCGTCTCCAGCCAGACGAAGGTCAGCCGCTCCCGCGTGCTCTGCGGGATGTCGTCATAGTCGCGACGGTTGCGCGCCGGCAGTAACACCGTGCGTATACCGGCACGTTCTGCGGCGACGACCTTCTCACGGATGCCGCCGACCGGAAGCACGATGCCGCGCAGGCTGATCTCACCGGTCATCGCGATGGTCGGATCGACCGCCTGTCCAACCATCAGCGACGCCAGCGACAGGAACATGGCCACGCCTGCGGACGGTCCATCCTTCGGAATGGCGCCCGCCGGGACATGGACGTGAATATCGCTGCGTTCGAACAGGCCGGGCTCGATGCCCAGGCCGCTGGCGCGCGACTTCAGCAGGCTGAGCGCCGCCTGGGCGCTTTCCTTCATCACCTCGCCAAGTTGCCCGGTCAGGATCAGCCTGCCGTTGCCAGCCATGCGGGTGCTTTCAATGAACAGAATATCGCCGCCGACCGGCGTCCAGGCCAGGCCGGTGACGATACCGGCCATAGCGGCACGGTCCGCCGCCTCAGGCTCGAACCGCCCGGCGCCCAGAATCGGCTGCAGGTCGTCGGGTGCGATGCGGATCAGGCCGCTGTGCCCCTCGGCCACGCGGGCCGCCGCATTGCGCAGCACGGCGCCAATCTCACGCTCCAGGTTGCGAACGCCGGCTTCGCGCGTATAGCCGCGGACGATGGCCGACAGGGTCGCATCGTCAATCTCGGCCTGGTGCGGCGTCAGCCCGTTACGCTGCAACTGCCGCGGCACGAGGTATCGGCGGGCGATGACCAGCTTCTCCTCCTCGGTGTAGCCGGAGAGCTGCACGACTTCCATCCGGTCGCGCAACGGCGCCGGGATCGTGTCCATCTGGTTGGCTGTCGCAATGAAAAGCACACGGCTGAGATCATAAGGGACGCCAAGGTAAGCGTCGCGGAACGTGGCATTCTGTTCCGGGTCCAGCACTTCCAGCAGTGCCGAGGCCGGGTCGCCTTGAAAACCGCCAGCACCGAGCTTGTCGATTTCGTCGAGCATCATGACGCAGGAGCGCGATCCCGCTCGGCGGACGCCCTGAATGATATTACCCGGTAACGAGCCGACATAGGTGCGGCGATGGCCGCGGATCTCGCTTTCGTCGTGCACGCCACCCAGGCTGACGCGCACGAACGGTCGCCCGATGGCGCGGGCAATCGACTGGCCGAGCGAGGTCTTGCCAACGCCGGGCGGGCCGACAAAGCACAGGATCGGACCACGGCCGTCCGGGTTCAGCTTCCGCACGGCGAGGAATTCGATAATCCGGCGCTTGATCTTTTCCAGGTCGTGATGGTCCTCGTCGAGCACCCGCCGCGCCTCGGCGATGTCGATAAGCTTTTCGTCGGCGACCTTCCATGGCAGTTCAGACAGCCACTCCAGGTAGGTGCGCACCATACCGGATTCCGGGCCACCCTCCGGCATCCGCTCCAGCCGACGCAGTTCGCGCTGCGCCTGATTGTTGACCTCCTCCGGCAGCGCGGCCTCCTCCAGCGCGCGCCGCAGGTCGGCGAGTCCGGGGGAGCCCGCTTCGTCCTCGCCCAGTTCCTTCTGGATCGCCTTCAACTGCTCGCGCAGCATGAACTCGCGCTGGCGGCCTTCCATCGTGGCGCGGGTGCGCTGGCCGATATCGGCTGACAGACGCAGCACTTCCAGCCGATAGGCGAGCCGCCATAGCACGCGGTCGAGCCGAGGCAGCAACGGCACAGTTTCCAGGATCTCCTGCTTGTCGGCCGGCGGCAGGTCCATCAGGCTGGCGACCATGTCCGCCAGTTGGCCGGGCTGCTCAATCGACTGTACCGCGGTCGCCAGCTCGGGTGGCGACTGCTCCATCAGCCGTAGCGCTTCCAGAGCACGTTCACGCAGCTGCAGGAAACGGGCATCAATCTCGGCGCCGGCACCACCGGGTTCAAGAATGCGCTCGACGCGCACGGTTCGCGGGTCGGAGCCGTCAACCGTGTCCAGGATGCGGATCCGGCCAGTGCCCTGGATAATGGCGTGATGCGTCCCGTCACGGCCCGAGACGTAGCGCAGCAGGCGTCCTTCGGTGCCGATTGGGTGCAGGTCGGCGAGGCCCGGGCTTTCGGCCCCCGGATCGCGCTGCAATACAACGGCAACGGAGCGGCTGGAACGCGCGGCCTCCTGCAGGGCGGCCTCGACGATCGGGCGGTTGGCCAGGAATGGCAGCACGACGCCGGGAAACAGCACGATCTCGCGCACTGGCAGGAGCAGCAATTCGTCCTGGTCCTGGGGGGCTTGGGGCGAGGCATCCATCAGGGCAGTCTCCGCAGCGCCAGCACCAGCAAGCCGTCGGCCAGCTCACGTCGGGTGATTTCGTAGCGGCCCGGCGGGATGGAGACACGGCGTTCGAACCGCCCATGCGGCAGTTCCATACGCAGTACGCGCGCCTGTTGCAGGAAAGACGGCAGCCGGCGGCTACCCACAATGGCGAGGTTGGAATCGTGAATCACGATCTCAACCTCATCCGCCCGCACGCCGGGCAGCGCGGCCATGATCACCAGTTCGTCCGGCGTCTGCAGCACGTCGACCGGCGGCTCCCAGCCGTGCCTGTCGGGCCGGAAGAAGTCGTGATGCAGCCGTTCCGCGCGCGCCAGCGCGGCAACGGCCTCCGCCCACATCAGGTCTGCGGCGGAACGTGGCATGACGGGGACCCTCGCGACGATTGCGACGGGAACGTCATGCCAGCGGGGTGGTTGCGCGGCGGGCCGGACACATCCCGCCGCTGTGTCAACGATTTGGCGCTGCGCTGACCGAAACGTCCACGTACAGCCCGATGGCATCATCGGCCCGGCCGAAGAACCCGCCCGATACGGGACTGGCCTGTGCGGCTTCCCGCGCGACGCCGACGCGCACCAAGTTGGCGCCGGCGATCAGGCCGTTGGTCGGATCATACTCCACCCATCCGGCGCCCGGCAGATAGACGCTGCACCAGGCATGCGTGCTGCCGCCGCCGCGTGTCGTGCCCCACTCATTGTCGTAGAGGTAGCCGGTGACGAACCGCGCAGCGACGCCGAAGCTGCGCAGGGCTTCGATCATCAGGACGGCGAAGTCGCGGCAGGTGCCGGAACCCAGCGCCAGGGTCTGCGCAGCCGTCTGCGTGCCGACCTCATAGCGGGCGTTATAGCGGAACTCGGCCTTGATGGCGTGCGTCATCGCCTCCAGCACCGCCAGCGTGTCGGTGGTGCCGGCAGCGGCGGCGGTGCGGCGCGCCCAAGCCACGACCGCGCCGTCCGTATCAGGCGACGAGGGCTGGGCCAGGTGCGCCAGGTCCGCTGCCTCGTGTGGGCCGTAGGTGAAGGGGAATTGTGCCGCCTCGGGGTCCAGGCTGTAGCGCGGCACGGGCGGACCTTCAGGATGGTGCGTCAGGTCCAGCGTGGAGACGATGCGCAGGCGGTCCGTCCGCAGCGCCTCCGGCCAGTTCAGGTAGCAGATGGCGTTGTCGAACACGTCGTGCTTCCAGTGCACGGCGGACGGCGGCGGATCAACCTCAAGTTCCGCCTTGTGCAGGTGCAGATCGTGGCTTTCATCCGGCCGGAGCAACAGCCGGTGCCGCGTCAGGCCAACCGCATTGCGGTAGGTGTATTCGGTTGTGTGCGCGATCCTGATGCGTGCCATGCGCGCAGCCTCCAGCCACTCCATGAACAAGATTGTCACGCCGTCGTCCGCGGACCAAACCGATCGCAGTAGACGCGCGCGATAATTTGGCGGCAACACGTCCGTCTGCGCACAGACGGGACTTCGCATGAACCTCCAGCTTGCCGTCATCCTGCTGATGCTCGCCGCATCCGTCGCCATGTTCGTCGCCAACCGGCCACGGATGGACGCCGTTGCGCTGCTGGTCATCGTGGCCATGCCGTTCACCGGCGTCATGACGATGAACGAGGCGCTGGCTGGATTTGCCGATTCGTCGATCATCCTGATCGGTGCGCTGTTCGTCATCGGCGAGGGCCTGGTGCGTACCGGCGTCGCCCGCCGCCTGGGCGATTGGCTGGATGCGCAGGGCGGCGGCAGCGAGGCAAAGCTGCTGGTGCTGCTGATGGCCGCCGTCGCCGGCCTAGGATCCGTGATGAGTTCGACCGCCGTGGTCGCGATGTTCATCCCGGTGGTGCTGCGCATTTCACAGAACCGCGGCCTATCGCCCGGCCAGTTGATGATGCCGTTGAGCATGGCGGCGCTGATCAGCGGCATGCTGACGCTGGTGGCGACCGCGCCCAACCTGGTGGTCAACGCCGAGCTGATCCGCGAGGGCGGCGCGGGGTTCAGCTTTTTCAGCTTCACCCCGTTTGGCCTGCCGATCCTGGCACTTGGGATTCTCTATATGCTGGTGGGACGCCGTCTGCTGCGCTCCGGACAGGCAACACTATCCACCTCCGGCCGCCCGACATTACGCGACTGGACAGCGTTGTACCAGCTTGGCCAACGTGAGCAGCGCGTCGTCGTACGGGACCACTCGCCGCTGATCGGGCAGACGGTGGACGCACTCCGGCTTGGTCCACAGGGGGTGAAGCTGCTGGCGATTGAGCGCGGCAGCGGCCTGGCGGCACAGATCCTGCGGCCGACCGACAGCACGCGCATCGCTGCCGCCGACACGCTGCTGATCGACACAGACCCGCCATTGGCCGAGATCGACGCGATCTGCGCGGCCTACGGGGTCGACCGCATTCCGTTCACCGACGCCCCAGGTTATTTTGGCGACTTTGCCCAGGACATCGGCATGGTGGAGGTCATCCTCCCGGCCGACTCTGTACTGATCGGCCAGACCGTGCAGGAGGCCCGCATCCGGTCGGAATACGGGCTGACGGTGGTTGGGCTGCGCCATGGCCGCAAAGTGGTTACCGGCGGGCTACCGGTGGAGCCGCTGAAAGTGGGCGACACACTGTTGCTGGTCGGTTTCTGGTCGGATATCCGCGCTTTGCGGGACGATCGCGCCGACATGGTGATCCTGAATATGCCGGCAGAGTTCGATGAGGTGCTGCCGGCCGCGCGCAAGGCGCCGCACGCGTTGGGCGTGCTGGGCCTGGTGGTAGCGCTGATGGTCAGCGGCGCGATCCCAAACGTGCAGGCGGCGCTGATCGGTTGCCTGCTGATGGGGTTGTTGGGCTGCGTCGACTTCCGCAGCGCCTATGGATCGATCAGTTGGAAGACACTGATCCTGATCATCGGGATGCTGCCGTTCTCGCTGGCGTTACAGCGCACCGGTGGGGTCGAACTGGCAGCCGAAGCAGTGATCCAGCTTGTCGGCAGCGCCTCGCCGCGCTTCGCGCTGGCCGTGCTGTTCGTCATCACCGCCGGGCTGGGACTGTTCATTTCCAATACGGCAACGGCGGTGCTGATGGCACCGGTGGGGCTGGCGGTCGCCAAGGACCTGGCGCTATCACCCTATCCGTTCGCGATGACCATCGCACTGGCGGCGTCCACGGCCTTCATGACGCCGATTTCCTCGCCGGTAAACACGCTGGTGGTTGGGCCGGGGCGCTATGTGTTCGGCGATTTTGTGAAGGTTGGTGTGCCGTTTTCCATTCTGGTCGCAGTCGTCAGCGTGCTGCTGGTGCCGCTGTGGCTACCATTCTGAAGGTGATCCAGCCGGGCCCGCAATCCGGCGTGGTCGCTGGGCTCGACCCTGCTGGTTCCGGCAGACGGGTCTCTCCAGCACCGCCGTCGACGAAGTTGATTGCGCTGGTTTCACGCGGAGCGCGGCGGCAACGTGAAGGTCCGCGGAGAATGGTCCTGACGGCGCCATGGCATCGGGCCTTCCGCAATCGCACCGAGATGAGCCGCGCCGCCTGCCCTCCGCGTCTCCGGCCTTCGCCACGTGAAACCAAACCGGCAGGCACCGGCACAGGCCGCGCCAGGGAAGCATCGGCCGTCACGTCGGGCGCATGGCTGACTATGCCGTGATCGACGAGTGCTACTCTTCCTCCGCCATTTTCCCGCCCCGCGCCAGCGGATGGTGCGTCTCGACAATCCGCCGTAGCCGCTCTGTCTGCACATGCGTGTAGATTTGCACCGTCGAGATATCGGCATGGCCCAGCAGCATCTGCAGGCTGCGCAGATCGGCGCCGCGCGCCAGCATATGTGAAGCGAAGGCATGCCGCAGCACGTGCGGTGACACCCGCTCGGGATCGATTCCGGCATCCAGCGCGACCTGCTTCAGCAGAAGGAAGAACGCCTGCCGGGTGAGTGGCCGGCGTGGATCGCGGCCGGGGAACAAATAGCGGCTGCGGACGTCCGTGGCCGCCTGCAACGCGATGGCAGCCTCGCGCGCCCGCGTCGACAGCGGCACCAGACGCTCCTTGTTGCCCTTGCCCTTGATGATCATTGCCTGCCGGTCACGGCTGAACGCCTCGCGCGGTAGCGCGAGCAGTTCCGACACGCGCATGCCGGTCGCGTAGAGAATCTCCAGCGCCGCCTGTGCCAGCGCACCGGACCGGCCGTCGCGCCGGCGGGCAGCGTCCAGCAGCGCATCCACCTCCTGCTCCGACAGCAGCTTCGGCAGGGTCTGCGGCAGTTTCGGCGCATCGAGCTGGCTGGTCGGGTCGTCGGGGCGAGCCCCCTCGCGCAGCAGGAACAGGTGGAACTGGCGCAGCGCCGACAGCCGTCGCGCCGCCGTACGCGCGGACAGGCCACGCGCGTGCAGCGAGGCCATGAACGCCTGGCAGGTGTCGGCATCCGCGGCACTTACCGCTTGCCCACGCGCGGCGGCGAACGCGCCGAACTCGGTCAGGTCCTGGCTGTAGGAGAGGATGGTGTTGCGGGCGGCGCCACGTTCCACCACCAGCATCTCAAGAAAAGCATCCATTCGCGCGTCCATGCCGCGCGTCCCTCAGCGTGGCGGCGCGAACTTATCGTTGGGCAGGACCTTCTCGACCGGCTTCGGCTGCGGATTCGGCGGAAAAGCGCCGAGGATCAGCGCGCCGCCGACCAGGATAATCAGGCCGGCGCCGATCACTGCCAGGAAAATTCGAAACATCCACACTCCTGAGCCAGTTTCCCGGCCGCCGGTGACTCGGGGGCAATCGCCTGCTCCAGGACCTGTGTGCTAACAATCCGGATTATGACACGCAACAGCGCTCTGCGGGAGACGATCCCCCTCCCCGACACCATCGCCGGCCGCTCGATCGTCCTGGTCGGGCTGATGGGGGCCGGCAAGACGTCGATCGGCCGCCGACTTGCCGCGCGCCTTGGCCTGCCGTTCCGCGATGCCGACCAGGAGATCGAACTCGCGGCCGGCTGCACCATCCCGGAATTGTTTGCCCGCTACGGCGAACCGGCGTTTCGTGATGGGGAGCGCCGGGTGATCCGCCGCCTGTTGGCTGGCGACCCGATGGTGCTGGCGTATGGCGGCGGCGCCTTCATGGATGCGCAGACCCGTCAGGCGACCCGGGATGAGGCGGTGTCGGTCTGGCTCCGCTGCACGCTGCCGACGCTGGTGCGGCGCGTCGCCAGCCGCGACAATCGTCCGCTGCTGGCGGGGAAGGATCACGAGGAGACGCTGCGCCAACTGATGGAGCGGCGTTACCCGGTCTACGCCGAGGCTGACGTCATAGTGGACTGTGGCGACGAACCACCAGATCACACGACAAACGGCGTACTGAATGCGCTGATGGAGTGGCGGCCAGCCCGGCGACTACATGTCGTGCTGCCGAGCACGAGCTACGATGTGGTGATCGGCGACAACCTGCTGGCGCGCGCTGGCGCCCTGCTGGCGCCGCGCCTGCCGCAGAAGCGCGCCGTCGTGATCAGCGACAGGACGGTGGCAGATCTTCATCTGCCGACACTGATGGCTGGTCTTGAGGAGACCGCGGTACAGGCTTCCTCAATCATCGTGCCACCGGGCGAGGCGACGAAGAACCTCGATACCTATCTGAACGTCGTCGATCAGTTGCTGGAGATGCGGGTTGAACGGCGCACAGCGGTGATCGCTCTGGGCGGCGGCGTGGTCGGCGATCTCGCCGGCTTCTCCGCGGCAACGACTTTGCGCGGGCTGCCATTCGTGCAAATTCCGACCACGCTGCTGTCGCAGGTGGATTCCTCGGTCGGCGGCAAGACCGGCGTGAACACGCGGCGGGGCAAGAACCTGGTCGGCGCGTTCTACCAGCCGAAGATGGTGCTGGCTGATACCGGCACGCTGGCCACGCTGCCGCCACGCGAATTGCGCGCCGGCTATGCCGAGATCGTCAAGGCCGGCCTGATCGGCGATGCGGCGTTCTTCGCCTGGTGCGAGCGGCACGGGCCGGGGGTCGTCGACGGCGACCGGGAGGCGCAGGCCGAAGCGATCAAGCGCGCCTGCGCCTTCAAGGCGGCGGTCGTCGGCGACGATGAGCGCGAGGAAAAGCCGAATGATGGCCGCGCGCTGCTGAACCTCGGCCACACGTTTGGTCACGCGCTGGAGGCGGAGTATGGCTATGATGGCGGCCTGCTGCACGGCGAAGGCGTCGCCGTCGGACTCGGCCTTGCCTATAAGCTGTCGGCACGGTTGGGCCACTGCCCGCAGGCGGATGCGGAACGGGTGATTGCGCATGTCTCCGCGGTGGGCCTGCCGGCGGAATTGTCGATGCTGAACCGGCGCTTCTCGGCGGCAACGCTGATTGGCCACATGCGGCGGGACAAGAAGGTGCGCGATGGAGCATTGCACTTCGTGCTGGCGCGCGGCATTGGGCAGGCGTTCACCAGTGCTGACGTGCCGCCGGATGCAGTGATGGACCTGCTGCGGGACGAGGGGTGCGAGGCGTAGGCGACCGCTGACGGTTACCGTTCTCCCAATCGAGTCCGCGGATTATCTTCCCTCATGTACACCGTGGACCGTGAAACCGGCCCAGGTTCTGGGGCTGAGACCGATGCGGACCAGCGGACGCGGCTTGCCCAGGAGACCCAGGGTCTCGCGGCGGCGGAAGCTGAGCTCGACGCCGGTCTCTACGTCGACGTCGGCAAGGTACGAGCCCGGATCGACAGCCGGCCCACGGTTACACCGCTGCCGCCACCGCCGACCCGCCGCCGCTGAGCGCAAGGCGTGCGCCGCGGCAGCTGATCCTCGCCCCGCGGGCGAGCGACGACCTTGAAGCCGCCCAAGAATGGCCGATGCAGCCCGGATACGGGCCGACGGCCTGGAGCAGGCTGGACGCGATCGTGGCGGCGACTGAGGGTCTGCGCGATCACCTGAACCGGCTTCCGGTCGGCCAGCATCGCGGGGTGCACAAAGTGCCTTGCGCCGGCGGATCGCGCGCCTTGTAACAGGTCAGTCCAGACACCGGCCGCAATGAGACTGCCGGCTTTGTGCGGGTGCCGCGGACTTACGGCCCCTGACATGACCGCCGCCTCTGATCATTTGTGGCAGCCGGTGCCCAACACCGCCTCGGCCCGCCGCACTCGCTCCCGGTGGAGATTATACAGCCCCGCCGCCGCGACGATCGCCGCACCCAGCAGAGTGCTCCAGGACGGCACCTCACTGAACACCACGAACCCGGCGGCGCCGCCCCAGATCAGCATCGTGTATTCGTATGGCGCAAGCGCCGACACTGGTGCCAGCCCGTAGGCATAGGTGAAGATGCAGTGCGCCAGCCCGCTCGATACGCCCAAAAAGGCCAGCGCCAGCCACGCGCCCACCGATGCAATCCCGGTGGGAGGATACAGCCCGAACAGCAGCAGACCGACCAGCGCGTGTGAGATCATCAGCCAGAACGCCTGGCACTCCGGCGTCTCGGTCAGCGACAACTGCCGCGCCATAATGCGGGTGACGGCCATGGCGACGATTCCGGCCATCAGCAGCGGCAAGGCCGGTGTCCACAGGTCGCCGCCCGGCCGCAGCATCACCAGCACGCCAACGAATCCCAGCAGCGTCGACAGCATGCGCCGCCAGCGCAGCCGCTCACCCAACAGCGGGATCGCCAGCAGCGTCATGATCAGCGGCGCGGTGAACCCAAGCGCGTAGGTGTCAGCAAGCTGCATGTGTAGCCAGGCCAGGTACCAGGACAGCGAGGTGAACGACGACAGCCCCGCCCGGGCCGACAGCAGTCCCCAGCGCACCGGCCGCAGGCGCGAAAGCCCGCCTGCCTCCGACCGGAACGCCGTGACCACGGCAATGGCGGCGGCGCCGAAAATGCCGCGCCACAGCAGCACCCAGGCCACGCCGGTCGCCAGCATCGCCCATTTTGCCGCGGCATCGCCAATCGACAGAATGCAATACGCCAGCGCCACGAGGCCGATGCCGCGGATCGTGTCGGCGGCGTTGTCGGTCAAGGTCCGGCCGGCACCGACAGCGGTACCTGCCGGCCCTAGCCTTGCAGGCTTCCCTTGCGACACGACGTTCCTCCTGGAGTTGGGTTTCACTTGCGGCGAAAACCGGCGCAAGGCAACCACGCGGCCATGGAGCCCGCTGAATATGAGCTGATGGATCAGGCAGAGCAGCGCATGTGGTGGTATCGCGCACTGCATGCTCGCCTGGTCAACGCGCTGGGTGATCGCCGCGGCTGCGTGCTGGACGCCGGCTGCGGCACCGGCGGGCTTCTGTCGGTCCTGTGCCAGCACCGCCCGGACATGACTGCGATCGGGATAGAGTATGACGCCGGCGCTGCCAGACGCGCTTACGACAAGTCAGGTGCCCTGGTCACCCGCGGCAGTGTCAACGCGCTGCCGTTCGCCGACGGCGTGTTCGACGTGGCGGTCAGCGCCGACGTGCTGTGCCACGCGGCGGTCGATCCGGCCCTGGCTCTTGCGGAACTACGCCGCGTGCTGCGGCCGGGCGGCCGTCTCGTGGTCAACATGCCGGCCTATGCCTGGCTCGCCTCGGCCCACGACCGGCAGGTGCACAATGTGCGGCGGCTCACGGCGCCGGGCACTGCCGCCCTGCTTGTGCGGGCCGGCTTCACCAGCGTACGCGCCCGCTACTGGAACGGCCTGCTGCTGCCGCTGATGGTTATCCAGCGTAAATTGCTGGCTCGTGGCGATTCCGCGTCAGATGTCGCCGTGTTTCCGCCATGGCTTGATGCGATTTTGCATGGCATGACGCAGCTTGAACGGCGCCTCCCCTTCCCGCTGCCCGCCGGCGGATCGGTCCTGGCCGTCGCGGAGAACCCATGAACGACACGGTCACCATCATTGAGGATCAAGCATCCGCCCGACTGCCTGCCACGGTCGGGCTGTCGATCGTCGTCCCCGTCTATCGCGGCGCTGCCACCGTGGGCCGCTTGGTGGAGGCGCTGTCCGACCTGCACCCTGCCGGCGGGCTCGAAATCGTGCTGGTCAACGATGGCAGCCCCGACAACTCAGCCGAGGTAATCAAGGCGCTGCTGCCGACGGTGCGCGTGCCGGTGACGTATATCGAGCACGCCCGCAACTACGGCGAGCATAACGCCGTCATGACCGGCCTGCGGCACGTCCGTGGCGACTACATCATCACGATGGACGACGACCTGCAGAACCCACCGGAAGAGGTGGTCCGCCTGTACGATCACGCCAGGCAGGGCGGCTGGGACGTGGTCTACACCCGATACGCCGAAAAGCGGCACGACGCCTGGCGCAACCTGGGCAGCCGTTTCGCCAATGCCGTTGCCGACCGGCTGCTGGACAAGCCGAAAGGGCTCTACCTGTCCTCCTTCCGCTGTATGTCGGCCTTCGTCGTGCGGGCGGTGACCCGCTACAGTGGTCCCTACCCGTATGTCGATGGCCTGGTGATGCAGGTGACGCAACACATCGACAGCATTCCGGTGCTGCACTTGCCGCGCATGGAGGGGCGGTCGAACTACACGCTGCAGCGGCTGGTGCGGCTATGGCTGAATCTGGCCACCAGCTTCTCGCTGGCGCCACTCCGATTTGCCATTTATGCCGGCCTGGCGATGTCGATTGCCGGTGCGATCGGCGCCGTCGCAACGATTGCCGAGGCTCTGTTCATGCACAATACGCCGTCCGGCTGGGCCTCAACGATGACCGTGCTGCTGCTGGTCTCCGGTGCGCAGTCGATGATCCTGGGTGTGCTGGGCGAGTATGTCGGCCGCACCTTCCTTTCAGCTAACGGCAAGCCGCAGGGGACTGTCCGGATGGTGCGGCACGGCGGCCCGGTGGACAGCGCATGAACATCACCTGGGCATGAGCATCTACTGGGGCGCGCTGGCTGCCGCCATTGTCACCAGCATGGCGGGCCAGACGCTGCTGAAGGCCGGCGCCGGCGCCGGCACGTTCCTGCAGCAGTTGTTCGATTTGCGGACGATAGTCGGGCTGGTGCTGTATGGCGGGGCGGCGCTGCTGTACATCATTGCACTACGCCGCATTCCGATGTCGGTGGCGCTCCCGTTCACCGCCGTGTCCTACATCGCCGCGCTGCTGATCGGATATTTCGGCTTCGGCGAAGCAATCGGCCCAATGCGGATCACCGCGGTGGGCCTGATCTGCGCCGGTGTGATGGTGCTGGCGATGTCGTGAACGGTTGGCGGCTAGTACGGCGACGCGCGAAGCCGGCCAGACAGCTGCTGCCGACCTCACATCTGCGCCGTTACCGGTACCCGGTCCCAGTGGTGAACGATCCGTAAACCCGCTTCGTCTGGGCGAACGCACCGTACACGTCCACAAAGGACACGAAATCGCGATACTGGACCTGTGGCGGCGTCTGGTTGCGCAGCGTCGGATTGGTCCAACGTGCCGCCACCATTTGCCGATAGGGCTCGGCCCGCTCAGGCGTCTCCGAATGATAGGCGCCGGCTGCCAGCATCCAATCCTTTTTCGTCACATACAGCGCGTTCAGGAACTGCCCCGCGTACAGTGCATTCTTGCGTGGATCGAAGGCGTCCTCCAGCGAGGCGAAAGCACGCGGGTGATACATCAAGTTCACCTGCATGCATCCGACGTCAATCGACTGCACGCCGCGCCCCTGAAGGTCCCGTACCGTCGCAATAGCCTCCTGCGCGGAGCCAAAGAACATACCCTGGCCCTCGGCATTGATGCTGTACGGCCACGGCCGGAACGTGCCGGTCTTGGGGTCCTTCCGTCCGGTCTCGGTCAGAGCGATGGCACCGAGCAAGCGAGCTGGCAGGCGATGGACGAACTCGGCGGTGGTGACAGCGGTTTCGCATTGACCGGCAGGATCCACCGAACTGGGTTTGGCCGCGCCAGGCTTCACGGCTGGCGGTCGCGCGGCGACAGGTTGCGGTGCGATCTTCGATACAACCAAGGCGCGTGGGGCAGGGCTTACCGGCACCATCTGGAATGCAACCTGCTCGTGAATACGCGGGTCCACGGGCGCATCTTGCGCGGCGTGGGCAAGCCCAGGTAGCAGCAGGCAGAGGGATAGCAGCAGGCGCATCGATTGGTCTTACCGCACCCGGATGACAGACGGCGACAACAAACAGCTTTACCGCCCGCATTGCAATGGTCGCGTCAGAGAAACGGTTGCATGTGCACCTTTTCCGCCGGTTTGGACGCGCTTGCGCTGTGGCCCGAATACGTCACTCCACTTGTTGGACGAGATAGTCACGCTCCGCATCTGATGATGCAGTGGCACGCGCTCGTGATCCCGCCACGTGAAGGTTTACGATAACACCAGAGCATGGCGATACACGCTGGGCACTGGGGAGTTGGGAAGGTCCGATATGCCTGAAGGTCGGCTGCTTGCATCCGATACCTGTCTGGTTGACGGCGCTTCCTCGGAGACCGTTCGGGACGCGCGGGCGATGCATGTCAGTGCGGATAGCCTGGCGCGCCTGCCGGTCCAGCGCCTCGCGCGCCTGTTGCTGGAGCGCGCTGCCGAGGACCCGGCCCTGCTCGGCCGCCTGCATGACTCCCTCGGCCAGGAGCCCGTGCTGACGCCCCGATCCGATCGCTCGAGGATCATCGGTGCCAGCGCGCCGATGCGGCAGATCGCCGCACTGATCGAGCGCTTTGGCCAAACCGACGACCCCGTGCTGATCACCGGCGAGAGTGGCACGGGCAAGGAATTGATTGCCCACGCGATCCACCAGCACTCGCGCCGGTGCCGGGGCCCGTTCGTCGTCGTCAACTGCGCCGCGATCCCACCTGGCTTGGTGACATCGGAACTATTCGGATTTGAAAAAGGTGCGTTCACCGGTGCCGTTGCCCGTGGCATCGGCCAGATCGAGCACGCCCATGGCGGCACCCTGTTCCTGGATGAGATTGGCGATATGCCCGTGGACCTGCAGGCGCACCTGCTGCGCTTCCTGCAGGACGGGCAAATCCGCCGTGTCGGCGGCCGGGAAACATTGGGGGTCAATGTCCGTATCGTCTCGGCGACGAATGTCCGCCTGCGCGCGGCCATAGCGGCGGGCCGGTTTCGGGAGGACCTGTTCTACCGCCTGAACGTGCTGACTGTACCAGTCCCGCCGCTGCGCGACCGGCCCGACGACATCGTGCCGCTCGCGCGGCACTTCCAGGCCGTAGCCGCGGCGGATTTCGGGCGCCCGCACGACGGCTTCACGCTAGGAGCGGAACGCCTGCTGGTGCGTCATGGCTGGCCCGGCAACGTGCGTGAACTGATGGCCGTTGTGCGGCGCGCAGTCGTAGTCAGCGACAACGCGCGGCTGGATGTCCCGGACCTCGCGGGCCTGGACGACGCGGTTGGAGCGCGGGACGACGCTGCGCCTGCCGCGCCGAAGCCGGGCTCGGAGGAGGAGCGGGCCGCGCTGGTCACCGCCCTGGAACGATCCGGGGAGAACATCACCTCCACCGCGCAAGCGCTACGGGTTTCGCGCGTCACGCTGTACCGGATGTTGCGGCGGCACCGGATCGAGCTGAAGCGCGGCCTGGCCGAGGCGCCGCTCACGCGGCACGGCCCGCGCTGATTCACGCCGCGGCCCTGCCTGCAGTGGCGGGCTGGTGTCACAGCCTCAGCGGGATAAGGGCAAGCGCCTCTGCCAGGCTACCGCGAACGGCCGAGATGGTTTCGTCGTCAACCGTGGCCAGGACCCATTGCGATTGGTACCGCACAAGCAGCCAGGATGCCAGCAGGCGGCCGGTCTCAAACACGCCGATGACGACCTCAAGGTCGGGACTGCCCCATGGCCGAGCAGCAAAATCGATCACGGCGTCAATGCCGGCATGGCGGACACGGTCGAGCCACTCAGCGAGTCGCTGCCGATCGGCGGAATCCAGCCCGGTCATGCTCATCTGCTGTGGCATCGGTCCGTGTGCGGTGCGGCCTGGCGCACCGGCATCAGGTTCACATTGACGTACCGTCGGCCGACGTCATGGCAACGCTGGAGCATCACTGCCGATGCCGGGGGGGCAATAACTGGCGAGTCATTATCGGATCCACTTTGGGAGTCCTCAACTGACGGCTCCACAGCTGCACGCCTGGTATCACCCGCAATCACCGTGCCATCATTATGCGGGCTTGGCACGGCCGTTGCGTTTACCACCACGTCACGCCTCCAACACCGACAGGACACGTCATGAAAACCATCATTCGGACCGCCTGCCTGCTCACTCTCGTCGTAGGGATCACGCCGACACCTGCGCCGGCCGCCCCGTTCTGTATTCAGAACCAAGTACTGCCGCCGCAGTGCATATACGTGGACGCCCAGGAGTGCGCGCGCGAGGCACAGCGGCAGAACGCGCAGTGCACGCCGAACATCTCGCAGTATCGCCTGTCTCAACGCCACGGCGAATACTGTGTGGTAACGTCGTCCGGCGCCGCCGTCTGCGCCTATGCCGACTATCAGACCTGCTCCACCGAAGCGCAACGGCAGCGCGGTGCCTGCATGCAGGCACAGCCGAACCGCGCTGCTCGCGAGCCAAACCCGTATTCTCCGCTGAATGGCTTCTAAGGCTTCGAGCGTGGCGCTCGCTAACGAGCGCCACGCCACCATTATCGGGCGGGTGTCGGAGCCGAGTTGGTAATGACTGTCCCAGCGGTAGCCGTTGGATTCAACAAATAGGAGAACCCGAAGCTCGGATTTGCGAATTGCTGGATATACTGGTTATACCATTTGTAAACTTCCGCGATACCGAGCTTCGGCACGTAGACGACGTCGTAGGGCGCGAGACGGATATCGGCGATCGGGTCGTTTCCAGTGCGCAGCGCATTCCAGCTTGTTGACAGGAACTCTGGCCGATCGCCCGGCCCGCGCCGGATCACGAACACCGATCCCTCATCACCGCTGAGCTTGACGCCGCCGGCACGCGCGATCGCCTGCGACAACGTAAGCGTCGGACCGACTGTAATGAATTCACCTGGCGTGTTCACCTCGCCGCCAACATAAACTCGCGTCGGCGCGAAAGACTTCACGACGACGCTGAGCCGTGGACGCTGCAATTCCTTCGCATACGCCTGGCGCAGCGTATCGGCCAGATCCGCCGGCGTGCGGCCGTAAGCCACGGCGTCCGGCACAACGGTCGTGGATATGTGACCATCCGGGCGGACCGAGACTTCCTCGTTCAATTCCGGGTTCAGCAGCAGCCGAACCTCCAGCACATCGCCGATCTGAATGCGATATGGTGGCAGATTGGCAACATAGGAGGCCGGCGCCGGCTCAGGCGGTGCCGGCGGCAGCGAGGGCACGACGGAGCAGGCCGTCAACGCCAGTGCGGACGCAATGGATACGGCAGCAGGCCACGTCCTTCGCGGCAGCGTGGCGCAAGGCATTTCGGTTTTGCTACGGAGCGCCTGTCGGATTGGGAGTTGCCGCATGTCCTTCGGTCCTCTTGGAGGTTTCTGGTGCGGCTGGTCATCGGGCATCGCTGCTGGCAGCAGGACGCGCGCTCCGCACCGGTGATGCACGACCACAGCGGCTGGCAGCAAGTCCTGTGCCAAGCGGCAGGTGCGCAATTATCTAGAAACTATCAGGGGAATTTTCTGGCGTTACGTAACGGCCACGTAAGCCGTTGCATCGCAGCTGACGCGGTAGACCGCGAAGCCACGATCATCTTGACCCGGATGCGGAAAGATCGGCCAGGGCGCGATCAATCAGACGCTGTGCCGACAGCGTATCGTTGTTCCCGGCGGCAGCGAGGGCACGCCCGACCACCGAGGCGGCGGGGCCAGCGATCCCCGGATCCGTCGCATCAGGTGCAACCGGCCGAAACACGAGCCGCAATTGAACTTCCTGCAATGCACGGATGCCTTCTTCCATGCGACCGCTTTGCAAGGCGCTTCGTGCCGAAAGCAAGCTCTGCCGCAGGGGTGATGTGTCATAGGGCTGCTGCTGGGGCGGCGGCGGAGCCGTGGGGGCGGTCTGCGGCGCCGGTGGCTGTTGTTTCAGGCGTGCGATGACGGTGTTGACATCATCCGGGTCGGGCCGAGAGGCCGGCGCCGCAGGACGCGGCCGTTGCGGCACCACGGGCGGCAGCGCCTTCGCTGCCTCCCGCCGTTCCGGCACTATGGATGGCGACGGATGCGCAGGGGCTTCGTCGAGTTGTACCGGCAGTTGTTGTGCTGGCAGTTGAGGTGGCGGTGGCAGCGCCTCTTCCGGCGTCCGATTGCCCGCAAGTCGCTGCTGTAGCTGGATCACCTGACGTTGAAGCTGGGCAACCTGAGACGCCAGTTGCGAGGCGTCAGGCGATGATGAGACCGCTGCAATGTTCGCGGCGGGTTCATCTGGAGTTATCCGCAGGTTTTCAACAAGCTGTCTGGCCTCGCGCAGGTATTGATCGGGACGCCCGAACAGCGCGAGGCAGAGCAAGACAGCGCCGGACATAGCGGCAGCGGCGGAATAGGCAACTCTCACTGCAGTTCCTCCCCCGGTCATATAGGCATGCCGCAGCCGAAGTCACTTAGTCTGGAGCGGCTAAAACGAAAGGCGTGGCCGCGAATGACACCCGTCCGTGACGGGATCAGCTCCTTTTTCACATGCTTGCGTAACAATATTCGATCTTGTCACGGGTTTGTGCAGGGCTTGCGAAGCTTTCTGGCGCACACGTGCCGAACGCGATCACTGATACGTAAAGCGTTATGCAGTGCGTGATCACCGTGCCGTCAGTGCGCTTGCCAGACCCTGATCCACACCACAGGTGAACGGAACCGCCCATGATTGGATGGTCAGGAGGTAGTCCGTGGCAGAAGAATTTCACGATCAGCTCATTTCTTTTATGCCGAAGATGCGAGTTTGGGCCTTGGCTTTAACAAGAAACCGCGCAGCAGCCGATGACCTGACTCAGGACGTCGCGACCAAGGCTCTGGTAGCCAAAGACTGCTTTATCCCCGGCACGAACTTCTCAGCCTGGGTTCACCGCATCATGATTAACCATTTCATCAGCAGCGTGCGCAGCAAGCGCGAATTCACCGATATCGAGAACATGCCTGAAGTTCAGGTTGCCGCGCCGCATGAGGACCGTACAGCGCTGCGTGAGCTCGGGTGGGCGCTGAACCGGCTGCCCCACGATCAGCGAGAGGCGCTTTACATGATCGTGTTGCAGGAGAAGTCGTATGAGGACGCCGCCGAACAGACCGGTTGTGCGATTGGCACACTGAAAAGCCGGGTGCATCGTGCCCGTCTGCAACTTCGCAGCTACCTGATGGGCGACGAGGGCAAGGCGGCCGGGGATTTTGCCCGTTCGGTTGCCGCCTCGCGGCCGGAACGTCTAGCCGCCTGATCCTTGGACGGTGCGGCCGGTCGCGGCTGCACCGTTCATCTCGCTTTCACATGCGTTGGAACAGGAAAATTCCGAACCAGCCTTGCGGGTCCGTCCAGATCCGTTCCTGGCGCCAGCCTCCGGCCGACGCCAGTTCCCGGAGTGTCTCAGGACGATACTTGTAGCTGCTCTCGGTATGAATCGTTTCACCGCGCCGGAACGGGATTGCCCGTCCGGCGACCCGAACCGTTTGCTCTACCATTGATATCAGGTGCATCTCGATGCGGCTGTCAGCATCATTCCAGATAGCTTCATGACGAAACGTTTCGAGATCAAACGAGCTCGCCGCGTCGCGGTTCAGGCGCGTCAGCAGGTTCAGATTGAACGCCGCCGTGACGCCGGCTTTATCATTATAGGCCGGTAGCACGATCGCCGGGTCCTTCCGCAGGTCGGCCCCCAGTAGCAGCCAGGCATCGCGACCTAGTGTCTCCGCGGCGCGGGACAGGAAGCCGATTGCAGCATCCGGGTCAAGGTTGCCAATGGTAGAGCCTGGGAAGAAGCCGAATCGTGCCCCGTCGATCGGCGGCAGGCGCAGTGGCTGCATGAAGTCGGCAACCACGGGCATGACCCGCAGGTATGGATGCGACTGCCGCAGGCGCGACTGCATGGCAAGCATTTCCGCCTGTGCCACGTCTACTGGGAGGTAGAACCGGAACAGCGGTCCACCCGCTGCGTCCGTTAGTCCCAGCAGGTAGCCAGCCTTGTGTTCCGAACTCGCGCCGAATTCGACCAGCGCCGCATCGCGAACCGACGCCGGCACCATCTGGGCAGCCTGCGACGTCAAGATCGCAGCCTCGGTCCTCGTCAGGTAGTACTCAGGTAGTTCAGTGATTTCATAGAACAAGCGGCAGCCTTCCTGGTCGTAGAACAACCACGGCGGCAGCGTCTTCCGCGTCGCGGTCAATCCAGCGACGGCAGCGTGAACCACATCGTCGCGCAGGCTGCGCGACGGGAATCCGGTGTCATTTGGCACATTTCTCTCCCGTTACAGGTCCCGCACGAGGCGCAGCCCGCTGAACTGCCAGCGCTTATCGGGATGGAAGAAGTTTCGGTAGGTCGGGCGCGTGTGCCCCTCAGGCGTAGCCAGGGAGCCGCCGCGCAGCACCATCTGGTTGACCATAAACTTTCCGTTGTATTCGCCGATCGCGCCCGGCGCCGCCTTGAAGCCCGGATAGGGGCGGTAGGCACTTTCAGTCCACTGCCAGACATGGCCAGTGATTTCTCGCAAGGCAGGGTGTGCTGCGGCTGTCTCCCACTCCGCCTCGGTCGGCAGGCGGGCCCCGGCCCAGCGGGCGAAGGCGTCGGCTTCATACCAACTGATGTGACGAACCGGCGCATCCTGATCCAGCACCCGCAGCCCACCAGGACCAAACTGCCACCATGCCCCGTCGTGCTCACGCCAGTACAGCGGGGACTGCCAGCTCCCGGCTTGCGCCGTCGCCCAGCCGTCCGACATCCACAACGACACGGTGCGGTAGCCGCCATCGCGGATGAACGCCAGCCAGTCGCGGTTGCGCACCAGGCGTGACCCGATGGCGAACGGTTCCAGGTACACCCTGTGGCGCGGGGTCTCGTTATCGAAGCAGAAATCGCCGCCGGCATAGCCGACAGGGGCCAAGCCGCCGCCGATTTCGACATATGTAGTCGGAGCATCAGTCCCTTGCGGCTCCTGCCAGTCCGGCAAGGCTGCCGGATACAGCGGGCTGAGCGAAAACAGGTGCAGAATGTCCGTCATCAGCAGCTCCTGGTGCTGCTGCTCATGCTGCAGTCCGAGTTCCAGGACCGGCGCCGCCTCACCCGGCAGTTCGGCCTCCAGCAGCGCGGCGTCAACGTGCCAGCGATACGCGGTGACCTGCTGGGCGGACGGGCGCGTCAACATGCCGCGCGCCGGACGCGGGTGACGCGCGCCCACCGCCTCATAGTACGAGTTGAACAGGAACGAAAAGCTCTGATCGAACGGCCGGTAATCGGGAAGGAACGGCACCAGCACGAACTGCTCGAAGAACCACGTCGTGTGCGCGCGATGCCATTTCGCCGGGCTCGCATCGGGCATGGACTGGACGCATTGATCCTCATCCGTCAGCGCGCTGGCCAGCAATTCGGTATAGGCGCGCACGGTACGAAACCGATCCAAAAGCCGCGCGCTCACAAGCCCCTCCGCGGCGGCTGGTTGCAGATCTGACCCAAGCTCGTCCATCGTTACCTCCGGCTTCTCGTGAGACCCGGCATCGGCCTTCTGGTTACAGCACAGCCGGCATTTTCTTGGCGCTCATCAATGCGCCGGGCAGTAAAGAACACTTCCATTCCCGCCACAAACCCCTGAGGTCTTCGGGCGTTCCCCTGACACCACCCGCCCCGTGTGAGTCCTCCAGCCAGGGATAGCTGGGAACCAAGGGTTTGCGCGGCGTTCCACCGGAAATGGCGACGCTGCGCGACCGATCAATCCTTGGACAGGTTGGGCTAGGCGGCGGCATCGCTCGGGAGAGGCCACTGCCGGCAACACGGTGCGGCAGACTGCGTTACAGCCTGGAGCCACAGGAGACTATTCATGTCAGATATTGCAGGACGTAACATTGCCGTGCTGGCGACAGATGGTGTCGAACAGGTAGAGCTGACGGAGCCGGTAAAGGCGCTGAAGGCGGCATCCGCGCATGTCACTGTCGTCTCACCGCAGCGCGAGGCCATCCAGGGCATGAACCACGATGAGAAGGCCGACCGGTTGAAGGTGGACCAGGCGCTCGACAGCGTATCAGCGGAAACGTTTGACGCCCTGGTGCTCCCCGGTGGCGTTGCCAATCCCGACTATCTAAGGGTCAATCCGAGCGCGGTGGCCTTCGTCCGACATTTCGTCGAAGCCGGAAAGCCGATCGCGGCGATATGCCACGGCCCGTGGACGTTGATCGAAGCAGACGGCGTCCGCAGCCGGCGCATGACGTCCTGGCCCTCGCTACGCACCGACCTGACGAATGCCGGCGCCCAATGGGAGGACAGCCCGTTCGTTATCGACGGGACACTGCTGACGTCACGGAAGCCCGACGACCTGCCGGACTTCTGCCGCGAGATGGTGCGGCTGTTCGCCAGGTAGGACAAAGGAAGCCGCCGATGAATCTCGGTCTTCGATGTTGTTACTGTGTCGTTGGGTGATCACCCAGTAGCGTACACATCACCCGAGCCTCAGCGGCGAGGCGCCCTGTCGCGCGGCGCCGTGACAAAGGCTGAAAGGACATCAGCACGGCGCGCCAGCAGATCAGGCAGCCAGACGGGCCTCGGCTTCCATTGCCAAGTGGCCCCGGTCGTTCTGGGCCCATAACGCCACGGTACCGGCGCCATCCGGCTTGCCGTGCACTGACAACGGCGCGATGTCGAACAGTGGGCTGACGGCGCGAAACCGGAATGAGGCCACGGGCCCATCCGTGTTCCGCCGCAGCAGATCCATCAGCAATGTGGCGATCAGCGGACCGTGCACGATCAGGCCCGGATAGCCTTCAGTCTCGGTCACGTAGCGTCGGTCGTAGTGGATACGGTGACTGTTGAAGGTCAGCGCCGAGTAGCGGAACAGCATAGTGTCGTCAGGACGAATGTCACGACGCCAGATGCCGTCGGTGCGAGCGGCTTTCGGTGCCGCCGGCGAATCATGCGGCGCTGGCATGTCGCGGTAGACGATGTCGTGCTCCTCGGTCAGCGCCAGCCCTCGTTCGCCGGTGATTTCATGCCTGACCAAAACAAAGCACAAGGCCCCTGCCCGACCCTGCTTCACCGTAACATCGGCAACAGTCGACGTGCGGGAGATGGGCTCGTCGACGCGTAAATCCTGATGGAAGTTGAACCGGCCGCCGGCCCACATCCGCCTAGGCAGCGGCACCGGCGGCAGGAAGCCGCCGCGCGCCGGGTGGCCGTCCGGCCCCAGCATCGACTGCCGGGCGGTCGGCAGGAAATACAGCCAGTGCCATAACGGCGGCAGGCTCATGCCTGCCGCCGGCGGCGGATCGTCGCGGTCCAGCGTCGCCGACAGTGCCGCAAACGGAAAGCGCGTGACGCGGTCATGCAAGGTTTCGGTCTTGCCAATCCAGGTCTTCAGGTGGTCGACGTCCAGTTCACTCATACCGCCAGTTCCTTCGCCAGGACACGTGCCCGCGCGGCCCCCTCCCGCGCCATGTCGGCGCACAGACCGGTATAGGCGGTCGGGTCCAGCAGCGCGCGGATCTGCTCCGGCCGCATATGCGTCGTGACGCGCGCATCAGCCGCCAACAGGTCGCCGAATGACTTGTTCTGGACGAATGCGTCCTGCGCCGCGTCATACACTGCGTCGTGCGCGTGCTGCCGGCCGATCGCGGCGCCGAGGTCCAGCATCACCGCCTCCGCCATGATCAACCCGCCGCCGAGATCGAGGTTCGACCGCATCCGCGCCGGATCGAGGCGCAGGCCACGGATCACCTCCAGCAGGCGCGACAGCATGTCGCCGGTAGCGACGCAGGCGCGCTGTTCGGCGGTATCCATCATCAGGCTGGTAGTGCGATCCGCCTCATGCTCCGTCGTCATCGCCTCCAGCGCCAGCGGCACCTGGCTGCGGATTTCGGCCGCGGCGGCGATGATATCCTGGCACAGTTTCGGATTGCGCTTCTGCGGCATGGTCGACGATCCGACCGTGCCAGGCGGAACCGGTTCCTCCACTTCGCCGAATTCGGTCTTCATCAGCGTGTAGATCTCACGTCCGATCTTGCCGCAGGTGGCAGCCAGCAGGCCGAGAATACAGATGTTCTCGCCCAGGTGGTCGCCCAGCGCGCGGGATGGCACGGCCATGGTGCCGAAGCCAAGCTGCTTGCCGATCCCGGCCTGAACCGGCGGGCCGTTCTTGCCGAGCGAGGCAAACGTCCCGGCGCCACCACCCAGCATGGCGACGAACAGGCGGGGGGCGGCTTGGCGCAGGCGCTCGACGTGGCGGCCGAGTTCGTCCATCCACACCGCAACCTTGTAGCCGAACGTCGCCGGCACCGCGTGCTGGCCGTGCGTGCGACCGGCGATGGGCATGTCGGCGGAGCGTTCCGCCAGGTCCGCCATCGCCGCCAGGACTTCTCCGATCAGGCGCAGGAAAACCTGATGCGCCTGGCGCAGCACAAGCAGATCGCCTGTCTGGGTGATGTTCTGCGTCGTCGCGCCCCAGTGCACCCAGCCGCCATGCGGATCGCCGACGATACGGCCGAGTTCCCAGACCAGCGGCACCAGCGTATGGCCGGTGCGGGCAAAGCCTTCATCAATGCGGGCGCGGTCCATGTTCTCCAACCGGGCGACCGCAGCGATTGCTTCAGCGGCCTCGGCCGGGATGATGCCGAGTTCAGCCTGCGCGCGGGCCAGCGCCACTTCGACATCGAGCCATGCCTGCCAGCGGTTTTCCAGCTTATACAGCGCTCTGATCCCGGGATCACTGATCCGGGTTGCGGTTGGCAGCGTGTCGCTCATGGCATGATTCTCCTGGCCGGTTTTCCGGCCGGACAATCGCAGCGGTCACGCGGAGCGGCAAGGCATGGGGTTGATGCGGGGCACTGGGATGTTCACGGCAAGTGTATGCCGGCCATCCACTCGTGTGACGCTGCAGCCGTCAGTGTCTGAGGTCGTAGCACAAGATTACCGGCGTCGGCCGGAACAAGCTCGACCGTGACCCTTTACGGATGCGTCCGCTACTCCGCCCGGATCAGGCCCCGGTGGCTCGGCTGGTCGATGAATGCCAACACCTCCTCGGCCAGTTCGTCGCCAGCGTATTTCTCGCGCGCCGCGGCCAACCTGTGCGCAAACACGTCTTCATGCCGGAACAACTCACGGAAGAAGCTGTGCAGCCGGTTGATCTGCTGCTTGCTGAATCCGCGCCGCTTCAGTCCGACTACATTGAGCCCGGCCAGACGTGCGCGATTGCCGATGACGCTGCCGAACGGAATGACGTCGCCCTCGACGCCTGAGACGCCGCCGATCATGGCAGCCCGCCCAATGCGCACAAACTGATGCAGCGCCGCGCTACCGCCGATCACGGCATGGTCGGCGATCTGCACATGCCCGCCCATTACCACGTTGTTGGCAATGATCACGTGATTGCCGACCTGGCAGTCATGGGCAACATGAACCACCGCCATCAGCATACAGTCATCGCCGACACGGGTGATCCCGCGGCCGGTGGCAGTCCCGCGGTGAATTGTCACGTGCTCCCGGATCACCGTGCGCGCGCCAATCTCGCAGCGCGTCGGTTCGCCCTTATATTTTAGATCCTGCGGCGCCAGCCCGACCGTGCTGAACGGGTAGAGTTCAGCGCCCTCACCAATCCGTGTGTGTCCATCGACCACGACATGCGAAATCAGCCTTGCCCCAGCTTCGATGACAACGTCCGGACCCACCGTGCAGAACGGGCCGATCTGCACGCCCGGCCCGATCTCCGCGCCATGGGCAACGACCGCACTTGGGTGAATGGTCGCGCGATCCAGCAAATTCACCCGCACATTGGTCATTGAATCCATGGTCATCAATCCCTGATCCACGACGCGAATCGCCGCAACCGAACCGTATGGATGGGCCGTGCACCAACCAATACAATCATTGTTGCCCGATGTTTCGCGTCAGCACTCCTAAGGCGCTGTTTCGTTTAGTAATTTGGCGTGAGTAAGGCAGAAGTTTCGATCATCGGCCGAAAGCAGCCGGTGACGGGCCTTGTGGAACGCTAAACCGCGCCGCGACGTGCCATAAATTTCGCTTGGGTGGGTGTGTCGGTACCGCCACACACATGTACAAGCCAACGAGCAGCTACCGCATCTGCTTCGAGGAGCGCGTGAAAGCGTTAGCCGGTAGGTCAGATGGGAGCCGCGCGGTCCATGATCATGGCCGCATACGTGGCCTCGGCCACCGAGGTGCCGTCGACCCGCGCAACTGCATTGAACTTCCAGACCGCGCCGCGATTACGCTCCTTGGTCACATGGATGCGCAACTGGTCGCCGGGAGTCACGGGGCGGCGGAATTTCGCGCCCTCGATCGACATGAAATACACAACCTTCCCCGCCGCTTCCGGCCCCAGCGTCTCTACCACCAGCACGGCCGCCGTCTGCGCCATACTTTCAATGATCAGCACACCCGGCATCACCGGGTGGTTGGGAAAATGCCCGGCGAAAAACGGCTCGTTCACGGACACGTTCTTGATGCCCACTGCGGACTGGTTGGGCACCAGATCGACCACCCGGTCCAGCAGCAGGAATGGGTATCGGTGCGGGATGTCCCGCATGATCTGCTGGATCTCGACGACACTGAGCGTCTTGCCCTGTGCGTCTCGGGATACCGCCTCATCCATCTCCGTCAGTCCACGTCCTGATGGTTTTTGTCGCTGCTCTTGTCCCCGTGGCCGCCGCGGGAGCCGGGCGGCAATCCGGCTTTGACCCATTTGCGGATCATCGCCACCTCGCGGAAGAACGCTTTCGCCGGCTGCACAGGCGCGCCCAGGTAGTCGCCGCGCTGGGTGATGTCGGTCATCACCCCGCCTTTGGCACCGACGCGCACACCTTTGGCAATCCTGACATGGCCGGCGATTCCGGCCTGGCCGCCCAGCACGACGAAATCCTCCAGAATCACCGATCCGGCGAGGCCGACCTGTCCAGTGAGAACGCAGGCTCGCCCTATGCGGCAATTGTGCGCGATTTGCACGAGGTTATCGATGCGTGTGCCGGCGCCAATGACAGTATCCTCCAGCGCACCTCGGTCGACGGTCGTATTCGAGCCGATCTCGACGTCGTCGCCTATCACCACGCGGCCGACCTGCGGAACGCTCAGAAAGCCGCTAGAGGTAATGGCGAAGCCGAAACCATCCTGGCCGACGCGCGCGCCTGGGTACAGGCAGACCCGGTCGCCCAGCAGCGCATGGGATACCGAGACATGCGTGCCGATCCGCACGTCGCTGCCCATCACCACGCCGTCGCCGACGACCGCCTGAATGCCAATCCGGCAGCGCGCGCCGATGACGGCATGCTCTCCGATCACCGCCATTGCGCCAACCTCGGCCGTATCATGCACCCGCGCCGTCGCTGCGACGATAGCCGAAGGATGCACGCTGGCGGTGACCGGTGGCGCCGGATGGAACAACGCCGCGACCTTGGCCCACGCGGCCATCGGATCGTCGGCAACGATGGCCACCGCCGTCTCCGGCACCGCGTCGCGCATGTCCGGATGCACTATCACCGCCCCGGCGCCGCTCGCCCGCAATGCTGCAGCCAGCTTGCGGTTGTTGACGCAGAACGTCACTTCTTCCGCTGTCGCGACGGCGAGCGGTGCAATCCGATGCAGCATTAGGCGGCGCGGCGGTGCCTCGGCTTCCGCCGCGTCGGCAACAGCGGCGAGCGTATGCGGCCCGGTCCGCCTGAAGAACCGCGGATCGCCAGGCATCGAGGCGGTGCCCACGACCGCTTCCATCGCTACGGCTTCTTCGTCGCCTTTGCAGGCTCCGCCGCCGGCTTGGGTGCGGCATCGGCCGCCTTGCCATCGCCAGATGGTGGCGCCATCGCCAGCGGCGACACGCCGTCGGGCGGGACAACAACGGATGGCAGCACCTTATTGAGAACCTCGGCCACCGCCGGCGTCAGGTCGAAATCCGCGGTCGTGCCCAGAATCTGCGCGCGGTTCAGCACCAGGTTCACACCGCGGGACAACGCGACCTGCTGAGCCACCGTCTCCATGGTACGGTTGATCTGTGCCATCACGTACTGGCCAGCTTCCTGGATGATCCGATTGCGCTCACCGAACTTACGCTGCGCCTCGGTCGCGCGCTCCTGAATCTCGCGCTCCTTCGCGCGAATCTGCTCCGGGCTCAGTTTCGCTCGGTCGGTCGCGAACGACTGCCCCATGTCGCGCAGCGTCGCCTGCTCCTTCTGCGCGTCTTCATTCAGCTTTTGCGCACGGCCGTTCAGCTCCTTGTAGGCGGCCTGATAAGCGGTCGAGACGCGGAGGACATCGGGCACCGAGAGAATGCCAATGATGGCAGCCGGCGTCGCCGGGCCTTTGGCAATCGGCGGAACGTCAGGTGCCGGCGGCAACTGGACCTGCAGTTGCTGTGGCGTCAGTCCCGGATCGCCACCTGCCTCGGCCGGTAGGGGGAGCGCGCTGGGCGGGGCCATCTGGTTCTGCACTTGGCGAGGGCCCGATTGCGGCTGCCGCGGCGGCGCCTGCGTCCGGTGCGGTTGCTGCTGTGGCTGGTTGGGAACGAACCAGCCATTCCCCTGACCCTGTGCCAGAGCGCCGCCGGAATGCAGGACGAGCGCCAGGGCGGCAATCGCCCCGACACCATGAAGCCGTTTATGAACCACTAGAACCTCGTGCCGAAACCAAACCGGAAGACCTGTGTCTGATCACCCGGTTGCTTGTATACAAACGGAGCCAGATCGACGTTAATCAAGCCAAAGGCGGTGCGCCAGGAGATGCCGACGCCGGCGCCCACGCGTGGCGTTCCTGACTGCAGGATTTCACACGGCTGCCCATTCGCTTCAACGCAACTGCCAAAATTCTTGAACCCTGCCTGGGTCAGCCCGCCGACATCGACGAAGGCGCGCCCGGTCAGGCCGAGATCCGGCGATACGGGCAGCGGGAAGCGCAACTCGGTTGTCTGCGTCCAGATGAACCGGCCACCGACCGGGTCGCCGGACACGGCGTCGTGCGGGCCGGCGCCGCCTGTCTGGAAGCCACGCAGGTTGTCGCCACCGAGGAAGAACCGGTCGATGATTAGTTCCTTGCCTCCTAGGTTCCACAGGTAACCAACGCTGGCGCCTAGCTTGATGCCCCAATCCTGGTTTCCGAGATATTTCTCAAGCGGGATGTAATAGGCGCCACTGAGATTACCCCGCAGGAACTCGGTGTCGCCGCCCAGGCCCGCATAATCGCCGCCGGCCTCTATTACGTAGCCGGAGCGCGGGTAGATGCGGCTGTCGCGATAGTCGAGCGTCAGCACCTGACTGACCTGCGACAGCAGCGTCGTGCCCGACTCGTTCAGGATGAACGGGCTGGCATACTGCGACACGTTGAAGATCGTTCGATTGACCAGCGAGTAGCTCCAGACCTGCCGCAGATGGTCATTGAACGCGTAACCCAGACGAGGCGCGAAACCGGCCCGGCGTTCGTCATAGGGCTCCGTGCCAAGATAGTTCGTCTGAATATAGAAGACGTCGATACCGGCCACGAGGTTGCGGTCAAGGAAGTAGGGATCGGTGATGCCGCCCTGAATCGAGCTGCGGCGCTGGGCCAGCGTGCCGTTGATATTGGCTGAGATGCCGGTGCCGATGATGTTGCGCTCTGACAGACCGATATCCAGCAACGCGCCCGCGTCAGTCGAGTAGCCGCCGCCGAAGGTCAGTTCGCCGGTTGCCCTTTCCGTAACCTGCGTGGTCAGTATCGCCTTGTCCGGCGCCGAACCCGGACTGGTGCGAACATCGACGTTCTGAAAGTAACCCAGGTCGGTTAACCGTGTGCGCGAACGTCGTACAGCCTCAGCGCTGAACGCATCGCCTTCCGCCAGCTGGAACTCACGCCGGATGACCTTGTCCTTGGTGCGGGTGTTGCCGACGATGTCGATCCGCTCGACATAGACGCGCGGCCCCTCACCCACGTCGAAGGTCAGGTTAATGATGTGCTTATCCTGCTCCCGGTCCACGCGTGGCCGGACTTCGACGAAGGCGTAGCCCTTGTTGTGCACTTCCTGCTCGATCTGGTCTGCGGTACGGCCGACGGCATCGCCATCATACCAATCGCCAGAAGACATCTTAAGTGCATCGCGAAGCTGGTCGCCGTTCAGGTTACGGAGCTGCGACTTGATGGTCACATCGCCGACGCGGTAGCGCTCACCTTCCCTGATGGTGAAGGACAGGAAGAAGCCCTTGCGATCCGGCGACAGCTCTGCAGTCGCCGACGTGATCTCCACATCGGCATAGCCATTCTTCAGATAGAAGCGGCGCAGCAATTCCTTGTCGTAGGCCAGCTTCTCGGGCTGGTACTCGTCGGCGCTGGACAGGAACCGCCACCAGCGCTGCTCGCGGCTGTTGATCACCTCGCCCAACCGGCTTTCGCTGAACGCCTTGTTGCCGTTGAAGACGATCTTGGCGATCAGCGTCGCCTGCCCGTCATTGACCTGGTAGACAACATTAACCCGGTTGTCAGGCAGGCGAATGATCTTCGCATCGACCTGGGCGTCGTAGTACCCGGCCTTCGCATACATATCGAGGATACGCTGCCGGTCTGACTCGGCAAGCGCCGGCGTGAACACGGCGCGTGAGCGCAGTTGCAGTTCCGGCCGCAACTGATCGTCCGTCATCTTCTTGTTGCCCTCGAACGCCACCTGATTGACGATCGGGTTCTCCACTACCTTGACGAGAAGGTTGTTGCCGCTCCGCGATAGCTGAACGTCCTGGAACAGGCCGGTCGCGTACAGCGTCTTCAGGCTTCGGTCCAGCCGGTCGCGGTCGAAGGCATCGCCCGGCTGGACCAGCAGATAAGAGCGGATTGTGCCAGTTTCGATGCGCTGATTGCCTTCGACCTGAATGGCCTGGATTGTGCCAGTGGCGGGCGCTGGACGCGCGGCGCGGGCCGGCTGGCGTGGCGCGGCGGAACGAGCCTGCGGCGAGGGTTGGGCAGCGGCGGCATCAATAACCAGCATCGGCATCACGCACGCGACAGCCAGCCGCGCGGCTCGGATCATCAACAAGAGGCTGGTCCCCCCAACAGGCAGGTAAGCGCCGAATTTGCAAAGCCAGAACGTGCGGTCAGCACGGCGCGCACCATAATCATCGCCCGCACCAGAGGCTAGTACCAGCCTTCACGCAATGACGTATAGAGGGGTTGATGTAACGCGCTGAATTCCTATGGAAAAGCTTCGGCCGGGACGGCGACTCGCTACCCGGCCGAAGACATTAGCGGGCGCGACTCCGGTCAACCGATCAGGCCGGCAACCCACCGGAACAGACCAATCTGCGTCAGGTCGTTCCAAGTTGCGAAAACGAACAGCCCCGCCAGCACAGCGAGCCCTGCCCGGAAACCATACTCCTGCGCCCGTGGCGGCAAGGGCCGGCCCAGCAGCATTTCGGCAAAGTAGAACAGTAGGTGGCCACCATCCAGGACAGGGATCGGAAACAGGTTAATAAGGCCCAAATTCACCGACAGCACGGCGATGAAGGAGATCAGACTGGCAATGCCAAGCTGCGCCACCTGTCCCGACAACTGGGCAATGCGCAGCGGGCCGCCGAGTTCCTCGGTGCCGCGCGTGCCGCTGATCATCTGCGCCAGGCCGGCTACCGTTTCCTTGGTGATCGTCCAAGTCTGGGCCACGCCGCCCCAAACCGCCTCGAGCACGCCGACATCCTGGTACTCGACCAGGCCACCGCGAACGCCAAGCAGGCCAACCGCCTTACCGCCGGCGTCCCGGGAGCCAGTGGTCACGCGCATCATCTGGTCAATGCCGTCGCGCTGAACGGTCATCTCCAGGGTCTGCGCCGGATGGGCGGAGACAATCTTCTGCAGATCCTCAAAGGTGCGGATCGGCTGACCATCGATGGCCACGATACGGTCATGCGCCAGGAGACCACTGCGGGCCGCTGCGCTGTCGGGCAATACTTCACCGATCTCCGGCAGCGTCACCGGCTTGCCGACCGCCAGGAACAGGCCGGCGAACACGACCATCGCCAGCAGGAAGTTCGCGATCGGCCCAGCGGCGACCACAATGGCACGCGACCAGACGGACTTGCCATGGAAGGTCTCGCTCTCAACCCAGCGGGCCCGCACCTCGGCCGGCACATCCTCGGGCCGCTCCTGGCCATGCATCTTCACGTAGCCGCCCAACGGGATCCACGCGATCTTCCACACCGTGCCGTGGCGGTCAGTCCAGGATTTCAGCGCCTGTCCGAAGCCGATCGAGAACACCTCGACACGGATGCCGCGCCAGCGTGCCGCGAGGTAGTGCCCGAGTTCATGCACGAACACGAGGACGCCCAGCACGACGACAAAGGCAAAGGCGCTGCGGACGAAGTCCGGTATGGCGGTCAACACGGTCTGGCCCTTCTGGTCAGAAGATAGCGGTCAAGCGGCGATGGCTCCGACATGCATCTGCGCTGCCTGCCGCCCGGCCTCATCGAGGCGCACCACGTCATCGAGTGACGACACGGCGGGCGTGCCAAGCTGCTGCAGAACCCGGTCCACGGTGGCGACGATATCAAGGAACCCGATGCGCCGCTTGAGGAAGGCATCGACCGCGATCTCGTTGGCCGCGTTCAGAATAGTGGGAGCGCCACCACCCGCCTGCAATGCCTCCCGCGCCAGGCGCAGCGCCGGAAACCGCTCCATATCCGGTTCGAAGAACTCGAGCCTAGCAATCTCCGCCAGGTTGAGCCGGCGGGAGGCGGTAGCGATGCGCTGTGGCCAGGCCAGGCAATGCGCAATCGGGATACGCATGTCCGGTGAGCCAAGCTGAGCCAAGACGGACCCATCGGCATAATGCACCATGCCATGGATCACCGATTGCGGATGCACCAACACGGCAATCGAGGATTCGGGCAGGCCGAACAGGCGCGCCGCCTCGATCACCTCCAACCCCTTGTTCATCATCGTGGCCGAATCGATGGTGATCTTTGCTCCCATGGTCCAGGTCGGATGGCGCAGGGCCTTCTCCAGCGTCGCGGCCCGCATCTCCTCGATCGTGGCTGTCCGGAAGGGGCCGCCGGAGGCGGTCAGCACGATCTGCTCGATGGCGCCGTGATTGCCGTCGGCCATCGACTGGAAGACCGCATTGTGTTCGGAATCTACGGGCAACAGCGTCGCGCCGGCCTGCTTCACCGCGCGGAGCATGACATCGCCGGCGCAGACCAGCGCCTCCTTATTAGCGAGGCCGACGCATTTGCCGCGCTTCACCGCTTCCAGCGTCGGCGCCAGACCGGCGGCGCCGGTAATTGCGGCCATGGTCCAGTCGGCTGACATGGCGGCAGCGGCGATCACCGCATCGTGGCCGGCGGCGGCCTGGACCCCGCTGCCAGCCAGCGCGTCGCGCAGCACCGGCCAGGCGCTTTCATCCGCCACGACGGCACATTCCGCGCGTAACGTAATTGCCTGCTCCGCCAGCAGGGTTGCGTTGCTTCCGGCAACCAGGGCCTTAACGGAGAAGCGACCGGGATCAGCCAGCAGAAGATCGACTGTCTGCGTGCCGATACTGCCGGTACTGCCCAGCACAGAGATAGAGCGCGGCATGCCGGTTGAGCCTGGGGAGGTTGGTTCCGCTTTCATTGCCAGATGATTACTCCACGTCCCACTACCAGCGCCAGTATGGTGGCGGTGGGCGCTGCGGTGAGCACCGCATCGAAGCGGTCCAGCAGGCCGCCATGCCCGGGAATGAGATTGCTGGAGTCCTTGACGTTGACCCGCCGCTTCAAGCCGCTCTCCAGCAGGTCGCCGGCTTGGCCGATGACGCCAAGGACGCCGGCGAGCAGTGCCGCAGCGAAGGCGTGCTGCCCGGCACCCAGGGGAACGGCCGCGATCAACCCGACCAGCATCGACGCCAGCAGGCCGCCAATCGCGCCGGACCATGTCTTGCCGGGGGAAATTCGCGGCGCCAGCCTGGGTCCGCCGACGATCCGGCCGACCAGATACGCGCCGATATCACTGGCCCAGACCACCAGCAGCAGTACGATGACGAGGCTTAGTCCCTGCACCGGTGCGATACGCAACCAGGTCAGCGCCACCGCGCCGATGCCGATATAGGGCAGGCCCCAGGGAAACAGCCGGGCGTGAACGCCCGCCGCCGGCCGGAAACTGGCGACGCCAAACACCAGGGCGATCAGGCCCAGCCCAAGGAGCGGGTCATCAATGGCGGCGAGGACCACCGCCACAGGCAGCGCGGCAAAGGTCAGCACGGGCCTCGGACCCGGCTCAACCTGGCACATACGCAGCCATTCATATGACATGCCGACCGCCAGCAGCATTATCAGCAGAACGAAGGCTGCGCCTCCCAGCCATATGCATGCAAGCCCAATCGGCCCCATGACCGCCGCAGAGATGATTCGGAGCCGTAGGTCGCCCCATCGCGACGACGCCACGGCGAGGAACCTCAGCCGGCTCTGGCGCCGAAACGCCGGTCGCGCCGGGCGAACTCCGCCAGCGCGGCGGCGAAATGGGCCTCATCGAAGTCGGGCCAGAGGACCTCAAGGAAGACCAGTTCCGCATAGGCGGCCTGCCAGAGCAGGAAGTTCGACAGCCGCTGTTCGCCGGAGGTGCGGATGACGAGGTCCGGGTCCGGCGTGCCGGCCGTGTGCAGGAAGCCTTCGAATACCTCCTCGCACAGCTTCGCCGGGTCCAGTTCTCCCGCCTTGGCGGCGGCGGCAACGGCTCTGGCCGCGGCTGCGATCTCCGCCCGGGCGCCATAGGACAGCGCGATGGTCAGATTGAGCCGGGTGTTGCGCTGCGTCTCACGCTCCGCCCTGGCCAGGTCCGCCTGGATTTCCTCATCAAACCGGGTGCGGTCGCCGATAATGCGCAGGCGGACCCCGTTCTCGCTGAGCTCCTTGATTTCGCTCTTGAGGTAGCGGCGCAGCAGGCCGGTCAGGTCGACGATTTCACTGGCCGGCCGGCGCCAGTTCTCACTGCTGAAGGCATAGATGGTCAGCCAGCCCACCCCGTTACGGATCGCGGCCTCCACGGTGCGGCGCACGGCCTGCGCGCCCTCGCGATGGCCGGCCACACGCGGCAGGCCGCGGGACGCCGCCCAACGGCCGTTGCCATCCATGATGATGGCAACGTGGGCGGGGATGGAGGCAGCACCGAGATCGGGAGACTGGACAGGATCGCAGACTTCGACGACCGGCTGGGTGACGACAGGCATTCTGAATCGGCGCTCGCTTTAGACCTGCCTGATGTCCTTTTCCTTATCCGCCAGGGCCTCGTCCACCTTTTTAATGAACTGATCGGTCAACTTCTGCACCTCCTCGGACCAGTCCTTCGCCATGTCCTCACCCAGCTGATGCTTCTTCTCGAAGCCTTTAATGCTTTCCATTCCGTCTCTGCGAACGGCGCGCACCGCAACCTTAGCGCCCTCAGCATACTTGTGCGCCATCTTTGCCAGTTCGTTACGGCGTTCCGTGGTGAGCTGCGGAATCGGCACGCGCACCAACATGCCGTCCGCCGCCGGATTAAGACCCAGACCGGAGTCGCGAATGGCCTTTTCCACGGCCGAGACCATCGACTTGTCCCAGACCTGCACGGTGAGCATGCGCGGCTCCGGCGTGCCGACGGTGCCGACCTGATTGAGCGGCATCTCCGTACCATAGGCTGTAACCTTCACCGGTTCCAGCAATGCTGGATGGGCGCGGCCGGTGCGCAGGCCGGCAAATTCCCGCCGCAGCGTCTCCAGGGCGCCGTCCATGCGCCGACCCAAATCCTCTTTCAGCGTGTTCAGCTCTGGCGCGGCGGCCATCGTTACCTCCCTTACAGCTCTGCTTCGACGATGCGGGTGAACGCACCCTCGCCACGCATCACCTGGGCAAAGGCGCCGGGTGCATGGATGTTGAAGACGATGATCGGCAGGTGATTTTCGCGCGCCAGGCTGATCGCGGCAGCATCCATCACCGCGAGATCGTTCGCCAGCACATCAAGGTAGGTCAATTCATCGTATCGCGTGGCGTTGCTGACCTTGCGCGGGTCGGCCGAGTAGACGCCGTCCACCTGCGTACCCTTCAGCAAGGCGTCGCAATGCATCTCGGCGGCACGCAGCGCCGCGGCCGTATCGGTGGTGAAGAACGGATTGCCGGTGCCGGCGGCGAAGATCACAACCCGTCCCTTCTCCATGTGCCGCTCCGCCCGGCGGCGGATATAAGGTTCGCAAACCGAGGCCATCGGGATAGCAGATTGGACGCGTGTGGGCACATTGCGGCGTTCCAGCGCCGATTGCATGGCAAGCGCGTTCATCACCGTTGCCAGCATACCCATGTAGTCGGCCTGCGCCCGGTCCATGCCGGAGGCGGCGCCAGAAACACCGCGGAAAATGTTGCCGCCGCCGATCACCACGCACACTTCAACGCCCATCGCGACGACATCGCGGATGTCATTGGCGATGGCGCCCACCATCTCGGTGTCCAGGCCGTAATCGCGCCGGCCCATCAGCGCTTCCCCGGACAGCTTCAACAGAACACGCTTATAGACCGCTGTCTGTGTCATGCGACTCCCGTGGAAACAAGTTCGGGCGGCACCCTAGTGGCACCGCCCGTACCGAACAAGTCGCGCGTGCGTCAGACGCCGGCGGTCGCGGCAACCTCGGCGGCGAAATCTTCCTTCGGCTTCTCAATGCCTTCGCCGAGCTGGAAGCGGGCGAATCCGGTCAGCGTCACACCAGCCTTCTTCGCTACGGCACGCACCCGGCTTTCGCCGTCATGCACCCAGATCTGCTCCAGCAGCACCACTTCCTCGTAGTACTTCTTGACCCGGCCCTCGACCATCTTCTCGATGATGGTCTCCGACTTGCCGGAGGCGCGCGCCTGCTCCGTTAGCACCGCACGCTCCCGCTCCAGCGCCGCCGGGTCGACTGCGTCGACGTCGAGCGCATCAGGACGCGTCGCGGCAACGTGCATGCCGACCTGGCGGCCCAGCGTCTCCAGCGTGGCGATCTCGCCGGGGCCTTCGACCGCAGCCAGCACGCCGATCTTGCCGACGCCCGGCTTCAGCGCGGCGTGCATATAGGTGGCGACGACGCCCTGCTTCACCGTCAGCACCTTGGCACGGCGCAGGTTCATGTTCTCGCCGATCGTGGCGATCATCTGCGTCAGTTCGTCCGCGACGTTGCGGCCGGTGCCGGGGTACGGTGCGGCCTTCAGCGTCTCGATATCGTCGCCGACCTCCAGCGCAATCTTCGCCACGGTCTCAACGAAGTTCTGGAATGCTTCGTTGCGAGCGACAAAATCGGTCTCGGCATTGATCTCGACCACGGCGGCCTTGCCCGGTGCCGAGGCGACGGCAACGAGGCCTTCCGCGGCAACGCGGCCGGACTTCTTGGCGGCTGCGGACAGACCCTTCTTGCGCAGCCAGTCGATGGCATCTTCCATGTTGCCGGCGGACTCGGTCAGTGCCTTCTTGCAGTCCATCATGCCGGCGCCGGTCTTCTCGCGCAGGTCCTTGACCAGGGCGGCGGTAATCTCAGCCATGTGCGATTCTCCTCTGGTTCAGGCGGTGGCCGTCTCGGCGGTTTCGGCTTCACCGAAGCCTTCCGGCGGCAAATCCTCGGCCGCGCCGATATCCGCGCCGGAGGCCGCAAGTTCGGCGCTGATGCCGTCCAGCACCGCGCCGGCCACCAGATCGCAGTACAACGCAATCGCGCGGATGGCGTCGTCGTTGCCGGGGATCGGATAGGTGACGCCGGTCGGGTCGGAGTTGCTGTCGAGCACCGCCACCACCGGGATGTGCAGCTTGTTAGCTTCCTCGACCGCCAGCTTCTCCTTATTGGTGTCGATGATGAACAGGATGTCCGGCAGGCCGCCCATGTCCTTGATGCCACCCAGCGCGCGGTCGAGCTTGTCCTTGTCGCGGGTGATGTCGAGGACTTCCTTCTTGGTCAGACCCTCGGTGTTGCCGCCCAGCAGGTCCTCGATCTGGCGCAGGCGCTTGATCGAGCCAGTGATGGTCTTCCAGTTGGTCAGCGTGCCGCCCAGCCAGCGGTGATTGATATAGTACTGGCCGCAGCGCTTGGCGGCCTCGGCAATCTGCTCCGCCGCGGCCCGCTTGGTGCCGACGAACAGCACGCGCCCGCCGGCGGCGGTAACATCGCGCACGGCACGCAGCGCACGGTCGAGCATGGGCACGGTCTGCTGCAGGTCGATGATATGGACCTGGTTGCGCGTGCCATACAGGAACGGCGCCATGCGCGGGTTCCAGCGGCGGGTGTGGTGGCCGAAGTGAACGCCGGCTTCGAGCAGCTGGCGCATGGAGAAATCGGGCATCGCCATTGGCGTGCATCCTTTCCTTGTCGTCCGGTTGAGCCTCCGCGGGGGTTGTCCCGTCAGGACACCGGATCCCGGACCGTGAGCGGCCGGAAAGGTTCCCCGCGTGCGAATTGCCGGCAGCGAGGGGTCCCGATGCAGGCGGCGGGGGATATGGCGGAGACGCGCCGGAATTGCAAGCATCCGCTGTGCATGACCGGCACGCCCGCCTGGCGAAGTGACACCGTGCGGACGTGTTCGGGGCCTCGGTCTCCCACGTATTATCAGACGCGAAGAAGTGCGGGGTGCCAGGAGCAAGGTGCCACGTCCGGTGGCCCAGACGAGGCAAACGACAACGGGAGTCGAGGTTCACCGTCGGCGGCGCAGCGCGCGCTACCGGCTGGCGGGTGAACCGGCCGGGATGATGACGCAGACGCATGCGGGCGGATCGCCGAGGTGGTCCGGCGTGCGATGCCGAGACAGAGCCCCGTCCCGTCAGCGAGCGGTTACAGGTACCCGACGCCGGCGCAGAGCAGCGGCTCCTGCCAGACCGACGCAAAGCAGAGCGGCCGCGGCGGGCTCCGGTACTGGCGTTCCACTCAGGACAAAGTTCAAATCCCCCCGGGCGGGACCATCGAAGTCCGTCGTGCCATCAGGGGTGGTGTATCGAGCACCGCCACTATAGTGATCGGTGATGGATCCACGTGCCGAAAACGCCGCGTCGGCGAAAAAGAAGTATTGCTTGCCGCCGTCCAGAAGGACGGCCGGATCGAACACGTATTCATTGCCTGCCGCGCTGACAGATGCGGCGAGGTAGGAGGCGGATGCCAAGTCGTCGGGCGTGCCGGTATACACTGATGAGAACAGGTAAAGGGTCCCGACCGCCAATGGCTGGTTGGAGGCGTCGAAGAAATGAAATGAAATGCCGGAATACTGGCCGGGATTCGGTATCGTGACGGACTGCCCCTGGAATTGCACCGTGGACGCCAAATTGCCCAGCAAGAAGCTCGTCAGGACATCCGCGCGGGCGGAACGATGGCCCGTCAGCACCACAGCGGCAGTTATCGCGACAACGCAAGCGTCCCTGGACCAACAGATTAACGACATCGTGTAACTCCCCTATTGTTACGAATTGAGTCGCATCGGACCAACGCGAGCCGGGCGCTGCATGCAGCCTCTAAGCCGGCAAAAAGACTTTTGTGCACAAACTGCCGCACGTGCTCATCGCTTCTTTCTTGTCTGCGCTCCTGCAAGAAATGAGCCAGAAATGAAATCCGATCTTTGTCAGCAACTTGTGGTTTGAGCCCGGCTGCATTGCGATGGACGTGTAAAGAATTCCGACGCGCTTGTTCACGGCGGCCGGCCGGCTCGAATGTGTATCAAAACAAACCGCACGGACTTCCGGTGGAGCGGGCCCAGCCGCTCTCTCGTCATGGTGGTTGCAGGACCGCCGTTCACGACTTTCCTTCAGGTGCACCGCCGGGACCGGAAGAAGTATTACGAGGTCTGGACGCTGGGCCTTCACCGACCATGAACCATGCTCGGAGAGCAGCAACCCGTCCGCAATAGCATGAAGGCTTCGGCATCAACACCACCGCCGCGATCGCCAGCGCAGTGGCTGTCAGACCTGGTTTGTCCCGCGCCGTCGTTGCGGCCGATCGAGGGCGGTACGGACCACCCTTGCCGCCATCGCCGCACTGCGCATGATGGCGCGCCCGTAATACCAGCGGCAACCTAGAGGAAAGCCGAGGAAGCGTCCGA
>JAFEFW010000070.1 GCA_018240405.1 Pseudomonadota bacterium
TGCGGAATGGCCAGGAACAGGACGGTTCAATCCCCCCGGCCCCTTTGGCGCACTTCTGTCCCGTGGGGATGGATCACCTGAGCCGACCGCGATCACCGGCCGGGCCTGGCGGCCCGAACCACGACGGCCGCGCTTAGCGACCTCGCTGCCATCACCTTGAGCCCCCGCCCGCTTCGCCGCACAGTGCCGGCCGGAGGAACCCGCACCATGTCAGAAATCCGCAGCATCCTGCGCAACCACATGAAGGAAAAGCTTGCCGCCGGGCAGGTCGTCGCCTCAATGACCGTGCGCCTGGCGCGCTCGATCGAGATTGCCGCCATCGCCGCATCCGCCGGCTTCGACACGCTCTACGTCGACCTCGAGCACAACACGCTCTCGATCGACACCTGCTGCCAGATCTGTATCAGCGCGCAGCAGATCGGCATCACGCCGCTCGTGCGGGTACCGGCCAACACGCCGGAATACATCTGCCGCGTGCTGGATGGCGGCGCGATGGGCGTCATCACGCCGCATGTCCGCTCCGCCGCCGAGGCCCGCGCCATGGTGGACCTGGTAAAATTCCCTCCGCTCGGCCATCGCTCCGCCGGCGGCGCGCTGAGCCAGTACGGCTATCGCAACTTTCCCATGACCGAGACGCAGGCGGCGATGAACGACGCCACGTCGCTGGTGGTGATGATGGAAACCGTGGCAGCCCTGGAGAACGTGGAGGAAATCATCGGTACCGACGGCGTCGACATGCTGTTAATTGGAAGTAATGATCTCTGCGCCGAGATGGGCATCAACGGCCAGTACGACCACCCGAAGCTGCGCGACGCCTTCGCCCGTTGCATTGAGGCTGCCGGCAAGCATGGCAAACATGTCGGCGTTGGTGGCCTGGCATCACGCGATGACCTGATGACGCAGTTCGTGCAGATGGGCGCACGCTACGTCTCCACCGGCACCGACCTGTCGTTCCTGATCAGCGCCTGCAATGCCAAAGCGAAGTTCGTGAAGGAGATCAGCGTGTGACCGGCTTGTGATCCCGCACGCACGCGGCAATCAGCGCCTCGATCGATCCGAACGCCTGCGCGCCAACCTTGGTCAGCGCGCGGGTCTTGGACTCCAGCGTTCCGGTCTCGCCATGCACCAGTGCGCCGGCGTGGCCCATCGATACCCCTTCCTTTGCCTCTCGGCCAGCAATCAGCGCGTAAAGCGGCTTCCAGCATCCCAGGCGGGCATAGGCGGCGGCACATTCCTCTTCCTCGGCGCCGCCGACCTCGCCAACCAGCACGATGCCTTGGGTACGCTCGTCTGCCATGAACACCGGCAGCAGGTCGGCGAAGCGCAGCCCCTTCACCGGGTCGCCACCGACGCCGATCCACAGGCTCTGGCCCAACCCTTCGCGCACCAGACGATAGCCGACTTCGTACGACAGCGTGCCGCTCTTTGACATGATCGCCAGCGGCCCCGGCGCCAGGCAGACATCCGGCAGGAAGCCGAGCTTGCATTCACCTGGTACAGCAAGGCCGGGGGTCGAGGCGCCGACCCACTCCGCCCCGGCCCGCCGTACCGCCCGGCCGATCCTGATGGCGTCGTGCAGCGGTACCCCCTCGGCCACCGTCACAACCAGCTTGATACCGGCGGACAGCGCCTCCTGCACCGCCGCCAGCGTCTCATTCGGAGGTGCCATGATCACCGAGGCAACGGCGCCGGTCGCCAGCACCGCCTCGGTGCAGTTGGCAAAGACCGGCACGCCGGCGGCTTCGGGCACATCAGTGCGGTTCGAAGTGCCGCCGACGATATTCGTGCCATAGGCCCGCATAAGCGCGGCATGGCTGCGGCCCATGCGGCCGGTGATCCCCTGCACGATGACCGGCGTCGTGCGCGACAGCGTACCGATCATGCCGCGGCTCCGACGATGCGGTCGATGCGCCGCAGCGCTTCCTCCAGGTCCTCGGTTACCAGGATGTCGGGCCGCTTTTCACCCAGGATACGTTTCGCCTCCGCGGCGCCGCGGCCGACCAACCGCGCCACCACTGGCACCTTGATCGACGGTGACTGCTCCAGCGCGGCCGCCAGCAGGCCAGCAAACTCGCCCAAATCGGTAATACCGGCGAAGATGTTAACCAGGACGGCTTTCAGCGATCCGCGAGAGCCGATCCACTCCAGCACCCGAACCAGCCGCGCCGGACTGCCACGCATCTGGCCGGTCCGGATGTCACAGAAATTCAGCGGCTTCGCGCCGCGCGCCGTGAGTTCATCGATCAGCATCATCGACAGCCCGGCACCGGTGGTGACCAGACCGATCTCGCCCTCCGGATCGAGTTCAACATAATCGAACCCTTCGGCAATCTTGCGATTGGCATCCAGATAAGTCTGCGGGCGGGCAGCAATGATCGAGGCGATCTCCGGCTGCCGGTCGACGGCATTAAGGTCGACGACCACCTTGGCATCGCCTGCGACGCAGTCCCGAGGGGAGACGAACAGCGGATTGATCTCGGCGAGGGCCAGCTCGCGCTGCAGCAGCAACTCCGCCAGCGCCTTGCCGATCGAAGCGATCCGCACCCGGACAGCCTCCGGCTCGTTCGCAATCAGTTCGGCGAGCGCTTCTCCTACTGCACTGGCATGCGGCGCGCAGAGCCGGCCTTGCGCCGTGCCGGACTGCTCGATCTCTACGCCGCCCTGCGCGGAGTAGATCACCCGCAGGCCATAGCTGGCGGCGTCGACCATGATCGACAGGTAACGTTCCTCGCCAAGCACTACCTGTTCGACCAGACAGGCATCGACCTGATGGCCCTTGAGGCGCGTGCCAAGCAAACGGCGCACCGCCGCGTCGACCTCGGCGGCCGAGGTGCAGCGCACCACGCCGCCCGCCTTGCCGCGGCCGCCGACCGGCACCTGCGCCTTGACGATCCAAGGTCCGGGCCCCGCCAGGTTCGGCAGTGAACCGGCGGAGACAAGCTGCGCATCCGGGACAGGTATGCCGGCGGCTGCGAAGAGCGCCTTTCCGTCGGCCTCGATCAGCATCATGTCAGAAGTTTCCCAGCCCCATGACACCGTCGGTGGGATCGAACTCGCCGACGATCTTGCGGCCGATCAGGTCTCGCAACGTCTCGCTGGCGCCACCACCCAATGATCCGTAGCGCGCACCTCGATACAGCCGCGACACCAGATACTCGTCAGTGAAGCCGAAACCACCGTGGACCTGAACCGCTTCACTGGTTACGCGGATGGACATTTCGTTACAGAACACTTTTGCCGTCGCTGCCATGAACGGGTCCGGGAATGGATTGGCCGTCATGCAAGCCCGGTACAGCAGGCTGCGTCCTGCCTCGATATCCTTGAACATGTCGGCAAGTTTCCAGCGGATGCCTTGGAAATCGCTGATCGGCTTGTTGAAGACCGTACGGTCGCGGACATATTTGACTGCCTCATCGAAGGCGCCTTCCGCCAGACCGAGTGAGATCGACGGATTCAGGCAACGCTGCGTGTTAAAGGCGGTCAGCAGCTTCTTGAACCCGTCCTCCTTGATGACGAGGTTCTCCAGCGGCAATTCGCAGTCGTCGAACTGAATTTCATGCAGATTCTCACCGCCCATCGTATGATAGGTTCCGGTGACAGCAAATCCCTTGGTGCCGGCTTCGAGCAGCACGCAGCCGATGCCCTCCCGCCCCGGCTTCCCGTCAACCCGCGTGAACACGATGAACATCCCCGCCTCAGGCGCCCGGCTGATCAGCGTCTTGGTGCCCTTCAGGATGACGCGATCGCTCATGACCCGGCAGTTGGTGCGAAAATTCGCTACGTCGGTACCGGCATGCGGCTCCGTCATGCAGATCGCCAGGATGCAGTCTCCGCTCACCACGCGCGGCAGAATGCGCTCGCGGATCGACGGCGGGGCGTAACGGGAAATGACACGAACCTGCACGCCGGTCTCGCCCATCACCGCCATCGCCGTGACGTAGTCGACCTTGGCGATCTCCTCCAGGATCAGCGCGGTGTCGAGGATGGACATGCTCATCCCGCCGTATTCCTCGGGCACGGCCATCCCCAGCACGCCAAGCTCGGCGAGCTGCTTCATATTCTCCCACGGGAAGGTGCCGTCCATCCAGCGCATCGCCTTGGCGCGGAACTCAGTCTGCGCGAGCGACCGGACCGAGTCGATCATTTCCCGCTGTTGCGCACTGATGTGGAAGTCCATGGCGTCGTCCCCTACCCTTGTCGGGCGTGGAGTTTAAGCGGCGCCACGCGGAGCGCAAATCGTCAGCCGAAGCTGCGGCGAAAGGCAGCAGCAATCTCCGAACGGCGAATTTTGCCATTCTCGGTACGCGGGAAGGACGGCAATGGCAGGATGTCGAACTTCCCCACATATCGGTTCAGGATTGGCGCAATACGAGCACGGAAATCCAGCGGCAGCGTCCCATCAATCTCCACTGCGACAAGAAGCGAATCGAGACCGAGTTCTCGCGTGATGCCAAGCAAGGCCGCATCCCGAACACCAGGCAGCTGTTTGATCTCATCCTCAAGCGGCCCGGGTGCCAGCTTGATCCCGCCAATGTTCAGCATATCGTCCGCCCGCCCCAGCACGACAAGTTTGCCTGGTTCGGGCATGTAGCCGAAATCGTTTGTGTGGTACCAGCCATCAATGAAGGCTGCCGCGGTCAATGCTGGCTCATTCCAGTAACCAGTTGCCATGGTCGAAGTACGGACGCGAATCAGTCCCGTCTCGCCCAGTGCCTTGTCGTTCCCGGCTTCATCGACAATCCGCACGCTAACATCCGGAAGAATGTCCGCGGCAAGCTCGTCTTCATCGGTCGTGGCAATGGTGTTGACTTCGTTCGAAGAATAGTTCGACCTCACAATGGCATTTAACCGCGTTCGCACCAATCGGCGTAGCGCGGGGCTGGAGCGCGCACCGATCAACTCGACCAGCAGGGGCATGCCGTCCGGCGGCGCAGACACCTCACGCACGAGCAGTTCGGCCGAACCGGCTATCAGTGCCAGCCAGTTGGCGGTGCCGGAGGTCAGCAAGTATGGCACCTGTTGGCCGTGCGCGAAGATCACGGTTCCGCCTGTCAGCAGCGTTGCATAGACCCGTGTGTAGCTGGCACGAATATTCACGCCGTAGATACACAGGAATCTTGGAGCAGGCGCGATAGCGTCCGGTAGTTGACGTATCCGGTTGTTGATGATGTCTTGTTGAACCGCATAGGTGATCGGCACCGCCTTGGCGCGGCCAGTCGACCCAGACGTGCGTGATATACGTACGATCCGGCCAGAGCCTGGCTGTTCCTCAAGGTCTACTGGTTCAGTTGCCGCCGTGTCGGCCTTTGACCCCGCCGCAACGTCGTCCGGCACAACGAGCAGGGGCTGACGTGCGGAGGGCGGCGGCGCGCGGACTAGCAGAAGATCGCAGTCGGGCAGGACCGGGTCGTCGTTCACCAGGTCGGTCCGGCGAAACGCCGTCGCCGTGACGCCGATGACTTCACCGGCCAGAAACATCAGCGTTTGTGCGTAGAACGCTCCGGCGGCCTCTATCCCGACGAGCATGTCATGACGAACGTCACGCTCCCTGAGAAACCGCACATGACTCGTCAGGTCCGTCGCGAGTTGTCTATACGTAATGCGACGTCCCTGTTCCACGACGGCGACATTGTCTGGCGCGTGCCGTGCGTGCCAGGCTATGGCGTTTGCCGTACAGGCGAAGTCAGGCAGCCTGTGTTCAGGCATGATCGCCTCCCGAACCTACTGAAAGGCGAGGCATCCGGGTAGAAATACAAAATGAAATCATGGCCCATGCTACCGAAACACTGATTTCGGGTCTCCAATATAGTCCGCTCGGGACCCGCAAACCAAGTCTGTCGGCGCAAATAGGGCTACAGGTGCAGGGTCGATGAAGCGGCGGACGATAGTACCGTCACCCGCGTGACTGCGGTAGCGGATTCGCAGGGCGAAGCCCGGCCCACCCGATTGTTCCGTTCACGAAAGTTGTAATGCCGGCGCCCGCCATGACTCGAACCGGCGTCGGGCCATGACGGTATCGCACCAGCGATAGAGCGGCCGCAGGGCGGCTGCGCTACGCTATCCCGCGTCAATCCGAATGAGCGTCGGCTCCTCCATGACGGTTGGCAGTGCGCCGATCCGGTTCAGGGCCTCGCGCATGGCGCTTTCCGGCGTTTCGTGCGTCACCAGAACGACCGGCACTGCCTCGCCCGGGCTGCGGCCGCGCTGCAGCATCGACTCAAGCGAGACACCCATGTCGCGCAGGATCGCGGTGACGTCCGCGATCACGCCGGGCCGGTCGACGACCATCAATCGCAGGTAATAACAGCCGACATGCGCACTGATCGGAACTGACGGCGCATGCGACAGCGCATCCGCCGCCGCTCCCCAGACCGGCGTCACGCGGCTCCGCGCGATGTCGATCAGGTCGGCCACCACCGCCGAGGCCGTGGGCCCAGCCCCCGCCCCGCGCCCCGTCAGCATGACACGGCCGACAAAATCGCCCTCGGCGACCACGGCGTTGAACACCCCGTCGACCGTCGCGATCGGTGCCGTCCCAGGCACCATGCACGGATGCACGCGTGTCTCGATCCCCGCTTCCGTCTGCTTGGCAATGCCCAGCAGCTTGATGCGGTAGCCAAGCTCCGTGGCAAAAGCAATGTCGACAGCCGAAATCCGGCGGATCCCCTCAATATGCACGTCACTGAACGAGACCGGCCGGCCGAACGCCAGCGCGGCGAGAATCGCCAGCTTGTGCGCGGCGTCGATGCCGTCGATGTCGAAGCTCGGATCGGCCTCGGCATAGCCAAGCTTCTGCGCATCGGCCAGCACCTCGGCAAACTCACGCCCGCGCTCACGCATCTGCGTAAGAATATAGTTGCAGGTGCCGTTCAGGATGCCGGCGACGAAGCTGATGCGATTGCCGGCTAAGCCCTCGCGCAACGCTTTGATGACGGGAATGCCGCCGGCCACCGCCGCCTCAAACGCCAGCGGTACCCCCCTCGCTTCGGCCAGAGCGGCCAGCCCGGCACCATGCACCGCCAGCAACGCCTTGTTCGCCGTGACCAACGGCTTTCCCGCACCGATCGCCGCCTCCGCCAGCGCGCGCGCCGGCCCGTCCGACCCACCGATCAGTTCGACAACCACATCCACATTCGGATCGGCCGCCAACGCCACCGGGTCATCATACCAACGCAGGCCGCTGACCGGCACGCCACGGTCGCGCGACCGGTCCCGCGCCGACACGGCGGTAACGGCAATCGCCCGCCCCGCCCGGGCGGCAACCACCTCGGCATTGTCCCGCAGCAGCTTCAACACGCCGCCGCCCACGGTGCCCAGCCCCGCGACGGCTACCGACAAAGGCCGGGTCATGGTGTGGTTTCCCAGGGGCTCTGCCCCTGGACCCCGCAAAGGGGCACGCCCCTTTGGATCCCCGTCCGTGGGGGGAACCGGAGAGAGGGGGCGACCGTACCGGTTGAGAGCGCTGCGTAGCCCCCTCTCTCCGGTTCCCCCCAATAAATGGGTTCTAAGGGCGTTATGCCCTTAGCGGGGGTCCAGGGGGCAGCGCCCCCTGGGGATACCACCACCATCACTTGGCCTCCGCGGCGGCCAACGCCGGGGCGTCGGCGACGTTGGAGCCGGCTTGCATGAACTGGCGGATATTGCGGATGGCCTGCCGCAGGCGATGGGTGTTTTCCACCAGGGCGATGCGGACATAGCCTTCGCCGTGTTCACCGAAGCCTAAGCCGGGGGCAACGGCTACCTTGGCACGCTCCAGCAGCAGCTTGCTGAATTCGACGCTGCCCAGGCTGGCGTATCTTGGCGGCACCGGCGCCCAGGCGAACATCGAGCCGTCGGGGCTGGGAACGTCCCAGCCGGCCGAGGCCAGACCCTTTATCAGCACGTCGCGGCGGTCCTTGTAGAGCGCGCGCATCTGCTCGACGCAATCCTGCGGACCGGTTAGAGCGGTCACGGCGGCGACCTGGATCGGCGTGAAGGCGCCGTAGTCGAGGTACGACTTCATGCGCGTCAGCGCGTTGATCAGCCGTGGGTTGCCCGCGGCGAAGCCCATCCGCCAGCCGGGCATCGAGTAGGTCTTCGACAGCGAGGTGAACTCCACCGCGATGTCCTTGGCGCCGGGCACCTGCAGTATCGAGGGCGGGATTTTGTCGCCAAAGTAGATTTCGGCGTAAGCGAGATCGGACATCACCCAGATCTCGTGCCGGCGGGCGAAGGCCACGATCTCGCGGTAGAAATCCAGGTCCGCCAGGTATGCAGTCGGGTTGGACGGGAAATTGACGATCAACGCCGTCGGCTTCGGCACCGAGTGCCGCACCGCGCGGTCCAGCGCGCGCAGCATGTCCTCATCCGGCGTCGCCGGGATCGATCGGACGGCGGCGCCGGCGATGATGAAGCCGAACTGGTGGATCGGATAGGATGGGTTCGGCACCAGGATGGTGTCGCCCGGCGAGGTGATGGCCGAAGCCAGGTTTGCCAGGCCCTCTTTTGACCCGAGCGTCGCAATGACCTCGGTTTCCGGGTTCAGGCCGACGCCGAACCGGCGTTCGTAGTAGGTGGCCAGCGCTCGGCGCAGACCTGGGATGCCCTTGCTGACCGAGTAGCGATGGGAGCGCGGGTCCTGCACCGTCTCCACCAGCTTCGCAACGATATGCATCGGCGTCGGGCTGTCGGGGTTGCCCATGCCCAGGTCGATAATGTCCTCACCGGCCGTGCGAGCCTTGGCCTTGGCCGTGTTTACCTCGGCGAAGACGTAAGGCGGCAGTCGGCGGATGCGATGGAACTCGCCGGACGGTTCGGAACTCATGGACGGCCTTTCGGGATTCGATGACGAACTACTGTAGCAAATTCAGTGACGCGCCGCGACCGGACGCTTCCGCACTGACCCGGATTGCATTGCCCGGAACACCCGCCGCCTTCAAGGCCTCAACGATGGTCTGGGCGCGTGCCAGTCCTGTGGCGATCGCTGCCGACTGCGACGCCGGATCGGCGGCGGCGGCCTCCCCGTAGCCGGTGACGACGATCACACCATTGCCGCGTTTCCCGGCAAACGCCTTGACCTCCTCGGTCGCCGGTGCGGACAGCACGGTCGAGCCCTCGGGGAACACGATGCTCGCGGCTTGCCGACCCTTGGGTTCGGGCATGGGTACCGGCGTCACCACGGGTGGCGGCGGAGCGCCAGCGGCCGCGGCCCGCGGCGGCGGTGCGACAGGCAGTGGCGGTGGCGCCGTCTCGGCTGCGGGAGCTGGCGTGGCAGCCGCTGGCGGCGCTTCGGGCGCCGGGCGCAGGGACGGCGGCAGCAGGGACTCAGACTGTTGCGGTGGCGGAGCTGCCTGCGGCGGCGCCTGGGTCTGCTGAACCGGAGTCTGCTGAATCGGCGCCGGCTGGGCCGGCTCCAGCGGCGCGCTCTGCACCGTCTTGCGTGGCGCCGGAGCCGGCGGCGGTGGCGGCGCCGTGACGGCGGGCATGGAAGCGCTTGCCACCGGTGGTTCCGCTGGCGGCTGCGGCGCTGTACCGCCTTTGGGTGGTGGCGGGGGCGCTGCGCCCGGTGGCGGCGCTGTCCCTACCCCAAACAGCGCAGGTGAGGCTGACGGCGACGACGGATCGGGCAGCGGCGTCGCCTGCGCCTCATGCTGCGCGTTGGTCCGGTCGGCGACCAGCGCTGATGTCAGCTTGCGCAGCGCCTCCTGGTCCGGCGGTGTCGGCCGGGACGGCACAGTGTTCAGGTCGGGGTAAGGCTGATCGGCGCCAGGCGGGGCCGGCCGCTCCTCGGCGATCTTGCCGCCCTGCGCCCGATGCCACCAGTTGACCGGGTTCAACGAGCTGGTGTCAGAACAGCCCGACAGGGCGGCGGCCGACAGTAACAGGCACGCGGCCCGAGCGGAGACGCGCGCGGCGCCAGCCTTCGCCTTTGCAGACGTGGCTTGAACGTGGAAAATGGCACCACTAGCTTGCATGCCGCGTTCGCTGACCACCATATGTCGAAACCGTCCTCGCTGACGGCCGCCTGTGTAGCGGCTGGTGCCGCGGACGCAAAGGATGACTCGCTCGATGGCTCAGAACGACAGGACCGCCGCGACCACGCCGACCAAGCCGGGAAGCGCCGTGGAGCCGCTTGGCTTCAAGACTCCCGACCCGGAAACGGTCAGCCGCTCGATGGCCGACATCGCAGAGCGGTCGCAGCGCATTGTCTCGGATTGGCTGAAGCGCCAGCCGGAGCTGGAGCAAAATGCCGATCCGCTGAACATTGGCCGCGCCTTCATGGAGATGACCACCCGGCTGATGACCAATCCCGCCCGGATGATGCAGGCGCAGCTCGGCTTTTGGCAGGACTACATGACGCTGTGGCAGAACACGGCCAAGCGCATGATGGGCATTGAGACGCCCGACGTTATCGATTCGCCGGGTGACCGGCGTTTCAAGGACGATGCCTGGAAGGAGAATGAGGTCTTCGACTTCATCCGCCAGTCCTACCTGCTGTCCGCCCGCTACGTTCAGGATGTGGTCAAGCAGGTCGATGGCCTCGACCCGAAGACGGCGCAGAAAGTGGACTTCTATTCCCGCCAGTTCGTTGACGCCATGAGTCCGTCGAACTTCCTGATGACGAACCCCGAGGTGCTGCGCAAGACGGCGGAAACCGGCGGCGAGAACCTACTGAAGGGGCTCAGCAACCTGCTGACGGATCTGGAGCGCGGTAAGGGTCAGCTCCACATCAAGATGACCGATATGGACGCCTTCAAGGTGGGCGAGAATATCGGCGTCTCGCCGGGCAAGGTCGTCTACCAGAACGACCTGATGCAGCTGATCCAGTATGATCCGGTCACCGAGACAGTCCTGAAGCGGCCGTTGCTGATCGGGCCGCCCTGGATCAACAAGTTCTACATCCTGGACCTGCGGCCGCGGAACAGCTTCGTCCGCTGGGCGGTCGCACAGGGCCATACAGTGTTCGTCATCTCCTGGGTCAATCCGGACGAGAAACTCGCCGAGAAGGATTTTGAGGACTACATGACCGAGGGCTACCTCGCCGCGCTGGACGCCATCGAGCAGGCGACGGGCGAAAGGGAGGTGGATGCCATCGGTTATTGCCTGGGCGGTACGCTGCTGGCCTCGACGCTCGCCTACATGGCGGCCATGAAGGACAACCGGATCAAGACGGCAACGTTCTTCGTCACCATGATGGATTTCGAGGAAGCCGGCGAGTTGGGCGTATTCATCGATGAAGAGCAGCTCCGGTCGCTCGAGGACAAGATGGCCAAACGCGGCTATCTTGAAGGCAGCGAGATGGCCACGACCTTCAATATGTTGCGGGCCAATGACTTGATCTGGTCGTTCGTCGTGAACAACTATTTGCTCGGCAACGATCCCTTCCCGTTCGACCTGCTGTACTGGAACGCCGATTCCACGCGGATGCCGGCGAAGATGCACAGCTTCTACCTGCGCAACATGTACCAGGCGAACCAGCTGAAGGAGCCGGGTGGTATCACGCTGAAGGGCGTGCCGATCAACCTGGAGAAGGTGCAGACGCCAGCCTACTTCCTGTCGACGCGCGAAGATCACATAGCGCCGTGGAAGTCGACCTATCGTGGCGCGCACCTGCTGGGTGGCAAAAATCGGTTTGTGCTGGCGGCGTCGGGGCATATCGCCGGTGTGGTGAACCCGCCCGATGGCGGCAAGTATGGCCATTGGATCAACCAGGAATTGCCGATCGATCCGGAGCAGTGGCTGGAAGGCGCAACCGAGATGGCCGGATCCTGGTGGCCGGACTGGCACCGCTGGACGATATCGTTTGGCAAGGAAGACGTGCCCGCCCGCAAGCCCGGTGACGGCAAACTGAAGCCGATTGAGGACGCGCCCGGCAGCTATGTGAAGGAGCGTCTGACCTGAGGGTAAGCCGGCCGCACCCGCCCCGGCGCGGGTGCAACCGTCCGAATCCTCAAGACGCCGACGCGACCAAAGTTACGTCGGCATTCTTCCATGCTTTCTGAAACCGTGTCTGCATATCTCTGGCCTCGGCGTCCTTATTCTCCGCGCCAAGTGCCTCGCCCAGCCCGTACAGCGCCCACCCGTGTTCGGGATGGCGTCGCAGGTCATCGCGATACCGGGCTTCAGCCTCTTGCGGTCTGTCTGCTTTCAGCAAGGCGGCACCTGGCATGTACTTGGTGACTGTTCTTTGTCAGTCTATAGGTTCGTTTCGCCGAGGCGCCGTTGCCTATGCTGGCAGACGTGCCGCACCGGTCGCAACCGCCGTGGGCAATACGGCGGAGGCGTCCTATCGGATCACCAGTACCGTCTCCACGCCGCCGATCCGCGGGACCGGGCGGCCAGGCAGATAGTTCGTCACGCGTCGCGGGCCTACTGCTTCCGGCCGCCAAATGTGCGGCCGACAAGGCAAGATCGTATCGTTTATGCCCTAGCCGAAGCCGCCCGGTCCCAGTGCCTGCTGTGCGACCCGCGTGGTCGCCAGATTCGCGGACTGGACATAGGGCAGGTTTGCGATTGCATCAAACGTTGCTTGCGGGCCTTTGCTGAACAGCGGTGCCGTCAGCAGCGCGCCCGAGGCGGCGCCGTTCCCGCTCTGCATATCCTGCACAAAGGCCAGCAACGCATTGACCACGACCTGCGGTGGCGCATCAGCGCGGATGCCAACGACCTGGCGCACCTCGTCCCGCGCCTGGCGCAGCCGGAATTTCGTATTGGAGTCCACACGGACCCAGCGCGGACTATCGACCAGTTCGCCCGACAGATACTCCAACGCAATGATCGCGCGCGCCGCCTCGATCGGCTGGCCGCGTGTATTGGCCGGCGAGGCAAAGGCCCAGACGGCAAAATTGATGGCGCCCACATCGTTGTCGAGATAGGTGCCCCACACCATTGGCGGCAGCACGGGGGTCGGCGGCAAAGGCGGCACGGTAATGCTGACACAGCCGCCGAGTGCCAGCAGGCACGCAATGCTGCGTGTCAGACAGAGCGAAAATCGCATGTCAGGCTCCTGTTGCTGCCACCAGAATACAGTGCGATGGGGCCGGCGTCAGCGATCCCTTGCGTGCCGATGTGCGGCCGCCTTAACGGCACGGCTCCGGTGCGGCCATTGCCGCCGGGCAGTACCCGCGCCAGCCCTGCCTGCGTCGCCATGGTCCGGCCCAGGCGCAGCAGGATCCTGCGTGCTTGTGCCGACCAGGACGAATGCGATCGTGCCGGTCAGGATAGGTGTCGCCAGGGCCGGATCGTCCGATAAACGGGCCAGAGTGACGGCACCGACCATGGCGGCAAGCGCACCCGGCGGCGCGTTGGCCGCGCTGGGCACCGGTAGTACACGCCACCTGACTGGCGGTTACGACTCGCATGCATCGCCAGTGGCATTGCCTGTCTGGTGGCCGCTCTGCTGGTGCTGCGTATGGCCCGGCAGCCCCCCGTGGCCTTGGCGGCGGGCGAGTGAGTTCTCACCGAGCTGCTTGTCTGCGTCGCAGCCCATGAATGCAGGCAGCCCCAACCGACGCTGCCTGCTCCTTCATCCATATCTGTGGCAGCAATAACAATTAGGCGCGGAATGTCATCCGGTAGTAGATACGATCCTTCAGCACGATGCGATGGAACAGAGCCCCCAGGGCGTGTAGGGCGACGACACCAATGATGAGGTAGCCCAGCAGTTCGTGGATTTCAGCAATCTGGTGCGCGAGGTCCCGGTTGCCTGGGGCAAAGGACCAGATCTTGAACCAGTCGAACACCGCGTCACCGCGTGCCGAGGTCAGCACGAGCCCGACAAGGACGAGCACGACCAGCAGGAGGTAGAGCAGGTGGTGCACACCCTTCGCGATCTTGTTCAGGAAACCGGGCTCCGTCGGTAGTTGCCGACCCAGGGTGAAGCGCCACAGGATTCGCAACAGGACCAGCGCGGCGAGCGTTCCGCCAAGCAGAATGTGGACCGAGATCGCATTGGCGCGCATTGGGCCGCGCGGAAACAGGTCGATGGTCAGTCCGCCAATAAACTGCTCCAGCACCAGCAGCGCGACCAGCCAGTGGAACAGGATCGTCAGGAAGTCGTAGCGGCTCACCTGTGTATTGATAGGCTGCATCAGGTTGTCCTTCTTGTTGTTGCGGGATCAGCAGAAAGGCAGCTGAACGGCGGCAAGGCATGCTCCATCGCCGGATGCGTACCAGCGCGTTGCCGACAACGTCCCGCGCCGAGTGAAACCCGGGAGCACGGGCAAGGAGCCGAACGGCGTGCAAGGCAAGCTGCGGCCTCACTCCACGCTCGGCGTTCATGCCGCTTTGCGCCGAGACAGAGGCCTCCCGTTGCGGCTCCCCCGGCGCGACGGCCCGAAGCGGCCAGTGCCGTCAGTCCTGTCTGCACGTGGATAGTCACGGGCCTGTCTGCCTTCTGCTCAGGCAGACATATCACCCGGCGCACATTCTGTCTTGCTCGTATCGATTACGCGGGCGACCGGCATGCCTGCCCCGAAACTTTCGCGGTCGATGCCGGAGTCGCTGAAACCCGCCGGTCCTGCTCAACCGAAAACCACCTCCACGATGCCAAGCGAACCGAAGTCAGCCACTGCGGTCTGACCCGGTTCCGGCGCATGCAGGCCGGTCATCGTCCCGGTCAGCACAAACTCGCCCGCGGCAATGGCGAGCCCTTGCGCCGACAGCGCATTCGCCAGCCAGACCAGGACATTGGACGGATCACCCAGCACCAGGGCGCCGGTTCCCTCCTGGCAAAGCACGCCGTCGATCAGCAACCGGACCGGTTGCGCCGGCAG
>JAFEFW010000071.1 GCA_018240405.1 Pseudomonadota bacterium
GTTCGGGTCGGGGACCTGCGCCTCGGTAATCACCATGTCCAGCCGTCCGGACGGGTCCCACCGATACACCGCCGTCTCAAGCTCACGGCGGCGGCCGCCGATGACGCCGGCATCCGGCGCCCCGATACGGGGGTTCAGCCTGCCGCCCGGATTGGCCGGGCCGCCCGGTTCGTCCGGATGACCCTCAGCCAGTTGGTCGCCGTAGGGCGGATCGGTGAACCAGATGCTGCCGTCAGGGTGCGGCACGAGGTCGTTCGGGCTGTTGAGCGGCTTGCCCTCGAAACTGTCTGCGATCACCGTCATCGTGCCGTCGTGCTCCCAGCGCACCACGCGGCGATTGAAGTCCTGCGTCGATAATTGCCGGCCCTGGAAGTCGAAGGAATTGCCGTTGCTGTTGAATGACGGTTTCCGGAATGGCGTTACCCGCCTGTCGTCCCAGAGTAAGCGATATTGCGTGTCGCCGGTGACGTCGCTGAACACCAGGTATTGGCCCTGTGAGGACCAGGCCGGCCCCTCGGCCCAGCCGAAACCGGTCCAGACCCGCCGCAATGGCGCATTGCCCACGCGCAGGCCGCGGAATGCCGGGTCTACGACAATAACGTCTGGGTCGGGGTAGATGACTGGCGGTGCCCCGTGCCCCCATTGCCGTGGCGGGTTGCTGATCACGCTGGGCGGCGGCGTGCCTGTGCCGGCCGCAGCCGCCGGCTGCTGCGCCAGGGCGCGTGCACCGAGAAGCACGGTTCCGGCGGCGCCGGTTAGTGCCATGCGCCGCGACACGCGGTGCTGCGATGCCTGCATTGTGTTCCTCCCGGATGGCGCCGCATGCAGCGGCTTGTGCGGATCGTTGCCCTTGCTTCGCCGTACGTCGAGCCTAATTTGCGTGACCGATTGCAAAGGCAGAGGCGATGTCCATTCCGCAGACCATGACCTATGTGAACGCCGACGGCGCCGGCGCACCGGATGTACTGAAGGTGGCGACCGGTCCGGTACCGGCGCCGAAGCCGGACGAGGTGCTGATCCGCGTCACCGCTGCCGGCGTGAACCGTCCGGACGTGGCGCAGCGGCAGGGATCCTATCCGCCGCCGCCCGGCGCCTCGCCGATCCTGGGCCTGGAAGTGGCCGGCGAGGTGGTCGCAAAGGGCGACGCCGTCACCGCCTGGTCCGTCGGTGACCTGGTCTGCGGCCTGGCCAATGGCGGCGGCTATGCGGAGTACTGTGCCGTGCCGGCGTCGCAGTGCCTGCCCTGGCCGAAGGGGTATGACGCGCTGCGGGCCGCGGCGCTGCCGGAAACGTTTTTCACCGTCTGGGCCAATCTCTTCCAGATGGGGCGCCTGGCGGAAGGCGAAACGGCGCTGATCCATGGCGGCACCTCCGGCATCGGTGTTACCGCGATCCAACTGGCGCATGAATTCGGCGCCCGCGTCTTCGCCACCGCCGGATCGGACGAGAAATGCGCGGCCTGCAAGAGGTTCGGCGCGGACGCGGCAATCAATTATCGCACGCAGGATTGGGCCGCCGAGGTGAAGACGCTGACCGAGGGGAAGGGCGTTAACGTCATCCTCGACATGGTCGGCGGCCCGTATATCAGCAAGAACATACGCAGCCTGGGGATGGACGGACGGCTGGTGTTCATTGCGTTCCTGCAGGGCTCAAAGGCGCCGGATGTCGACTTCGTGCAGGTCATGGTGCGGCGGCTGACCATCACCGGCTCCACGATGCGGCCGCGCACCACGGCACAGAAGGCGGCGATCGCTGACGAGCTGCGCGCCAAGGTGTGGCCGGTGCTGGACGCCGGCCGCTGTGCGCCGGCGATACATGCCACATTTCCGTTGGCTCAGGCAGCCGAGGCGCATCGGTTGATGGAGTCGAGCCAGCATATCGGCAAGATCATGCTGACCGTGTAATGGCCGCCGCGGAGCCATTCGCCGCGTTCGACGGTCAGCGCTATCTGAACCTGGAGACCTATCGTCGCGATGGGCGTGGCGTGCGCACGCCGCTTTGGTTTGTGGCCGGCCCCGCGGCGGCGGGGCCTGTGCTCTATGTTTACTCGCTGGCCAATTCCGGCAAGGCGAAGCGGCTGCGGCGGTCAGCGGAGGCGCGCATCGCGCCTTGTGACGCACGCGGCCGGGTGACCGGCGACTGGGTGCCGGTGCGCGCCACGACTGTCAGCGGCGCGGACCACGTATTGGGCATGCAGTTGCTGGACCGGAAATACTGGCCGTGGAAGACGTTGTTGAACGCAACAGTGCTGCTGTTCAAGCGGCGGGAGCGGATCGTGATTGCGATCCGGCCGGTTACGTAACGGATGTCGGATAGCAGATCGCGCTAGGCGAAAGCAATCGTCGCAGCAACCCGTCATGACTGGCAGCGAGTGGCACTGTTCAGGACAAGCGCCTCAATGCTGTGGCTCAGCTGACGCCGCATGACACCTCGTGCGGCCCACTACGTGTTGCCGCGGCGCGGCGGTCGGCAACCCGGGATCAGCCGCGCGCGGGCTTGCTCAGCGAGACGAAGTCTGCGGCGGCCGGGCCGACGCAGACCTCGTTCTGCTTGCTTCAGGCGGTTATGAGTTTGCGTGAATCGTCAGGAACGCGCTGCCTGGAAGACCTGGGAGGTCAGGCGTCGTGCCAAGTACCTGGCTCAGCCGCCCGTTGGTGAGATCCGCGGTGGAGTAGCCGGCGAGCACCGCATTGGCCGTCGGCTGCCCGGGCTTGCTGAAGGCAAAGCCCAACCCTTTGAACCCTTCCGCGCCCGCGTTATCGAACAGATTGACAGTGAAGTCCGACAGCGAGACGCCCCAGATCGTCAGATCATCGCCTGACCCGAAGTTCGCCACGGTTGAGAAGACCGGACCTGACGGATTCCTGATATCGACGTAGAACTGATCCTTGCCGCTGCCGCCCGTCAGGAAGTTCGAGCCGCCACCGCCGTCGAGCACATTGGTGCCATTCGAGCCGGCGACGTTCAATGCGTCGGTGCCAGAGCCGGTCTTGATGAAGACGTTCGGGGTGTTAGCCGTGACGTTGAGGGAGTCGGTCGTTATGTTGACGTACTCGCTCTGGATTCCGGCGACCGGGCCGATATAGGGATTCCCGTTCTCCAGTGAAGAAGCGCCTGTCGTCGTGTTCAGCACGGCGAAGTTGTTCGTGGCGGCGGGCAGAGTCAGCGGCGCCTGCGTGGTGGCCGCTCCAGGCGCGACCGGTATTGCAGGTGCCGCTGAGCCCGCGGTCACTGTCAGGGCCGTGCTGCCTGTGCCAAAGGGAGAGACCGCGAACGTTTTGCCAGTGTAATCTCCGTTGAGGTTCAACGAAGCCACGGTTGTCGCACCATTCTGCAGCACGACCTGGCTGCCCTGAATCGTGGCGGTCGTCGCCGTCACGCCGCCCAGCAGGACCTTGTCGCCCACCTTGGCATTGATGCTGCCGGCAAACGAGGCAGGCGTGTCCAGCACCAGCGTGTCATTGCCGTTCATGACGAAAATCTGTCCCGGACCGACGCCATGGACCTCCATGGTCGAGCCGGCTGGGTAGATCGTGCCGAACTTCTGGTCGAAGTCGAACGTCACGATACCAGTACCTACCAGTCCGCCGCTGCCGACTGTCAGCAATCCGCCCTCGGCCCGCAGCGTGCCGTTATTGATCACGCCGGAGTTGATGGTGCCCGTTCCCTGTACCGCGCCGCCGTTGATGTTCAGCGCCGGCATGGTGACGGTGCCGGCAGACAGATTGAGCAGTCCGCCTGCCCCAATCGTCAGGCTGTTGGGGCTGGTGTAGTCACGGCCGCCAATGACATCTAAAGTACCGCGGCTGGCAATGTTCGTCAGTGTCGATTCGATACCAACATATCCAGTACCGTTCCACTGGCCGATTGCGCTCGGGTTGCCGTTCAAAATCAACTCGGTCCAGCCTTCGGGGATCAGGGGCGGGCCTTCGATCGTCTGGATGTTGACGATCAGGTTCTGCCGCGGCCCACCCAGATTCACGACGGCGCCGGCGCCCTGTGCCTCGAAGATGCCGTCGAACAGAGTATTGCCGTTCAGCTCAGCGATTGACTTCGTGTCGACCGTGACAACGCCGCTCAGCGACTGCAGCCAGTTGGTGAAATAGATACCGTTCGTGCCGGTGATAAGCACATTGCCAATGCCCTGGACGAAGGCGTTCACCGTACCCGGATTAACAATCGTCCCGTTAATCATGTAGATTTCGCTCTGCAGCGACCCGCCGATTGATCCGGCTGAGCCTGGCGCGAAATTCAAAGTACCGCTGACGTTCAGGATCGCCGCGTTGTACGGCGCTGTGTTCGACCCGATGCGCCCGAAATTATCGTTCATCGACAGGGAGCCGATCGTCTGTACTTCACCGGCAGCGATGGTGACGAGGTAGGGGGCGAGCGTCGGATTATCGATCGTTACACTTGCTGCTGGATCGTTTGGAACGGCTGCCGGGCTCCATAAGGCGGCTGTATTCCAGTCGCCACTTACCGGCGTTGCCCATCTATACTCTGCCACTGGTATTCCTCCCAACTTTGGCTGAACCTGGCTGCCGACCATTCGCCGCCAGAATGTCATGACGGATCGAAAGGCCTTGCCTCGCAGGGGGAGTCCACACACGTTGCCGTAAGATGCGGATTTTGCCGACCGATTACATTAATTTATCGGAAATTAATTATGTGCGGTGCGCGTTTCGGCTGCCTGTATTGGCAATTCTATTGCTAAGTCAGTTCAGTGTCGGTGATATAGCGGCGATTGGGCACGGCACCGAATGGGCTGCCCCGCGTGAACATGGCCGTGATCAGGCGCCATCGGCGTATCGGTTGAGCCTCGATCCTCGTAGCTCAACCGTCATGCATCAACCCGAGCGGCACATCATCGATCCGTCTCAGGGCGGAGTCGTGCTCGGTGCTGGAGGTGGTGGAGCCGGCTGCCCGTCGTCACCGTAAGGTGCACCTTCCCTCCGGAGCGTCCGGGTAGCGCGGTCACCATCCCGGCGGCGGCGTGAAGCCGCCAAGCGCCTGCTCAACCAGCGCGGCAGCGGCAATCGTCGTGCGGTCCCCGTAGATCGGGCCGGCGATCTGCACGCAGATCGGCAGGCCAGCCCTCGACAGCGCACCGGTCGGCGCAACTGTGCCGGGCAGGTGGTAGCCGCCCGTCAGACCAGGCCAGAACAGTAAATCGTTGTAGGCGATCTCCTGCCCGCCGACGGTGATCCGCCGCTCCCACGTCGCGCCGTCCTGGCGATGCGGCAGGGCAGGGGTGGCGAAGGCGGGGCAGAGCAGCACGTCGTAGTCGCGGAAGAACGCACTCCAGGCCCGGCGCCAGCGCATGCGCTGCTCGTTCAGGCCGAGCCAGTGGCGGTGCGTGGTGCCGACGGTGCGGACCATGATCGCGTCGGCGCTCATGTCGTCGGGCGCCAGGGCCGCGGCCCGCTTGCGCTGGGCGCCGACCTGGTCGTCGGACATGCGGCCGCTCCAGGCCATGTCGAGCAGGCGCAGATACAAATGATACGCCTGGATCGGGTCGAAGCTCGGGCGGGCAGTACGACTGACCGTCGCACCCTGTTTCTCCAGCGTATCGGCAGCACCAAGCACCGCTGCGGTCGTTTCGCTGTCGGCGGCAATGCCCGGCTGCTCCGCCCACACGGCGACGCGCAGCTCCTTCAGCCCGGTGAAGCGCGGTGCAGGGAGGTTGTAGGTCAGCCCGGTCTCATCCGGATCGGGACCCGCGAGCACATCTAGTGCGACAGCCAGATCGGTGGCGGAACGGGCGATCGGGCCAAGCGCGGCGATGTCGGTGCCGGCGGCGGAGGATGTGGCGGGATCGCCGTAATTCGGCAGCAGGTGCCAGGTCGGCTTGTGGCCAAACACACCGCAGAAATGCGCCGGCACCCGAATTGAGCCGCCGATGTCGGTGCCAAGCTCAAAGCCGCAAAGCCCGGCGGCGAGCGCGGCCGCGGAGCCTCCGGAGGAGCCACCCGGGGTATGGGCGGTGTTCCAGGGGTTCGAGGTGGCGCCGTAGACCGGGTTGTAGCTCTGCCAGTCGGCGAGGTCGACGGGTACGTTGGTCTTGCCGAAGATGACGGCGCCAGCGTGTTGCAGGCGGCGGATCGGCAGGGTGGTGACGCGGACCGGATGGTCCTTCAGGCTGGCGTGGCCGCGCGTGGTGGGCAGCCCGGCAATGTCGAAGCTTTCCTTCACCGTGGTAGGGACGCCAAACAGCGGTGCGGACTTATCCGCCTGCTGGTCCAGCGATTTCGCCCATTCGCGCGCCCGGTCAAAGTCGCGCACAACGACCGCATTGATACGACCGTCGAGACGTTCGGTGCGGCCAATGAAGTGGTCGAGCAATTCGACGGCGCCGATCCGTTTCATCCGGACCAGATCCGCGAGTTGCACGGCGGACAGGAAGGTAGGGTCCATGGCGGGGCTCCGTCGCTTCGGGACGGTCAAGGGTGGCATGCTGGTGGAGTGGGGGCAATTCGTGAAGCCTCTGCCATCAGCCACATGCTTGAAGTACCAACGGTGGCGCACTGCCTATTGCCATGAAACAGGAGCAACCTATGCCACGTGCGACGAGCCGCGACGGGCTGAATAAATTGCAGCGCTACCGCCGCAGTCGGAAGGCGGAGGGGTTGAAGCTGCTGCGCGTCTGGGTCCCTGATCCGAGCACCCCCGGCTTTCGCGCAGAGGCCGCGCGGCAGGCCAAGCTGCTGCGCGGTGCCACTGAGGAACGTGAGGCGCTCGCATTCATCGATGCCGTGGTGGATGCCGGCGGCAGGACTGCGCGCGCCGTCCCAGATCATGGTGGACAAAATCGTCGCCGTACCGCGCGTCCGATGTGGCGCCGTGATCGGTCGCTCATAGTAACAATACCCCCTGCGGGACGTTTCGGCGCTGGCCAGGGTATTCGCGCTGAGTTTCCGCTAACGGGGTCTTTGTCGATGCCGCTTCCCTAACCTTCTCTCAACGCGGCGCGCAATGCCCCGAGCCATGCCGCCTGTTCTTCCAACAGGCGCAGCCCAGCAGGCGCGGTGTCGCTGGCACTATTGAAGCGGCCCTCGCTGCCTTGCGTTCCGACGGAATTCGTAAAGTGCGCGTCGACGCAGAACGAGGTGGTCTCGGCCATGGCGGCTCATATCAATATTGAGTAGCTACGGCGATAACATCCATCCAGGAGGAACCGCCGCATGCCCAACACCCATCCCAAGGTCGCCGTCATCACCGGCGGCGGCTCCGGCATCGGCCGCCGCACGCTCGAACGTGCCGTCGAGCAGGGCTGGCGCGTTGTCCTCGCCGACATCCGTGATGCGCCTTCACAGGCCGTTGCCGCACGCCTTGGCGACGCGGTGCGCTTTATCCATTGCGACGTCACCGTCGAAGCCGATATCGCGGCCGCCATCGAGCTGGCCGTCGCCACCTGGGGCCGGCTCGACCTGATGTTCAACAACGCCGGCGCCGGCGGTGACCCGAGCCCCGTCGAGTCCATGACGGTCGAGGGCTGGGACTTCACCATGAACCTGCTGCTCCGCTCCGTCATGCTCGGAATCAAGCACGCCACGCCGGTGATGAAGCGGCAGGGCGGCGGCAGCATCGTTTCGACAGCGAGCGTCGCCGGCCTGGTGCCGGGCAGCACCGGTACCGCCTACGGCGTCGCCAAGTCGGCGGTGGTGTTCCTGACCAAGGCGGCGGCGCTGGAACTGGCCGCGGACCGCATCCGTGTCAATTGCATTTGTCCGGGGCTGATCGCCACGCCGATCTTCACCCGGGCGATGGATCTGCCGACGCAGATGCTGGACAGCGTCGTGGCCCAGGTGGCGCCGGTGCTGGACGAGGCGCAGCCGCTGCCGCGCGGCGGCCGTCCGGACGACATCGCCGAGGCGGTGCTGTGGCTCGCTGACGATCGCGCCGGCTTTGTGACCGGTGTGGCGCTGCCGGTGGACGGCGGCTTCGCCGCTGGCCTGCACCCGAACCACCGCACGCAGGTGTGGACGCCGGTGCGTGCCGCCGTCGCCGCGGCGGCGGAACAGCAGGCCGGTTCGGCATGACCGCTACGCCGCGACGCTTGCCGGACCTGGAGTAGGGTCATGCGCGCCGCCCGCAGCGAAAATCAGTCGGTTCCCGCGGCGCGTGGCTTGCACTCTCACGGCTGATCAACCCGCTCGGCGGGCGTCCTTCCTTCCGAAGACGCATCATAGCGGTGCGTCGATGTGATGGCGGCGACGCAGCAACCCTGCTCATGAACCCGCGTTCTGTCCGCCAAGCCGACGGAGGATGAAGTGGCCGGAACCGAAAGCAGCCAGGCTCAGCTCGACCGCATGCGCGCCGAGATCGACCAGCTGACGCGTCAACCACCTGCGCTGGCGCAGTTCACCAACCGCGCCGAAGAGGCCGTTGGAACCGCCGGCGAGCAGGTCCAGGCCCGCACCCAGGTTGTTGCCGGCGCCATCAGGCAGCGGCCGTTCGCGGCTATTGGCATCATGGTCGGGGCTGGATGGCTGGTGGGCCGGGCACTTCACCGGCGCCGGCGTCGCCTGGCCCGCGCAGCGCGCAGCAGGCGGGTCCGGTAGTCAGGCCGCCCTGCCGCGCGACGCGAGAGTCGCGGCGTGGCAGGCCATTCCGCATCCACGCCGCGGGTGCGGCGTCAGGCGGCTTTGATGTTCGAACGCTGGATGTGATCCAAATTTGCGCCTTCGATGCGGATCAATTTCGTCGGACCGGCCCGGTTCGGGGAGTGGACAACGCCGACATCGTAGAAATGCGCGTCGCCCGGCTTCAGCACATAGCTGCGCTCCGGCTCCACCAGCGACGGCGTCTCGCCGGCGCCCTTTTTGACAATCCGCCAGTCGGTCATTTCGGTGTCGCCGACGGCAAGACCATAGATCGCCCAGCTTGAGCCGTGGTCGTGCGGCCCGCCCTTCGCGGCGCCTTCATAGACATGGCCACAGACGCAGAAGCCAAGCTCCGGATCCTCATACAGCACCTTGCGCGGCCGGCACTGATCGGCGGTGAGGTGCTTGGCGATGAACGCCTCATCCACCAGCGCCTTCGACACCAGGGCGCAGACCGCTTGCTTGCCGGCCGGTCCGGCATTGGCCTTCAGCGCGGCGCGAATGTCGGCGCTGAGTTGCTCCAGGGTGTAGGACATGGGCTCCTCCCGTAACGGTCCACCGCCCTGCATAGCCCGATAGCTTCGGCCCGACAACCTTGCGCGACGCACCGAAAGAGATAGTCTTTCCCGCATGGAGACGTCTACTGCCAATGCTTCATTGCTCACCGGGGCGATGAAGCGAAATCTTTTTACGCTCACCTGCTGCCAGGCCATCGGGCAGGCAGGCAACGTGATGATGCTGAGTGTCACCGCACTGGCGGTCATCACCTTCTTCCCGATGCGCGAACTGGCGACGCTGCCGACGACGATGCAGCATGTCGGCGTCATGGTTGGCGTGTTTCCCGCCTCCGCCTTGATGATGCGGCTGGGGCGCAGCATCGGCTTTCGCGTCGGGTCTCTCTTCGGCATGGCAGGCGCGACGTGCTGCGCCCTGGGTCTGCTCTACGCGAATTTCGTGCTGATGTGCGTGGGTGGCCTGCTGCTCGGCTACGCAGTCGCCAATCTGCAGCTCTATCGTTTCGCGGCCGTTGAGCTGGTGCCGTTCACCTGGCGGGCGAAGGCGATCTCCTGGGTGACCACCGGCGGCGTTGCGGCCGGTATCCTCGGCCCGATCCTGGCGCGCACCACGTTCGACGCGCTGCTGCCGCTGTATCTCGGCACCTATGTATCGATGATCGTCATCCACGTCGTCGTGTTCTTCCTGATGGGGTTCGTGAAGTTTCCGCCGCTGCACAAGGCGGAAGCCGCCGAGGGACCGGCGCGCCCGTTGTGGCAGATCGCCCGCCAGCCGCGCTACGCGGCCGCGGTAGTGGCGGGTGTGTCGTCCTGGGCCACGATGATGTTCCTGATGAGCTCCTCGCCGCTGGCGATTGTCGGCTGCGGCCTGCCGCCGACCGAACCGCCGGTGACGATCTTCATGCATGTGATGGGGATGTACGCGCCGTCCTTCTTCACCGGCGGCCTGATCACCCGTTTCGGCACCGTGCGGATCATGGCACTTGGCTCGCTGATCCTGATGGCCGGGGTCATCGTAGCGATGCTGGGTGTGACCGCATGGAATTTCCGGGTCTCGCTGATGCTGAACGGGGTAGGGTGGAACTTCCTGTTCATTGGCGCAACGACGCTGCTGACCACCTGCTACCGCCCGGCGGAGCGCGGCAAGGCGCAGGCGCTGAACGACTTCCTGATCTTTGGCACAACGGCCACGGCGAGCTTCCTCGCCGGTTTCGTGCAGGAGCGCGTCGGCTGGTTCGTGCTGAATGAGGGCGCGATTGTGCTGGTGCTGGTTTCGCTGCTGGCGGTGGTGTGGCTCGGGCTGCAGCGCCGGCCGGCGTTGGCGCCAGCCTAGGTGGGACGGGGCCCGGTCCATGTCGTGGACTGGACGTTGCCGCTGCGTTTCCTATGTTGGGCGACCGCTTGCGTGGATGTCACGACTGTCGATACCCGGTGTGATGACGGCCCGCGCGTCCAGACTTGCGGACACGGTCGCCACAGCACCGCCGCGGCACCCTTGCCGGCAATCCCGCTTCCGTTGGTACGCGGGCGAGCGCAACGCCGTTATCCCACCCAGTCCAGCCCCACGTCCAGCACTGTGGCCGAATGGGTCAGCCAGCCGACCGACAGCAGGTCGACGCCGCTTGCCGCGATGGCAGGAGCGGTATCAGGCCGGATGCGCCCGCTCGCCTCGGTGATCGCGCGGCCCGCGACCATCGACACCGCTTCGCGCAGCGTGTCAGGACCCATATTGTCGAGCAGTACGGCATCAACGCCCAACGTCATCGCGTCTGCCAGCTGCTGCAACGTGTCGACCTCCAGCTCGATCTTCACCAGATGACCCACGCCGCGCCGCGCGCGTTCCACCGCCGGACGCACGCCGCCGGCGATGGCGACGTGGTTGTCCTTGATCAGTACCGCATCATCCAAGCCGAAACGATGATTCGACCCGCCGCCGACGCGCACCGCGTATTTCTGCGCGAACCGCAGCCCCGGCATCGTCTTGCGGGTGCAACAGACCTGCGCCTTGGTTCCTTCGATCGCATCGGCAATACCACGTGTCCCCGAGGCCACACCGGACAGGTGGCACAGAAAGTTCAGCGCCACCCGCTCGCCGGTCAGGATGCCGCGCGCCGGCCCTTCGATCGTGGCGATGACATCGCCGGGCCGCAGCCGGCTGCCATCGGGCAGCGCCACATCGACGCGGATGGCCGGATCGATCAACCGCCAGGCGCAGATGGCGAAGTCCAGCCCCGCCACCACGCCCGGCTGCCGCGCCGCCAGCACCGTCTTCGCTACGGCGTCCGGCGGGACGATCGAGTCGGTCGTCAGGTCGCCGGCGCGCCCCAGATCCTCCAGCAGCGCGCCCCGCACCACCGGTTCGATCATCACCATCGGCAGGCCGGGCAGCATCATTTCACCTCCAGCATACGCTCGACCGACCGGCGGGCGCGTTCCATCAGCACCGGATCGATGGTGACCTCCTCGGTCATCGTCTCCAGTGCGTGGCGGATCTTCGGCAGCGTGATCCGTTTCATGTGCGGGCACAGATTGCACGGGCGGACGAACGACACTTTCGGATGGTTAACGCAGACATTGTCAGCCATGGAACATTCGGTCAGCAGCACGACCTTGGCCGGCTGTTCGCGGCCGACGAACGCGGACATATCGGCGGTAGACCCGGCGTAATCGGCTTCGGCCACGACCTCGGGCGGACATTCCGGGTGCGCCAGGACGATCACGCCCGGGTTCTCGGCGCGCAACGTCCGGACGTCGGCGGCGGTAAAGCGCTCATGCACCTCGCAATGTCCGGCCCAGGTCAGCACCTTTACCTTGGTCTGCGCGGCGATGTTCTTCGCCAGGTATTCGTCCGGCAGCATGATGACGGTATCGACACCCAGCGACTCAACGATCTTCAATGCATTGCCCGATGTGCAGCAAATATCGGACTCCGCCTTTACCGCGGCCGTCGAGTTCACGTAGGTCACGATCGGCACGCCCGGATGCTTCTCCCGCATAAGCCGGACATCCGCCGCCGTAATGGACTCCGCCAGCGAGCATCCCGCCCGGCTGTCCGGGATCAGCACCTTCTTCTGCGGATTCAGCATCTTCGCCGTCTCCGCCATGAAATGGACGCCGGCCAGTACGATCACATCTGCGTCAACCTTGGTCGCCTCGCGCGCCAGGGCCAGGCTGTCGCCCACGATGTCCGCGACGCAGTGGAAAATCTCCGGAGTCATGTAGTTATGCGCCAGGATCACTGCGTTACGCTGCTTCTTCAGTGCCAGGATGGCGTCGATATCCTCGGCGAAGACCGGCCATTCCATCGCTGGGATCACCGTCCGGACGCGCTCGTATAACGGTGCGGTCCGTTCCAGAAGGTCCGCGGTCAACATGCTTAGCCCTCCCCATATCTAATGCTCATCCTGAGCATTAGACCCCTTATGCTAAGCATGAGTATAAGGATGTCAAGTGCCACGTATCAGGCTGCCGTGCCCCCGTGCGCGGCGTCGGCGACCCGACCGCGGTCGCCGGTCACGATCGATACAGGGTGAGAGCGGCTTCAGGCCCGCACAGAATCTCGGTCAGGCGGATCTGACCGATACGCGATAATGCGCCGCGCTGCGCCGCCGCGGCCACCGCGCGCGCACCGGCTTCGAGCATCCCGTCATAGTCGCGTCCGCCGCCCAACGGCCGGGCTGCGGCCTCTATCGTGCGGAGATCTCGCGCGGTGGCTTCGATCTGAGCCTGCTGGCCGTCCGCGATAGGATTGGCTGCATCCAACGGTGCAATCAGCTCCTGGGTCATACCCATAGAGAAACGGGCCCGGCACGCCTTGCCAAGGCTATCGCGGATGAGCTTCAGGCGCGGAGGCATGCTGGAATCGCCGATGTCAGCTTCGATCTGTGCCAGCAATGTCGTCAGCGTCCGCACATGGTCCCCGGCATGATCCAGGGCGGCATTGGTCACCGGGTCTTTGAATGCGTCTGCCCTCTCCAGATCGGCGACCGTGTCGTCGATGCTGCGCTTGAGCGCCCGCTGCAGCAGCGCCAAGGCGCTGCTGTCACCGTATGTCCTGACAAACAGACGTACATACCTGGCCGCAGACGGCAGTTGCAGCAACACCAAATGGATCAGCATGGCGGCACCAAGGGACGATTCCATTGGCGCATCCGCCAGGATAGCATTGACCGCGCGTTCGTCCGTTTTCAACGCACCGATTTCTTCGTCGCGCAGCAATGTGCGGAGCTGTAAGGCACGACGCCAGACAACGGCCATGGCGCGCAGGATGGGTAGTGACACGGAGACCGGCAGTCCGCTCTCGCTCCAGCGCGGTACCCCCTCGGCCTGGCCGGCGATTTCGGCCGCTTTGCGCCACAAGACCGCGCCGACGTCCGCAACCGCCTGAACATCCTCGGTGTCCCGCCCGGTAAGTTGCGCCCGGATCGCGGCCGCATCCTCTCCCAGCATTGTCTCTACCAGACGGTCGATGGGCAGCAATGCGGTGCGGGGCACGGCGGGGCTGTCACTACGCCACGATTTCGCCGGCACGATGATTGGGTTGAACGGCATGAAAAGCAGGCGCGTCAGGCGGAGCGGTCGCGGTGGTTGAATCTGGCGTAGTCGCGTGCGCACCGGGTCCAGCAGCGCCTGGTTCACCGCCGGATCGCCGGACGCCTCCACCAACGTGGTGATGCGCCGGATCTTGGCGTCCTCCACCATAACCAGTTCACGACGAAGACCCTTCAGGGTGGCTGGGGAAATGTGCTGGTTGCTGCCGAGCATGGACGTCCTCGTCATGCGGCCATTGCGCGGAACTGCTCATTCCGCTCGATCAACCTGAAGGCAATAACGCCGGTGCGCCAGTCTTCATTCAGCGGCACGAGGCGACGATAGCGCAGCATGTCGCTGAGTGCCTCAGCGCCGTTCAACCAATGATCGGCCTCCTTCGGCAGCATCGGCGTCAATCCAACAATTTCCGCGATTGCCGCTCGGCGCTCGGCCTCATCCCTGGCGCAGTTCCAGATCAGGCAGATTTGTTCCCATCCATCCAGCAGCCAGTCCGGGCGCGCGGCCAGTTCTGCCAGCTCCTCGGGTTCGGCCGCCCAGCGCCGCAGCAGCCCGACCATGTCCCTCGTCAGGTCCTGTGCCTGTTTGAGCACGCTGGCACCCAACGTGAGGGTAAGATCGGCGAGCGCCCTGACCATCTCGCAATGACCGATCAGGTCCTGGTCAACCTGATCGGAACTCCAGGCGGTTATCCCTGAGCGGACCTGGCGCAGGGTAGCCAGCAGGCGCGGCAGGCGGGCTTTGCTTACTTTGCCGTCTGTCCCAACGGGTGTAAGCACATCTGCCAGCGATTCGAGTGCGTTTGCTACCCAGGCGGTCGGTCGACGGATCGTGCGAGCCCCCCAATCGACGGCAAGCTGAGCCTGTCGCGCGGCATCCGGTGCCTGAGGGCCAATGCGCACGAACGTTGTTCCCGGCGCGGTTGCGGCTTGGTCAACGAGGCGCATCAGCAGGTCGTAATTGGTGACGACGCGGTCGTCATACTCGGCCTGCATGGCTGCCTGCGCGGCGTGT
>JAFEFW010000072.1 GCA_018240405.1 Pseudomonadota bacterium
ACAATGCCCTTGGGGATATCCCAACGAATTTCGTAGGCGGCGGTGGCCTCGGCGCCGGCGGCGACATATTCCTCCAACAGGGCGCCAGCCTCGCTATCGCCGGTTCCAACCTGGAAGACGGAAACGTCCAAGGCGGAGCAAGTGGCGGCCAGTCCGGCCTCGGCCTCGGCTCGGCCATCTTCCTGAACGGCCAGACCACCGGCGGCAGCGGCGCGGTGCAGACCCTGCGGCTGGGCACCGGCCAGACCGCCGGGCAGATCACCACGATCACCGGCGTCATTGCCGATGAGGCCGGGTCGGTCAGCGGCGCCAAGGGCGCCGGCGCCCTGGTGATCGAGGGCGCGGGCAGGGTCAAGCTGGCGCCCACCGGCGGCGCCGCCAACAACTTCACCGGCGGCATCACCCTGGCCGGCGGCACGCTGGAGCTTGGCGCCGACAATGCGGCCGGCAGCGGACCGATCCTGTTCTCGGTCGGCACCACGCTGCAACTGGACAGCAAACCGGTGGGCGCGCGGAGCTTCGCCGCCCACCTGTCCGGCCTCGATCTGGCGCTGAATCACCTGGACCTGCGCGGGCTGGCCCCCGCCGGGGTGACGGCATTTGTCACCGGCTCGACGCTGACCGTGACCAACGGCACGGACAGCGAAGCCTTCACGCTGGATACGCCGCTAAGTTCATCCAGCCTGCTCGCCGTGCCGGACGGCTTCGGCGGCACCGAGATACAGTTCAACCAGGCCTGTTTTGCCGAAGGCACGCTGATCACCACCGCGGCCGGCGCGGTCCCGGTCGAGCATCTGGCGGCCGGCGACCTGATCCTGACCATTTCCGGACAGTACCGGCCGGTGCGCTGGATCGGCACCCGTGCCGTCGATCTGGCGCGGCATCCGCAGCCGGAGCTTGCACAGCCGATCCGGTTCCGCGCGGGCTGCATCGCCGATGGCGCGCCGGCGCGCGATCTGTTCCTGTCGCCGGATCACGCGGTGTTCCACGACGGAAGGCTGATCCCGGCGCGGCTGCTGGTGAACGGCGCCTCCATCATGCGGGAGACGGCGTGGCGGCGCGTGACCTACTACCACGTGGAACTCGACAGCCATGACGTGCTGTTCAGCGAAGGGCTGACGACGGAAAGCTACCTCGACACTGGCAACCGCGCGATGTTCAGCAATGGCGGCGGTGCGACGGTGCTCCATCCGGATTTTGCCGGCGGCCAGGCGGCCCGTGTCGCGCAATCCTATGCGCCGTTCACCGATGATCCCGCGGTGCTGGAACCACTCTGGCAGCAGTTGGCGACGCGGGCGACACGGTTGGGCTGGCGGCTGCCGGAGGCGCCGGTAACGACAAGCGATCCGGGACTGTGCATCGAGGCTGGGGGCCGCCGCGTGGCGCCGCTGATGGACGGCGACGGGCGGGCGGTCTTTGTCGTGCCGCGTGGCGTCCGGTCGGTGCGGCTGATGTCGCGCGCCGCCGTGCCGGGTGCGCTCCAGCCATGGGTTGCGGACAGCCGGCGGCTCGGTGTGCTGGTAGCGCGGCTGGCCTGGCGGCGCGGGACCGAGCGCGTTGATGTGGCGCTGGACGATCCGGACCTGGCCGAGGGCTGGTGGGCGCCGGAATGGCACGATGCGCGGACCCTGCGGCGCTGGACCGACGGCGCGGCCGGGCTGGCAGTGCCGGGTGAAGGGACGTGGCTGCTGGAAGTGACCGTGGCGGCGACGCTCGATTATCCGCTTGTCGAGGCCGGCATGGCACGCCGGGCGGCGTAGCGAGCGGCCCGCACATCGGCGGCTGCTCTGGCTTCGCCGCCGCCATCAACCAGGGATGGTCAAACCGAACGGGGTTACGCGACTAAGGTCCATCTCGATGACTCAAGAGAGATGGTTGGTTCCGCTCGACATCGTGCGCGGCGCCGGCCGCTCCGGGCCTCCCGAGCGCGCCTGTGTCGGCGGCGGTCCAAGCCGCAGGTCATAAGCCGAAAAGTAACCTATCCGGAACATTTCGCCTGCTCGATAAATGTTACGTTTCATTCTGCTATACATGGTTCGGCTGTAGTGGATCATTGTTCGCCACGGGCTCCAGGAGAGCCTCTATGCGATCCGCAACCTGCCCGGCAGTGACGGGCTTGCGCAGCAGCGAGAAGGCTCCCGTCAACGCACCGCTCACAGCAAGCTGCGCGCCATCGCCTGCGTAGCCAGTCACCAAGACCGACGGCAGTGCGGGACGCCGCTTCTGCGCTTCACGGATAAGTATGAGCCCGCTCATGCCCGGCATCGTGAGATCGGTGACCAGGACATCGACCGCTTCGCCTGCGTCGAGAATGCCCAGTGCGCTGGCGCCATCTTCCGCGACCAGCACGCTGTATCCGATCTCCTCAAGGCTCTCGGCCATCGTTTCTCTTACCATCGCTTCGTCGTCGACAAGCAGGATGTGCCGGTCCGCGCGGCGCTCCGGCAGGCCCATCACGTCGTTGACCTCAGCCCCGGCGTCCGCCGCTGGTGCTTCCGGCAACCACAGGCTGACCGTCGTGCCACGGCCCAATATGCTGTGCAGCGTCAGTCCGCCACCACTCTGTTCCAGGAAGCCCTTGGCCATGGACAGGCCAAGACCCGTGCCTTTGCCCTGCGACTTGGTGGTGAAGAACGGCTCCATCGCCCGCACGAGCGTTGCCTGATCCATGCCTACGCCAGTATCGCTGACGGTAAGCCGCACATAACCGCCAGGACGAAGATCAGCCGGGTGGATACACTGCTCCTCCACCACGTCGGAGGCAGCCGCAAAGGTCAGTGTGCCGCCATCCGGCATGGCGTCCCTGGCATTGGTCGCCAGGTTGACCAGCACGGTTTCCAACTGCGCCTTGTCAGCCAGCATCAAAGGCAGGCTAACCGGCGCTTCAATATGCAGATCCACAATTGAGCCCAGGGCAGAGCCAAGCACCTCGCGCATGCCCTCCAACAGATCCTTGGCATTCAGCGGCTCGGATCTGAGGTCGCCACGCCTGGCAAAGGCAAGTAGCCGGCGGGTCACCGAGGCGCCTCGTACGGCAGCATCAAGGATGATGCCGGCGAACCGGCGCACGGCATCCACGTCGTGGGCGCGTCGATTGATGATCGCAGCGCCGCCCTGGACACCTTGAAGAATGTTATTGAAGTCGTGCGCGAGCCCGCCCGCCAATTGGCCCAGAGCCTGCATGCGCTCGGCGTGCGCCGCGCGGACCTGTGCGGCCTCTCTCGCCGCCACCTCGGTCTGCACACGCGCTTCCAGTTCCTGCGTCAAGGCACGCAGCCGGGCTTCGGTATCGCGCAAGGCCTCTTCAGCAGTGTGCCGGTCCTCGATATCTACGGCAACGCCGAACCAGCGAAAGATCTGGCCAGATCCGTCTCGCAGCGGCCGGCCCCGGGACAGAAACCAACGATAGCTTCCGTCCCGTACGCGAGCACGGTATTCAACAACGTAGTCTGTGCCTGCACGGGCCGCCTCGCGCCAGGCGATCGGTATACGCGGCCGATCCTGCTCATGCAGGAGGGCCAGCCAACCCTGACCCATAACCTCTGTCTCGGTGACGCCGGCCTGCTGCACGTATGTTCGGTTGACGTAAAGGTTGTGCCCGGCCGCATCGCTGATGAAGACCCAGCCCGGCATGGCATCCGCCAGCAACGCAAACTCCGCGTCACTCGCACGACGTTTCATCTCCGCGGATGCGATTGTCCCAGCGAGTTGATCCGCCTCGCGAAGACCCGTTCGTCTTCCCAAGACTCCGCCAGCCTCGACAGCCTCCGCGGCCACCATCGGCACACGCTGGAACGCGCTGACGATCCGGCGTGCCATGACAGTTGCGGTGCCGAGACCCACCACCAGCACCAGCGCACCGATGCCCGCGGTCTGGAGCAGGGAGGACCACAGCGGCGCAAGGAACACGTCTTCCGGAACGGCCAGCATGGCGATGTAGCCGCTGAAAGGCGCATGTGCGTAGGCGATGACGGATTGAACGCCATCCAGCGTCATCAAACCGGATGGCGCGAGACCCACTTTGTCCCTCAGGACCGCCGCCAGCACGTCGGGCAGGGGCGGTTTGCCAACCGTTTCGGCATCCCGGAAGGATCGCGCCGCGATAATCCCCTTACGGTCCAGCACAGATGCATCGGCGCCGAGCGGCAGTCCGGCTTCATTGACGATGGTAAGCAGACGCTCACGCGGGATGTTGGCGCCGATGGCGCCGGATGGGCGACTGGCTTCGGGTCCTGCTGGTGCAGGTGCAAACACAGGGACAGCAATGACCACATAAGGACGGCCGGTAATTGGGCCTATCTGAAGGTCGGAGATCTGGGTCCGGCCGGTGGCGATTGCTGTCTGAGCGTGGGGCAGGCCGCGCTGGAATGCCACACCACCGTCAAGCACGTAAGTATCGAGACGCAGCCGGCCCTCCGCATCGAGCACCCTGATCCTCACGGGCTCCGTCCCGGCCGGCAGACCGGCCGAGAGCAGGCTGCGAGTCGCCAATAGTTCGTTGGCGAACGCGGCGAGATCGTTGCGGGCCAACGCCGATGATGAGGCGAGAACCCGCGCCGCCGTCTCCATTCGTTGGAATTCCCGATCGACCAGCTGCGCCACGGCACGCGCCTGCTCAACAAGTTGCATCTCTGCGCGTGTTCGTTCGGTGCGATACTGCACCCATAACGTCGCTACACCCACCAAGGTCAGCGGAACGGCGACGCTTGCCACCAGCAGCAATAGCCGAGAGCCTAAGGCAGACACAGGAATCCTGGCGGACCTTTTCATTACCGGGTCGCGCAAGACCGGGGAAATCGCAGCTTCATGGTCTGGAAAGGGCTGATCGGCGCCGACAGGTGCCACGACCGCCACCACGAAAAAGCTGGCTTAATGTCTATCACTCATCCGGCCACACATTGCGATGACAAGCCATCATGGCGTCGGCATTGTTGCAAAGGTAATCGACTTGGCTGTAATCACATGGACGTGCAGTCAAGTGATGCCGACCGGACCACGTCCTCAGCGACATCGGCGTCGAAGATGGGATGTCCGACGGGATCAAAGACATTTTGGAGGAACCTGCCGCCTGGGTGTTCAAGCGCGCCGTCGTGCGGAGGGCCGCCGCGGCATTCGCCGACCGGATGCCGGCGTCGGCGCCGCCGGGTGACGACACGGTCATGGCGCTCCTGGAGCGGATGCTGCCACGGGAGGACAACCAGCCGACTTGGATGCCCCTCCCCCAGTGCCTTCGGTGACGCAAACGGTCGTCCTCCGGCATAGTGTCCGGCTTCTGAAACCGTCCGGGTTTCGTCTATGACGTCGTCGGCTCGCCTTCCTCCGTCGGAGCTGGATGATCAAAGCACCGGTTTCGCGGCAGCGCCGTATCAGGCTACACCACTCCGCTCCGCCACCCAGGTTCGACCATGCCCCGCCAGATCCGCCTGAACGCCTTCGACATGTCCTGCATCGGTCACCAGTCGCCCGGGCTGTGGACCTACCCGGGCGACCGCGCCGCCGAGTACAACACGCTGGAATACTGGACCGACCTGGCGCGCATCCTGGAGCGCGGCAAGTTCGACGCGCTGTTCCTCGCCGACGTGCTGGGCATCTACGACGTCTACAAGGGCGGGCCGGAGACCGCGCTGGAGCAGGCGGTGCAGGTGCCGGTGAACGACCCGCTGATGCCGATCACCGCCATGGCGCTGGTGACGCAGCATCTGGGCTTCGGCGTCACCTGTGCGCTGTCCTACGAGCACCCCTACCCGTTCGCACGCCGCATGAGCACGCTGGACCACCTGACCAAGGGGCGGATCGGCTGGAACATCGTCACCGGCTACCTGGAGAGCGCGGCCCGCGGGATGGGGCTGCCGAAGCAGGCGGCGCATGACGACCGCTATGACATTGCCGAAGACTACATGCAGGCGGCGTATAAGCTGTGGGAGGGAAGCTGGGAGGACAGCGCCGTGCTGCGCGACCGCCGTGGCCGCCGCTTTGCCGATGCGTCACGCATCCACCGCGTGCAGCACGAAGGCCCGCATTTCCGCGTCGACGCCATCCACCTGTGTGAGCCGTCGCCGCAGCGCACGCCTGTGCTGTTCCAGGCGGGCGCCTCCACGCGGGGCCGGCAGTTTGCCGCGAAGCACGCCGAGTGCGTGTTCATCAACGGCCCATCAAAGAAGGTGATCGGCAACATCGTGGCCGACCTGCGCAAGCAGGCGGCGCTGGCCGGGCGGGACCCGTCCGACCTGGTCATCTTCACCATGATGACGGTGATCACCGATACGACGGCGCAGCGCGCGCAGGACAAGTATCGCGATTTTCTCGGCCATGTGTCGGAGGAAGGTGCGCTGACCCTGATGTCCGGCTGGACCGGTATCGATTTCGGTGCCATGCGGCCGGAAGAGGTGGTGCGGATGGGCGATGGCACGGATGCCATGACCTCGGCGCTGGAGGCGTTCACCACCGCCGATCCGGACCGGGAATGGACCGTGGCCGAGATTGCCCGCCACGCCGCCATTGGCGGCCGCGGGCCGGTGATCATTGGCTCAGCGGAACAGGTCGCCGAGGAGATGCGCGGCTGGGTCGAGGAGGCCGGTGTCGACGGCTTCAACCTGGCTTACGCGCTGACCCCCGGCACGTTCCAGGACATCGCCGATCTGGTGGTGCCGCAACTGCAGGAGCGTGGGTTGTTCAAGCACGACTACGCGCCAGGCACGTTCCGGGAAAAACTGTTCGGCCGCGGTGACCGCTTGCCGGCGACCCACCCGGCTTCGGGCTTCCGCGTCAGGTAGACTGACTGCGCAGCCTCTGCGCCGGCTCTTTATGGAGCCGCTTGACCGCACCGTGACCGCGCGCAGCGACGGACCGCCCATCGGCCACGCGCCGGCGCCTGCCGGTCACGGCGGAGGGGCACGATCAACACTCGCCTGCCGCAGGCGCCGCTTGGTGGTGGCGAACGCAGTTGGATCGAGCTTTGCCAGCGTCTCCGCCGCCTCGGCCACGGCCGCATCCAGGTCCGCGGCGTCCACGGCCCGCTCCAGGTAGCCGATACGGACCGCATCCTCCGGGCCATACAGGCGGGCCAGCAGCACGGCATCCGTCAGCGCCGTCGGTAGCAGCCGGTCACGCGCCAACTCGATGCCGGCCTGTGGCAGTGACAGGCCGATACCGGTCTCGTTCAGGCCGATGCGGAAGGCTCCGTGCACGCCGATCCGCACGTCGCCTGTCAGCAGCATCAGGCATCCAGCCGCCACCGCGTGGCCCGTGCAGGCGATAATCAGCGGCTGCGGCAGCAGATAGAGCCGCGCGAGCAGCCGCATGCCGGAATCGGTCATGGCGGCTCTGGCGGCGGCGTCGCCGCTCCGGATGACGTTCAGGTCGAAGCCGCCACCCAGAATGCCGGTCCGGCCGCGGATCACGACCGCGCGCGCGTTTTCCCGTTCGGCCTGATCGAGGGCGGTGTCGATGGCCTGGGACATGCGCAGCGACAATGCGTTTGCTTTGCCGTCGTCCATCGTCAGCGTGGCGATGCCGTCGCGCAGCTGGAAATTTACGATGTCGGCCATGGCGTCGGTTCCCCCAATGATTTCGCCGTGCGGGCGGTCGTTGCGCGTGCATGCTCCCGCTGAAGCCGCGCTACCCCTTGATGCCTGCAATGGCTCGGCTATAGGCGCCATGCAGAACCTCGCTGTCGCTGGAATAGGCCAGCAGCAGGGCACCCGCCTCTTTCCACTGCTTCGCCTGCTCCTGGCTGGAGCAAAGCATGGCGCAGGTCTTGCCGTGTTTCCTGGCCGCGGCCAGGATCAGGTCGCGCTTCTCGTCGAGGATTTTCGCCTGGTCGGGCGTGCCAAAGACCCCGAGATCCTGCGCCAGGTCCGCGGGTCCAATGGTCAGCGCATCGATGCCATCCATCGCGGCAATCTCGTCGAGATCGTCAAACGCGGCCGCGGTTTCGAACATCACGGTAACGAACACCTGCTTGTTGGCAAACGCCCGGCGCTCCGCTGCCGTTCCGGTTATGTCATAATCGGTTCCCGGGCTGTGCCCTGCGTTACCGCGCAGACCTCTGGGTGCATAGCGCGATGCTGCAACGATCTCGGCGGCATGACGGGCATTTTCCACCTGCGGACAATGAAGATTCCAGACGCCGACGTCCAGCAGCCGGGTGATCCACTCCCTGTTGGCCTTTGGCGGCCGTACCGCGATCGGAAAGTTCAGGGCGCGTGCCAGCACCGCCATGTTGGCGATGGTTTCCATCGACGCCGAGGCGTGCTCCATGTCGACGCGGGCGAAATCGAGCCCTGCCGCCTTCAGCAGGGTCAGTATCGCCGGGTTGTGGACGAGGTTGACCCACGTACCAAGCTGCAATTCGCCGCGCTCGATCCCGGCACGCAATGGATTGGCCTGCATTCGTTTCGCTCCTCTCCCAAGGGGGCAACTGTCCGCCCGAGCGGACGGCGCGTCAATCTCGGTCATGGCGGCTTGCGCGGCCGGTCCGGCGGGCCGCGCTGCGGTTGATCGGGACAGTCGAGCGTCTATGCTGCCAGCCTTGGCCAGGTTTGGGAGGACACGGCTCGATGAACACATCCACGGACGAGGACCATCAGCCTCAAGGCCACATCGATCGATACGACGTGATCATCGTCGGGGCCGGTTTTGCCGGCATGTATATGCTGCATCGCCTGCGCGAAGCCGGCTTCTCGGTCCGCTGCTTCGAAGCCGGCAGCGGCCCCGGTGGAACCTGGTACTGGAATCGCTATCCCGGCGCACGCTGCGACATTCACAGCCTGGCCTATTCGTACTCCTTCTCCAAGGACCTCGAGCAGGAGTGGGAATGGACGGAGCTTTATGCGGCGCAGCCCGAAATCGAGCGCTACGCCAACCATGTCGCGGACCGTTTCGATCTGCGCCGCTCCATCACGTTTGACACGCGCATCGAATCCTGCGTTTACAATGAAGCCGACCATGCATGGACCGTGACCACCGATAAGGGCGGGACAGGCAGAGCGCGCTATCTCATCATGGCGACGGGCGGCTACTCGGTGCCGGCAAAGCCGCAATTGCCGGGGCTAGAGACGTTCAAGGGCGAGGCCTATTACACAAACCAATGGCCGCTGCACGAGGTCGATTTTTCCGGCAAGCGCGTTGGCATCATCGGCACGGGATCCAGCGGCGTGCAGACCGCCACGGCCGTCGCTGCAGAGCCGATCAAGCACCTGTACATTTTCCAACGAACGGCCAATTTCCTTGTGCCAGGCTGGAATCGCCCGGCCGATCCGGACTACACGCGCGAATTCAAAGCCGGGTACAACGCTTTCCGCGAGGAAGCTCGCTGGACCGGCAACGGCACGCTCTTCCCCAAGGTCAAGTCGCTCGGGCAGCTCACCACCGGCCCCATTGCGCATCTGGAAGGTGATGCTCTCAAGGCACGTCTCGAAGAATTATGGGTGACCGGCGGGCTCTATTTCTTCGGCGGTGTGTCCGACCTCATGACCAGCGAAGTCGCCAACGAACGGGTCTCGGATTTCTTCCGGCAGAAGATCCGTGAGCGCGTGCGCGATCCGAAGCTGGCTGACCTGCTGACACCGCGTGGCTTCTTCATCGGTGAGCGCCGGATCATTGCCGAGAACGGCTACCTCGAGATCTTCAATCGACCCGATGTGAGCCTCGTCGATGTCAAAGCCGATCCGATCGAGGCCATCACGCCGGACGGCGTGAAGACACGCGATCGGACGTATCCGCTCGACATCCTTATTCTGGCGACCGGGTTCGACAGCGGAACCGGCGCAATGTTGAAGGTCGATGTGCGTGGCAAGAATGGCCAGCAGTTCCGGGATAAGTGGGCGGACGGCCCGGTGACCTATCTTGGTCTCATGGCCAACGGATTTCCCAACATGTTCATGCTGGCTCAGCCTGGCAGCCCGTCGATCCGCTCGCAGGTTCTCGTCTCGATCGAGCAGCACGTCGAGTTTGTCTCCGACATGCTCCTGCATGCGCGAAACACCGGTATCGTTGAGATCGAGGCAGGTCGCGAGGCCGAGGAGGCGTGGACGGCGCACGCGTCGGACGTCGCCGCGAAATCGCTGTTCGCCCGCTCCGAGACGCAATATGTGGGAGCCAACATTCCGGGTAAGCCGCGCGTGTACCTGGCCTATCTCGGCGGTGTCGGTCTGTATCGTAAGACCTGCGATGCGGTGCGCGACAACGGCTACGAGGGTTTTCGCTTACGGACTGCCAATGGCACTGTGTCGGGCAGTGAAACGTGGTCGGCGGCCGGCGATACACCACGGGTTTGGGGAACCGCGGTTTAGCCTTTTCAGCAAATCGGGGTCGTGTCTGTCCCGCCGTCTGCCCCGGAAGCGCACGGGGCGACTACCGTAATCGCGTGTCCTCAAGCGCGCGCGTCGGCACCGGACGCAGCATGCGCCATGGTTCTTGGTATCCACCGTCCATCACGCGACACCGCCCACATGCACCGCGGTTCTTGTCCCGTGATCTTCGCAGCCGACGTGGTCCGCCCCGGCACGGCGGGGATGCGCGCCAAGCTACCACCGTTCCGCGTCCGCCATCGTTTACGGACTCCCGGCGTATGACCCGCCAGGCGGCAGCCACCGGTGCGACACCTGCGGAAACCGCGCCACAGCCTGGGCGCCGCTGTCGGAGCAGGGCAGCGCAACAGGGCTGGCCAAGACTGTCATCTTATGTTTACAGTCCCATGTATGGACTCGTTGACAATCACCGATCCGCCCTTCCCTCCCGCTGCCACGCAGGCTGATCGCCACGCCATCGTCATCGGCTCCGGCTTCGGCGGCCTTGCGGCGGCGGTGCGCCTTGGCGCCCGCGGCTATCGCGTCACCGTCCTGGAGAAGCTTGACGCCCCCGGCGGGCGCGCCTCCGTGTTCCGGCAGGACGGTTTCACCTTCGACGCCGGCCCGACCATCATCACCGCACCGTTCCTGCTGGACGAGCTTTGGGCCCTCTGCGGCAAGCGACTGGAAGACGACCTGACGCTCAAGCGCATGCACCCGTTCTACCGGCTGCGCTTCGACGACGGCTCGACCTTCGACGCCAGCGAGGACCCGGACCACATGCGGTCCGAGGTGCAGCGCCTCTCGCCGTCCGATGTCGCGGGCTATGAAGCTTTCATGAAGCTGTCGGCGGAAACCTGCCAGATCGGCTTCGAGCAGCTTGGCGACTACCATTTCGGCTCGATCATGGACATGGTGAAGATCGCCCCGGACCTGCTGCGCCTGGGCGGCCTGCGCACCGTCTACAACAAGATCGGCCAATACGTGAAGGATGAGCGCCTGCGCGTCGCCTTCAGCTTCCACCCGCTGCTGATCGGCGGCAATCCGATGAAGGTCAGCGCCCTGTATACGCTGATCCCGTACCTGGAGCGCCGCTGGGGTGTGCACTGGGCCATGGGCGGCACCGGCGCCGTCGTGCAGGGTCTGGCGAAGCTGATCGAAGGCCAGGGCAATACCATCCTCTGCAACACCGAAGTGACGCAGATCACGACACGGAACGGCAAGGCGACCGGCGTGCGGCTGGCTTCGGGCGAAACCATCCCGGCCGACATCGTCGTCTCCAACGCCGACTCCGCCTTCACCTACACGAAGCTGCTGTCGGAGACGCGGCGGCTACGCTGGAGTGATTTCCGGCTGCGCCACTCCCGCTACTCAATGGGACTGTTCGTCTGGTATTTCGGCACCAACCGCCGCTATGACGACGTCTTCCACCATACAATCATGCTCGGCCCGCGCTACGCGGGCCTGCTGAACGACATTTTCGAACGCAAGGTGCTGGCCGAGGATTTCTCCCTCTACCTGCACCGCCCGTCCGCCACCGATCCGTCGGTGGCACCGGAAGGCTGCGACGCGTTCTACGTCCTGTCGCCCGTGCCCAACCTGCAGGGCAACGTCGACTGGCGGACCGCAGCCGAACCGTACCGGCAGCGGATCGCCGCCCATCTGGAAAAGACGCTGCTGCCGGATCTCGGCAAGCACGTCGTTTCCTCGAAGCTGATCACCCCCCTCGATTTCCGCGACCGCCTGCTCGCCACCCATGGCTGCGCCTTCGGGCTGGAGCCGGTGCTGCAGCAGAGCGCGTGGTTCCGTCCGCACAACAAGAGCGAGGACGTCGAGGGGTTGTATTTCGTCGGCGCCGGAACACACCCGGGCGCGGGTGTGCCAGGCGTCTTGTCCTCGGCCAAAGTCCTCGACCGCGTGGTGCCTCATGCCTCAGCCTTGGTCCAATAACGAAGCGTCCGATCTTGCCGCCTGCCGCGCGAGCCTGCGCGGCGGGTCGAAGAGCTTTGACGCAGCGTCGAAGCTTTTACCGAAATCCGTCTGCGAACCAGCCGTCGCGCTCTACGCCTTCTGCCGGGCCGCAGACGACCTGATCGACGCGGACGGCGGTGCCGCCAGCCTGCCCTGGCTGCGGCAGCGGCTGGATCTGATCTACAATGGCCGTCCGCTGGACATCGCCTGCGACCGCGCCTTCTCCCATGTGGTACGGCGCTTCGCCATGCCGCGCGAACTGCCCGAGGCGCTGCTGGAAGGCTTCGCGTGGGACGCCGAAGGTCGCCGCTACGCCGATCTGTCGGGCGTGCGCGCCTACTCGGTGCGCGTTGCCGGCACGGTGGGTGCGATGATGGCGGTGCTGATGGGCGTGCGCGACGCCCGCCGCCTCGCCGCCGCGGTCGACCTCGGGGTGGCGATGCAATTGTCCAACATCTGCCGCGACGTCGGTGAGGATGCGCGCAACGGCCGACTTTACCTGCCGATGGACTGGCTGGCCGAGGCCCGGATCGACGCCGACGCCTTCCTGCGCCACCCAAGCTTCACCCCCGCGCTTGGCGGCGTCATCTGGCGCCTGCTGGAGACGGCGGACAGCTACTACCGCAGGGCCGAGGCTGGTATTGCGGAACTGCCGTTCGGCTGCCGGTTCGGCATCGCCGCTGCCCGCCTGCTCTATGCCGAAATCGGCGCCGAAGTGCGCCGCCGCGGCTACGATTCCATCTCCGGCAGGGCGGTGGTGTCCAGCAAGCGCAAGCTGTGGGTCCTGGCGGCCGGCATTGCGCGAATGGGCCTGACCGTGCCCGCCGCCGCCACCGATCCGGTGCCGGAAGGGGTTTATCTGGTAGACGCCGTCGTACGGTCCACGCCGCGGCCGGCGCGCGACGCAGCGGCTACGCCCGCGTGGTGGGAAGTCGGTGACCGTATGATCTGGACGCTGAAGCTTTTTGAGCGGCTGGAACAACGCGAGCAGGTGCGCACCTGACGCCTGCACCGTAGAGGAGGCGCGCGATGGTTGACGTCATGGGCTTGGGACTGGTCGCACTGGGCGGCGGCCTGCTGTGGTCGGCCAACCGCAAATACCGCGAGCGGACCACAACGCGTCTCAAACCCGGCGAGGTCCGGCCGGAATTTGCCGTCGCCGGCGAGATCATGCGGCCGATCATCCTGTTCATCGTCGGCTTCTTCGCGCTGAAGATGACGCTGTTCTACTTCGCGCTGGGCGGCAACCGGATGCTGAGCGCCCTGCAATATGGCGGCCTGATGTTCGTTCTCGGTGCCTATGCCGTATCCCTGTATGCCGCTACCGCGAAGCGTCCGGACCAAGCGCCGGCAAACGCAGACGCCTCGCCTGCCGAACCCGCCACGGCCGATCCGTCGGCGGAAGATCTCCGGCCCGCCACATGAACGGCATGGTCTGGGAACTGGCCTTCGGCGGCATGCTGCTGGGACTGCTGCTCTGGGAACTGAAGCGGACCCGGCGTTCCATCGCGGAAGACAAGAGCAAGGCGGCCGCGGAGGCGGCACGCAAGGCCAGGGATCAGGATACGGCGCCGCCGGCTGCCTGAACCTCGGCCGGCAGCATAACGGGCAATCGGCGCGACGGCGCCGGATTCCGGTCCAGCGACAACCGCAGGCGGTTCACGCCGCCATGGTACGCGTAGTCCATCGACTGCGTCAGGTGACGGTCTCCTCCAGCACGGCCACGACGTCCTCGGTCGGCACAGCACTGCCATGCGCACGCCTTTCGACGTGATCGTCTTCGTGCCGATCCGGCGCCAATCCGTGAAGTTCTAGCCACAGTCCGATGACAGGCGAAGGACGGATCAGTGGCAGGACGGCAGAGACTGGCCCTGGCCATAGCCCGGCCAGTTCGTCCGGTCCGGACACTCGACCCGCAGGGTGACAGCCAAGCCCTGCGGCCCGTCAGTGACGGTGTTCATCGGCATCACCTCGGCCGTCTGCAGGGTCGGCCCGAGGCGAAACGCCTGCAGGTACTGCACGAAGCTGTCGACCCGCTTCTTGCGCTGGAGCTCCGTTGCCACGCCGGTATCAGCCACCGACAGGCGCATGATGTCAGGCGCCAGCATGCCTTCGACCATGCTCGCCCGCGGGTCGCGTTCCCGGTTGTCCAGCGCGCCCTCATCGTCCGGCAGCCGCGCTGCATCCAGCAGGGTCACGCGCGCGCCGTCGGGCAATGCCTCTACCGCCACGCGATTATCGGCGATTTCCGGCGCCAGCGTGGTCTGCAGGCGGCGGTTTAGCAACTCCACGGACCGTTGCTGGTCTGACGCGCAGGCGGCAAGTGCCAGCAAAGGGCCGAGGATGGCGGCCGTTCTGAGGGCGGAT
>JAFEFW010000073.1 GCA_018240405.1 Pseudomonadota bacterium
TGGATCGGCGTCAATGATCGTCACACCGGCCCCGCTCTCTGCCAACTCTGAAGCCAGTAAGACTGCGCTTGTCGACTTACCTGCTCCGCCCTTACTGCTGGCGAAAACCACGGTCGGCATCGTCGGTATACCCCCTGTCAATGGAAGGTCAACGGTCTAGCGTCAGTCAACCGTAGGTCATTGGCCTCCTGTCAGTCAACGGTCTGCTAAAGGTAGACCTTAATCATCGGGTGGATATGCCGGTATACCGTCGGTTGACCGGAGACGGCCGGTTTACTTTAGGAGGCGACCTTGTCGTGGTCGGCGTCGGATTTTCTATCGCTGCGGCCTTTGTAGAAGGCGCAGCCTCGTTCGAGGGCGACTATGTGCTGAGCGGCTTCCTGGCGTAGCAGGAGGCCACCCGCGAGTGGCGCGACACGGTGACGGGCAGTGAACGGGCCAGTAGCCTCGATAGTCCGAGTCGCAACGACACCGGCTGGACTCTATCGGGGCCAAAGCCGTCCACAACCGACTGGACTCTGTCGGGAATGCACAGGACTCTTTCGGGAGCGGCTCCAGCGCCACTCCAGTGATCTCAACAGGTTAGACGGTTACCCACTGGACTCTATCGGACATACTAAATCTTATTGCTAATAAGCTTCTTGCTACCCCGACAGAGTCCAGTGTTCCTTTGGTACGAAAAGCAGGCTTGAAAGGCATACGCCGCAAGGAACAGGCAGATGGGAGCCGTACATCAGTTGCTGCTTGAACAAGGCAAGCAGGAGGCTTTGAAGTCAGAGCACGACCGGCGGGTGATTGAGGCTGCGGCGGCCTACTTGTCCGACGAAGACGATGATGTCGGGTTCCTCTACTCCGGTTGGGCGCAGGCGGCGCTGCCGCATAAGAAGCTTGCCAACGATGCGTTGTGGCAGGTGCAAAGCGACCGCATCACGCTGATCGTGCAGCCGGGCTACCGCGCCGTGCAAGGCGGCAATCCCGTGCCCCTTGGCGTTCCCTACGGCTCACGAGCAAGGCTAATCCTGCTCTACCTACAGACCGAGGCAATTCGAAACAAGACCCGCCAGATCGAGCTGGGGCGCTCACTTCACCACTGGTTAAGTCGCCTCGAAATTCCCGTTGGCGGAAAGTCGATGCGGGACGTGCGCGACCAGGCCGAGCGTATTTCTCACTGCCGCATGTCTTTTCAGATCACGCAGGGGAACACCCGCGGCCTTGTCAACCAGTCTATCGTCGATACCGCCATGTTCGTCGAAGACGGTACTGCCCGGCAGCCATCACTGGCCATCGAGACGGCAACCCTATCGCAAACCTTCTACGACCAGCTCTCCAAACACCCCGTGCCAATCGAGGAGGCGGCAGTTCGGCAGATTGCCAATAACTCCCTAGCGCTGGATGTGTATTGCTGGCTGGCGTACCGCCTGCATGCTCTATCCGCGCCCGTCTCAGTTACCTGGAAGGCGCTGCATCTTCAGTTCGGGCGGAGCGTCAAGCGGAGCGACCATTTCCGGGCGTACTTCCGTGACATCCTAAACTTAGCGCTCGCTGTCTATCCCAACGCGAAGGTCGATGTGACAGAGCGGGGTTTCGTGCTTCACCCGTCTCCGCCGCCGGTAAAGCCGCGCACCCCGCGCTTCTGGCCGGTCGATTCCCCCGATAGAGTCCAGTTCCCTGCTAGCACCTAGCGGAATAACCGGAGTTCTATCAGAACTCGCGCCAATGACAGCCTCGCCGCTTGCCCATCATGGCGCGGATGCCCATTCGCTCCGCATGTTCCTCGTTATCGAGGCCGACGCGATTTGCACCCTCTACCAGGAGGGAGAACTATCGGCCGCGATAATTCCGCAGCGCCCCGGCAAGGCGAGAAAGTGAAATCGGGCAAAGGCCGTCCCGACCTGGCAGCCGATAGGCTCCGGTTGGCGATGCTACCTGCCTCTCAAACGGAGAGGTTGGATGGGACTTCTATAACTTGACAAAAGCTGTAACCGGCGGCTTCTCAGCGGCCGGGTAGGGGAGGGGCCGTATGGCCGAGCTTCCCTCTGTCCATTACTACTGAAGCAGCGGTACTCCTGGCCAAATACACTGTAACCGGCACGGAACGTAGCCATGTAATCACGCGCCTGTGACTGTACAAGCGCGTTGGATCGATTCTAATCGCGCCATGTATATTGAGGCCGTCCCAAACCGGAACTCGCCGCCCGCCATCCTGCTGCGCGAGAGCTACCGCCAGAACGGCAAGGTGCGGAAGCGCACGCTCTGCAACCTCTCGGGCTGGTCCCCAGCCCACATTGAGGGCCTGCGAGGGGTGCTCAGCGGCGGCACCGTCATCCCCGCCGATCGCGACGCCTTCAGCGTCATCCGCACCCTGCCACACGGCCACGTCGCCGTCGCCCTCGGCACCGCCCGCAAGATCGGCCTCGACCGTCTCCTCGGCCCGGCACGGGCGCCAGCGGAGCAGCGCTGCCGCGATCTCGTCCTGGCCATGCTGATCGGCCGCATCCTCGACCCCGTCTCCAAGCTGGCCGCTGCACGGGCACTGTCGCCGGCCACCGCTTCGTCCAGCCTTGGCGCGGTTCTCGGACTCGGCGAGGTCGATGACGACGAGCTATACGCCGCGCTCGACTGGCTGCTGGCGCGCCAACCCGCCATCGAAGCCACCCTGGCAAAGCGTCACCTCGCCCACGGCACCCTGGTGCTCTACGACGTCTCCTCGAGCTACATGGAAGGACGCTGCTGCCCGCTGGCAAAGCGCGGCTACAACCGCGACGGCAAGAAGGGCGTGCTGCAGATTGTCTACGGCCTGCTGTGTGCCCCCGACGGCTGCCCGGTCGCCATCGAGGTGTTCGACGGCAACACTGCCGACCCGATGACGCTGGCGCCGCAAATCGAGAAGCTGAAGCAGCGCTTCCGCCTCAGCCACGTCGTGCTGGTGGGCGACCGCGGGATGATAACCGAGGCGCGCCAGCCGATCCAGCAGAAGGCCTTCGAGCTGCTGGGCATTGCGGTGTAGCCAGTCGCGGTGGGGCAATTCAGACGATTGTGGTTTTACTTCAGCGACTTGCGGGTTTTGGAAGAAGGAAGCTCGGGTATGGCGCTGATTGGCTACGCGCGGCTGTCGGCAGAGGAGTCTTAACCACCGCGATGGGGCAGGGCAGCGGCAGTACGGCGTGATGCTGATTTAGACACGACCGAGTTTTATGTTGAGCGATACGCCTTATGAGTATTCGATGATTTCCATCCGCTGAAGAACCGTAGAGCCTGCCCTGGCTGCTGCTGCAGCAAGGGCAGGGACCTATGGCACTCAACGCACAAGCCTTGTTAGGTCGGCATCCGCGGGGAGTTGGTCATCTCATGGTTGATGGCCAGCCACGGCTGCGCGGAATCGCAAAACAAAGCCACTGTCGGCCTGAGCCAGCTAGGCTCGTCCAATGTCCCGCCCATAATAAGGCTTAGTACCCTCGGCAGGGCGAGTTCCCCGGCCACCCGACGTAAGCCTGCCACGCCTGCTGGGCGAGGCAGATCTGGACGCTTCGGCGGAGTTCCTGGTTGCCGAGATCAGTGCTACTTAGGCTGCTTACTGGTTAGCTTTCTGCACATGCAAGTCGCCGCGTGACGCTTGACAGGCTACGATGCAAGCCGTCCAGAATAGCAGACGCCGCGGATCCATCTGCCGATGTTAAACGTCGACAGTGGAGGTTTGCGACAGAGGAGAGTTCGATGAGACTTCCTCAGACAGGTGGCTGCCACTGCGGCAGGCTGCGCTATGAGATCACTCAGGCGCCGCACATGATCTACACATGTCACTGCACCGATTGTCAGCACTTCACTAGCAGCGCGTTCTCCATTGCGATGCTGGTAGATGCGCAAGCCTTTCATCTAACTGGCGTTGAGCCACGGGCAATGCTCCACACCGCCGACAGCGGGCGCAACCTAACGCGCTGGGTATGTCCAGAATGTGGCTCATGGATTTGCAACGGAGCGAAGCCTGGATCAGTGAACCCAAATGCATTCCGCGCCGTGCGCGGAACCTTGGACGACACCTCCTGGCTACGTCCAACTGCGCATTTTTGGACCCGAAGCAAACATCCCTGGGTCGTATTGCCCGATGAGCGAAGCTACGTCTTCGAGACTCAGCCGGACGACATCTTCGCATTCTTCAACTCGGTGGTGGCCAAGGCACGTGGAGCGATCGCATGACCGAGAACGAATCCAGCGGCGAGATGATGTAGTGTCGTCAGGATATGGCGCCGCGGATCCGGCCTAGATCAAGAATTCTCCTTGCCCCCAGCCTTGGGCACCATCCGGCACCTCCGGCCTGACCGCTTGTACAACCGGAACCCCACCCGGCTCACTTCCTCTGACGGCGGCGACGCGGCCAGCGTCTCCATCGCCGCCCGGTTCTCCGTCAACTGATCTCCGAACGCTTGGGTGATATAGGTCTGCACTGACTGTGCCGACGCCGGCTTGCCGTTGTCGTCCGCGCGCAGTCGCCGGGCCCCCGCCTATCATCATCAACGAATTCAGCCTCAGCGCTTGACGATGCGCCGTCTGGTTGGCCGAACTGTGGCGCAAGCGGGCGTGCCGTCCTTGTCAGTGCCGATGACGGTGGTTTCGATCACGCCGCCGCTGTTGGCGGCCTGATTCAGCAGGTCACTTCCGATGTCGTGGATGTCAATCTTCATCCGGCGCGACCAAGGCGAAGATGGGTCGCCGGCATACTGGCCGATGCGAATGTAGACAAACCGCCGCACCAGACCTTCACGGCGCACCTGGTCGCCGGAGAATTTGGGACCCGGCCCTACACGAACCGGAAAATCAAACACGAGCGGCTCGCCCTGCTCTGAATGCTTCGGGTCGAGCGGCGCTTCATCCTTGGCCTGCAGGCTATGGAGCACGCCGATGACCGGCTGCTCGATGATGCTCCGCAAATTGATCACCTGCTGATCTGTCTGTGCCATATGGGCTTATAGCTCGATGAGCCGGTATCCGCAGCCAAGCCTCACGTTCAGGTCGGCACCGCAGGTTACTCCCGATAACCAATTTCCCGGAACCGATCTTCTCGAGACGGATGCGTTCTCAAATAGCGGGTTGAGAGAACCTTCCTCAACTTGACAAAGGTGGCATCGGCGATTTCTCAGCCGTGTTAGGGGTAGGGAAGGGGGCCGCATGGCGCTGATCGACTACGCGCGGGTGTCGACGGACGACCAGGTTACGGCGCGGCAACTTGACGAGCTGCGCGCGGCCGGCTGCACCGAGATCCTCGAGGAGCACGCCTCCGGCGGCGATTGCAGCCGTCCGATCCTGGCTGAGACCCTGGTCCGACTGCGACCCGGTGACACGCTGGTCGTCGTCTCGCTCGACCGGCTCGCCCGCTCGCTGTCGCACCTGCTGGAGGTAATCGAAAGCCTGCAGGGCAGAGGGGTGTTCTTCCGCAGCCTGAAGGACCCTGTGGACACCGCCAGCCCGCAGGGACTGTTCACGATGCAAGTGTTCGGCGCCGCGGTGCCGCTTGAGCGGGCCCTCATCCGGGAGCGGACGAAGAGCGGCCTGAGGGCTGCCGCCGCCCGCGGCAAACGTGTTGGCAATCCTTGGTTTACGGGCAGGCGATCCAGCCGCTCTGCGCAAGCTCGCGGCGGCGCGCGATGCCGTCTACCTCGGGCGGCTCATTGCCGGGGCTGAGACATGGCTGCCCACGGTACGTCGCCTGCGCGGGGAGGGGCGGCCGTGGGAAGCGGTCACGCGTTATCTCAATGCCCATAAGACCGCGGAGGCGCCGCGCTGGACGCAGGAGCGCCTGCTGCGGTCAGTGCGGCGCCTGGTCGGCGAGGGCTTGGCCGAGGCCTCGCTGCTGGCGCCGGTCGCACCCAAAGCCGCGCCGGACCGGCTGCTTGCCGTGGTGGCGGGCATTGTGCTGTCGGAGCCGAAGGCGACGCTGCGTGCGATCGGGATGCGGCTGGAGGCGTTGCACGAGCATACGCCCCGCGGCGGCAACGGATGGAAGCCAGGATCGGTCGCGCATGTGATCGCCCGCGCGCGCAAGGCCGGCCTGTTGCCGCCAACGGTATAGCCGTAACAACCAGCCGTTTAAACGGCCGCTGCACGATTTATGTGCGATGTGTGGGCACGCTGGTGCAGCTTGACTGGACGGGCGGTCGTTAGTGGTCGGCTTTTGCGGCCTCACGCCAGGCAAACGATACCGCGCCGCATCCACTCGATCGCTGGACACGACGACTGACTGACGCGGCCGCCATGGCATTGGATGTCCTCGCCTTCTACCCCTTTTGGCGGGCCACCCTATGTCGATTTTCTGATTTTCTGGGATGGGTCTCACGCGCAGAACCCATCGTCCGCTTGCCGATCGGACTGCTTATCCAGCCAGATTGGGGATTATGGCATGCCTAGCGGGGCACGCTGGGCTTTCGAGAGCGCTTCGCACTCACGGGCGTAGAGACCTGTGAATCGTCCTGGCAAGGGTACGCCGAGAAGCCTTGTCTTTCCACTTGCCCGGTGTCCTCCTTCTCATTGGATGGCTATGACGTGGCCGCTTGCGCCCGGTATTTATGTTCGCCGACAGGCCGGGCGTGCCTGACGTACGGCTGTGCTGCACGTCGCGCGTCCCCGGTTCCAACCGGCCGAACGCTATTCGCCGGCGCGGAGCGCCTTTCGCATGACGGCGTTTTCGCGCGGTCGGCAACAACAATAGCTATGCCAAAATAGTTATCGAAGAGGCCGCTCGTGACGGGCTCAAACGGCTACATGATTACGAGTCATTAATCTATGGTGGGCAACGCTTGAGATACAGACGATCCCACTGCTATTATCGCTCGCGATGAACACCCGGGCGAACATATTCTTGTTCGCTGCGAGCCTACGCTGGCTTGCAGGGGCGCTTGCTGTCGTCCTTCTGGCGGCGAGCCTTTTGCCGATACATGCAAGCGCCCGTCCCAACGGGTTCGACGATGAGCGGACCGCCCTGAAATTATTGGTGGCCAGCGGCGAGGATCAATCGGGCGTGCCGGATGAATTGCCCGGACAAATCGCGTGTCATTGCCAATGCGGCATATCTACGTTGCCGAGCGTCGAACTGCAATCTGAACCGTTGCTCAGTCACCCGATCCGCTTTAGCTTCGGTTCGCCGTCGCGCTTGCTGTTTAGCGCCCAAGCGCCTCCCGTGAAGCCACCCCGTATCTAGCACAAATTGTTTGCCCCAGCCGTGACCGGCGCCTGTGAAGGCGCCTGCTTGGCCGCCTGCAATCTACAAACGTGCTGGTGATCCCATGCATATTATTTATCTCGGGATGGCGACCCTGCTGGTTGCTACCATCCCGACCCGCGGACGCACGAATGAAGTTCGTGTCGCGTCTGCTGCGGTAGCGATCGAGCAGCCCGCGCAAACAGTGGCAGCTCCTTTCGGCCATTCCCCCGTTCTGCGTGGTGCCGCAGCCTTTCGCCAAACTGTCTTCAGTGAAGGGTTGCAGGTTCGCCTGCCCCGAACCTCGAAGTCACTGCCGCCCTGATGACCAAAGAGCAACGGATGCAAAACGCGTGGCGAACTGCCCAGAGTCTGAAGCACCTGGCGGTGCCCCCTGCTGTGCAGGTCACCGAGTTTATTGGCACCGGCTACACCGAAGGCAAGTTCGGATTCCTTGAGGTTCTGGGCGCGAAGCGCATCCTCTTTAAGGGCGCACTCCGTGAGGTTCATGTCAGTCAAGCCGAATTCGAGCGCCTGCGCGGTCAGGAGGCAGGCCTATCTACTACGGGAAGTGCACGATGAGGCGACGCTCTTTTCTGGTCTTGGCGGGGCTGATTGCTGGGCTTGGCCTTGCAGTATTCGTGCCGAGGGTGCCCCAGAATATCCGCCATATCGCAGGCCTGACTACCATTGCGGACGCGGCCGTGAAGCCGCAGTCAAAGACTGACGGGCACGGCCATGCCGAAGGTGCAGATGAGGAAGGTCATGGTGAGGGTAAGGTTACCATGACGCCGGAGCAGGTAACGGCAGCCGGAATCCAAGTAATGCCTGCATCAAGTGGCGCACTCGTTACGAAGGTGTCAGTACCCGGTGTATTGGCGGCTAATGCCGATCACTTGGTGCGGATTACAGCTCGTGTGCCGGGCACTATCGCCGAGGTCCGCAAGCGGCTTGGAGATATGGTGGAGGCTGGACAAGTGCTCGCCGTGATTGAAAGCCGTGAAATTGCGGACGCGAAGGGCGAGCATCTCGCTGCCACTCGTGTTGCGGCTCTAGCCAATGTGACGCTCGTGCGTGAGACGAAACTTTGGAAGCAGCGCATTTCGCCGGAGCAGGACTATCTGCGCGCTAAGGCTGCAACCGAAGAGGCCAGCATTCGCGTTGACTTGGCGCGACAACGCCTGTCGGCGCTTGGCCTTCCCGACGAAGATGTCGCTCGACTGGCAAACCAACCGGTTGCAAACCTCCGACGCCTGGAGCTGCGCGCGCCAATTGCTGGCCGCGTCATTGCGCGAGCGGCTGTGCAAGGCGCCGCTGTCACGGCTGATGCGGAACTTTTTTCGGTCGCCGATCTTTCGGCCGTTTGGATCGAGATGACGATTCCGACACAGGACCTGCCACTTGCACGAGAGGGTCTTCCCGTAACGATCCGCGAAGGTAGTATACAAGGTCAGGGCCGAATAGTGTTCCTGAGTCCCGTACTCGATCCCGACACACGGGCTGCGAGAGCGGTTGCAGAAATCGACAACGCTTCAGGCCAGTGGCGGCCCGGCGGTTTTGTTACAGCGGAACTGGCAACGGCTGAGCAGGCGGTGGATGTGCTCGTGCCCCGTAGTGCCGTGCAGGAAGTCCAAGGCGAAAAGATCGTGTTTGTCCGCACGCCGGACGGGTTCGAAAGGCGAGATGTCGCGATAGGACGGGAAGACGCAGCTGCTTATGAGATTGTCTTTGGCCTTGACGCCGGCACCGACATTGCAACCGGAAATGTCTTTTCTCTCAAGGCTGAACTCAGCAAGTCCGAAGCCGGACACAGCCACTAACGGAGCACGCCTGTGATTGGACGCATCCTTGATGTCGCGGTCCAGCAGCGCTGGACCGTGGCTATTATGACAGTAATCGCCGTCGCTATCGGTGGATGGTCGCTCACCCGACTGCCGATAGATGCGGTGCCGGACATCACCAACAATCAAGCGCAGATCAACACGCTTGCACCATCGCTCTCGCCCTATGAGATCGAAAAGCAGGTGACACTACCGATCGAGACAGCGCTCGCTGGTATTCAAGGTCTGGTGAGCACCCGATCGATTTCGCGTAACGGATTCAGCCAGGTTACTGCGGTCTTCTCTGAGTCGACCGACATTTACTTTGCGCGGCAACAAGTTTTGGAACGACTGGCTGAGGCTCGCGAGTTGATGCCGGCAGGCACGGAACCGCGCCTAGGTCCGATTTCGACCGGTTTGGGCGAAGTGACAATGTGGACAACCCACTTTACCAAGCCGGCCAGTTCGGTTCGGGATGGCGCATCTGGCTGGCAGTCGGATGGTAGCTACCTAACGCCAGAAGGCGAACGCTTAGCCGATGCGGTGCAACGCGCCACCTATCTGCGAACCGTGCAGGATTGGATTATCCGGCCGCAGCTTCGGACGACACCGGGCCTGGCGGGTGTCGATGCCATCGGCGGGTATATCAAGCAGTATGTGGTGCAGCCGGATCCAACGAAGCTGATGGCGCTTGGCCTGTCGTTCAGTGATCTTGCCGAAGCGATTGAGCGCAACAATACCAGCATCGGCGCTGGGTATATTGAACGCAGCGGTGAGGGCCTTGTCGTGCGTTCCCCTGGGCGGCTGTCGACAATCGATGATACGGCGCGTGTCGTGGTCAGAACTCGGGACGGTGTGCCAATCCTATTGCGCGACATCGCACGAGTGCAAATCGGCCAAGCGCCGCGCATGGGCAGTGCTAGCGAGAACGGGCAGGAAATCGTCGTGGGTACGGCGTTAATGCTGATCGGCGGCAACAGCCGCACCGTGGCGGCGGCGGTAGAGCAGCGACTTGCCGACATCAATCGTACGCTGCCGCCAGGGATCGAAGCAAAGGTGGTACTGGATCGCGGCCTGCTGGTCGATGCTACGGTAAAGACGGTGGCGAAGAACCTTGCTGAGGGCGCCCTGCTCGTTATCGTTGTGTTGTTTTTGATGTTAGGTAATATTCGAGCCGCGCTGATTACCGCCTGCGTCATCCCGGTCACTATGCTGCTGACAGCGGCTGGCATGTTGCGCACTGGCATCAGTGCAAACCTCATGAGTCTGGGCGCATTAGATTTTGGACTAATTGTCGACGGCGCGGTGATCATTACCGAGAACAGCCTGCGCCATATTGCCAACCGCCAACATGAACTTGGGCGCACACTGAATAAGATAGAGCGATTGCAGTCCGTCTCAACGGCTGCTCGAGAGATGATCCGGCCGTCACTATACGGCCAGGCGATTATCATCCTCGTCTATGCCCCTCTGCTTACATTTACCGGTGTTGAAGGAAAAATGTTCGGGCCGATGGCGATCACGGTCATGATCGCCTTGGCTGCCGCCTTCGTGCTGTCGCTCACGTTCGTGCCAGCGCTAATTGCCATAGCGATTACAGGCCATGTCAATGAGCGCGAGGTGTGGCTGGTACGGATCCTGAAGAGCTGCTATGCGCCCCTACTTGGTCGAACGCTTCGCCGTCCAACCCCCGTTATTGTCCTTGGTAGCCTGCTATTCCTGAGTTCACTCATGCTATTCAGCCGGCTTGGCCAGGAGTTCATCCCGACACTGGATGAACAAAACCTTGCCATGCAGGCACTGCGGATACCCAGCACATCACTGACGCAATCCCAGTCCATGCAATCCGCGATCGAGCGGCGAATCTCGGGTTTTCCTGAAGTCGCGTTCGTCTACTCTAAAACCGGAACTGCGGAGGTCGCGAGCGATCCGATGCCGCCGAGTGCCTCGGATACGTTCATCATCCTACGTCCGCGTGCCGAATGGCCAGATTCCTCGCTGCAAAAGGAAGTACTCGTAACGCGCATCGAGAAGGCCGTGAACGGCTTGCCGGGTAACACGCTGGAATTCACCCAGCCTATCCAGATGCGGTTCAATGAGCTCTTGGCCGGTGTGCGCGGCGACCTCGCCATTAAGATCTTCGGCGACGAGCATGGGCCCATGCTCGCAGCAGCCGGCAAAATTGCCGGCATCCTGCAGGGTATCGACGGCGCTGCGGACGTGAAGATTGAGCAGGCGACCGGCCTCCCATTCCTGGAGATCACTGTGGATCGCAACGAGATCGCGCGCCGCGGTCTGAGTGTCAGCGCCGTTCAGGATGTCATTGCGATTGCCATCGGCGGCCGCGAGGCAGGGGTGGTCTTCGAAGGCGATCGGCGCTTTTCAATCGTTGTGCGCCTGCCCGATGCGGTTCGCAGCGATATAGAGGTGCTGCGTAACCTGCCAATGCCGCTTCCATCAATGGGGCAAGGATCGCCCAACACGGTGCCGCTGCGCCAATTGGCGACATTCAAGGTCGTTGAGGGGCCGAACCAGATAAGCCGCGAGAATGGCAAGCGCCGTGTGGTAGTGCAGGCCAATGCACGCGGCCGCGATATTGGCTCGATCGTGACCGAAGCTCAGGGGAAGATCGCCAATACGGTCGCATTGCCGCCAGGCTACTACCTGACCTGGGGCGGACAGTTCGAAAACCTTGCAGCAGCCCGTACGCGCCTCATGCTGGTCGTACCAGCTTGCTTTGTGTTGATCATGGTCCTTCTCTACGCCGCACTTGGCCGCGTTCGCGACGCGCTGCTCGTGTTCAGTGGCGTGCCGCTGGCGCTCAGCGGCGGACTTCTGGCGCTATGGTTGCGCGACATGCCGTTTTCGGTTTCGGCCGCGGTCGGGTTCATCGCCCTGTCCGGCGTCGCCGTTCTCAACGGCCTTGTGATGGCAAGTTCGATCCGCGACCTCATGGAGGAAGGCCGGCTGTCGCTTCGGGATGCCGTGTTCCAGGGCGCCATGACACGCCTGCGCCCTGTCGCCATGACGGCATTAGTGGCTTCGCTCGGTTTCGTGCCGATGGCGCTGGCAACCGGAACGGGCGCTGAAGTGCAAAAGCCACTGGCAACTGTGGTGATCGGCGGCTTGATCAGCGCCACGCTGCTCACGCTACTTGTGCTGCCGGCACTGTACGCGCGATTCAATGCGGTTAACATACAGGGCGATATGGTGCCCGTCCCTGCCTCGGCAGAATCTGGGATTGTGTTATGAACTCATGCGTTGTTCGTCACCTTGTTCTGCTATCGGTGGCATTGATGCTTGTCGGATGCAGCATGCCCGACTGGAAGATTGACGGCCGGATCACGCGCTACACGACCATCGATCGGCACAGGTTCATGCCATCAGAATTAACTGTGCCTGCCAACACGCCATTTTGGTTAGCGATAGATGGTTATGACGATTCATCCCAGCTTGTCATTTACAGCAAAGACCTTGGGATCGGTCGTCAGGCAATCGATGCGCATGTTCATACATCACAATGGGCAGAGACTGACCCACCCGAACGCACGAGGCTTCCTGTAAATCCGCTGCCCCCGGGTCGGTACGAGTTCATGTGTGACTGCCATGGGTCATTAGCATCAGGCTATATCACAGCAGTCACGCCTCAGGGATCGTAGCGGCTTCGCCGTCCATCCAGTGCATAAGGGGGAGAAAATGAACAACACGACACTGCGTGCCGCCGCTATGTGGTTCATGATGTCATCGGCTGTCCTCGCCCAAGGTCATAAGCATGGCGACAACGGGCCGAACGGCGGCCCGATGCAAGACATTGTTGGTGTGCACGCGGAACTGCTTGTTTCCGATCGGACGCTGACTATCCATGTCTATGACGAGTCCGGCAAACCTGTGCCAACTTCTGGTTTTACGGGCTCGGCTTTGATCGGTGGTGGCCAAACGCGTCAGGTCGTTCCCCTAGCTGTGAGCGCCGACAATGCATTGTCCGGCACAGCTTCCGCGCCAATTGCCAAGGGCGCGCCTGTAACACTGCAGCTCAAGACACCGAATGGGAAGACAGGGCAGGCGAAGTACTAAGCGCAGCACGCGCTCCTACGTCGAGCGCCAGTCCGCCGATGGCAATAGGCGGATGCTTCAGAGACAATCGCAGCAGTCAGAACGGAACTTGCAATGAGCCAGATTCCATCGGGCCCCGTATGAATTATCAGATGCCGATGCAGTTTGGGGGGCGACATCCACTACGTAAGCGTCTGGTCAGCCCCGCCCTATTCTGTGGCGTGAAGTCGTGCCGTCCTATGACCTTAAGGCGGGCCTTAAGGTTGGGGCAAGACATGGCGGACGGCACGATTGAGATCATCGACGGCAGGGCGCGGCGACGGCGCTGGAGTGCGGCGGAGAAGCTTCGGATTGTCGCCGAGACGCACGAACCTGGCACGACGATCCGCGCGGTTGCGGCGCGGCACGACGTCTATCCCAGTCTGCTGCGCACCTGGCGGCGGCAGGCGCGCGAGGGCCAGTTCGTCACCCAGTCCATGGCGCACTTTGTGCCGGTGCGGCTGTCGGATGCACCACCACCGAGGTCGCCGCTCGTTGCGGAGCCAGCACCTGCCGGCTTAATCGAGGTCGTACTGCCTGACGGCGTGCGCCTGCGCCTTGGCGCCGACATCAGCACGATTGCGCTGCGCCGTGTCATCGCGGTGCTGCGCGGATGATCGCCCCACCCGCCAATGTCCGCGTCTGGCTGGCGGCCGGCAAGACCGACATGCGCAAGGGCTTTGACGGTCTGGCGACGCTTGTTCAGCAGCATCTGGGCAAGGACCCATTCAGTGGCCAGTTGTTCGCCTTCCGTGGCCGTCGCGGTGATCTGTTGAAGATCCTCGCCTGGGACGGCCAGGGCCTGGTTCTGTATGCCAAGCGGCTGGAGCGCGGGCGCTTTATCTGGCCACAGGCGAAGGACGGTGCGGTGTCGCTGACGCCGGCGCAACTGGCGATGCTGGTGGAAGGCATCGACTGGCGCATGCCAGTGCGCACCTGGCGGCCGGAGATGGCGGGCTGACAAAGTGATGCAGTAACAAAAAGACACTTGGAGCGACGCGAGACGGTCGCGGACGATTCGTCCATGCCGGAGCCGCTCAACCTCGCAGACCTGCCGGACAACGTTGTGGCGTTGCGCAGCCTGCTGCTGGAGCGCGAGGGGGTGCTGCAACACCAGGCGCTCGAGTTGGAAGCCGCCCGTGCCGGGCTGAAGGAACAGGTGCTGCGCAACGAGCAACTGAAGCGGCGCCTGGCGAAGTTGTTGCGCCAACGGTTTGGCGCCGCGTCGGAGAAACTGCGTAACGCGATCGAGCAGCTTGAACTGATCCTGGGCGATCTCGAGGAGCAGGTGGCGGAGACATCCCCGCCCGAAGCCGCGGCCCCAGCAGCCACCGATGTCAAAACGAAGCGACGCAAACCGGTGCGCCGGCCGCTGCCCGCCCATCTGCCGCGCGAGACGGTGGAGCACCCCGCGCCCTGTGCCTGTCCACAGTGCGGCGGTGCGCTGCGCGCCCTGGGCGAAGACGTCAGTGAGGTGCTGGACTACGTGCC
>JAFEFW010000074.1 GCA_018240405.1 Pseudomonadota bacterium
GACGGCGCAGTATGAGCGGGTGTTGCGCTTCGACCTGTCCACCGTCGTGCGCACGATGGCCGGCCCGTCGAACCCGCATCGCCGCCTGCCGGTGACGGATCTCGCCAGCCGGGGAATTGCCTCGACGTGGACGCAGGAACCCGACTTGATGCCGGACGGCGCGGTGATCATCGCGGCCATCACCAGCTGCACCAACACCTCCAACCCGGCCAATGTCATTGCCGCCGGCCTGCTGGCGCGCAACGCCAACAAGGCCGGGCTGACACGCAAGCCGTGGGTGAAGTCCTCGCTGGCACCGGGGTCGAAGGCGGTGGCGCTGTATCTGGATGAGGCCGGGCTGACCGGGGAGCTGGAGAAGCTGGGCTTTGGCATCGTCGCCTTCGCCTGCACCACCTGCAACGGCATGTCCGGCGCGCTGGACCCGAAGATCCAGCAGGAGATCATCGACCGGAAGCTGTATTCGACCGCCGTGCTGTCGGGGAACCGCAACTTCGACGGCCGCATCCATCCCTATGCGAAGCAGGCGTTCCTGGCCTCGCCGCCGCTGGTCGTCGCGTATGCCATCGCCGGCACCATCCGGTTCGATATTGAGCAGGATGTGCTGGGCGTGTCGCCGGACGGCAAGGAGATCCGCCTGAAGGACATCTGGCCGAGCGATGAGGAGATCGACGCGGCGGTCACTGCCTCGGTAAAGCCGGAGCATTTCCGCAATGTCTACGCGCCGATGTTCGGCAAGGGTGGCGCGCGGAAGCAGGTCAGCCCGCTATATGACTGGCGGCCGCAGAGCACCTATATCCGGCGCCCGCCCTACTGGGAGGGTGCGCTGGCCGGGGAGCGTACGCTGCGGGGCATGCGCCCGCTGGCGGTGCTGGGCGACAACATCACCACCGACCATCTGTCGCCGTCCAACGCCATCCTGCCGGACAGCGCCGCAGGCGAATACCTGGCGAAGATGGGGCTGCCGGAGGAGGACTATAACTCCTACGCCACCCACCGTGGCGACCACCTGACGGCACAGCGCGCCACCTTTGCCAACCCGACGCTATTGAATGAGATGGTGCGAAACCCGGACGGCAGCGTGAAAGCCGGCTCCCTGGCGCGGATCGAACCCGAGGGCACCGTGGTGCGCATGTGGGAGGCGATCGAGACCTACATGAACCGCAAGCAGCCGCTGATCATCGTCGCCGGCGCGGATTATGGCCAGGGTTCCTCGCGCGACTGGGCCGCCAAGGGCGTGCGCCTGGCGGGCGTCGAGGCGATCGTGGCCGAGGGTTTCGAGCGCATCCACCGCACCAACCTCATCGGCATGGGCGTGCTGCCGCTGGAGTTCAAGCGGGGCGTCACCCGCTTGACTCTCGGTCTGGACGGCACCGAGACCTACGACGTCGTCGGCGCCCGCACGCCGCGCGCGGACCTGACGCTGGTGATCCACCGGCGCGACGGCCGGACCGAGCAGGTTCCCGTTACCTGCCGCCTGGACACGGCCGAGGAAGTCTCGATCTACGAAGCCGGCGGCGTGCTGCAGCGGTTTGCGCAGGATTTCCTGGAGTCGGAGACGCCGAAGCGTCAGGCGGGGTAGTCGCGCCAGCGCCATATCGTCCTGCTCGCTGAAGGTCCGGCCACTGTCCAGGGTGGTGGCCGGGTCGATAGCGCGCCTACCAGGACGGTCGGCACGGGCGCGACAGGTGCTGATCAGTCCGGCAGATGCAGTACGCAGTCGATCGGGCATTGTCGGCCCGGCGCGGCCATCTCCAAGAGCGCACGGGCCATCGATTGACGCGTACACGACATGCGCATAAGTTTGCGCATGTCCACAGCCGTTACACGCCGCCCACTCAACGTGTCGCTGCCGACTGGCCTGATTGAGGAGGCGCGGAAGCTCGACATCAACCTGTCCCGCGCTTGCGAGCAGGGGATTGGCACTGCCATCAAGGCCGAACGGGAACGCCGCTGGAAGCAGCAGAACGCCCAAGCCATTGCCGACTACAACCGCTGGGTCGAGGACAATGGGCTCCCGCTCGCCGGATATCGGGAGTTCTAATGCAGTTCGACCTGTATCGGCTGCCGCACCGCCCGGACACTTTGGTTGTCGATATTCAATCGGGTCTGCTCGACGATCTCCGGACACGGGTCGTGATCCCGCTGGTTCAGCGCGACCAGGCACCAAAAACATTACTTGATACCCTGAATCCTTGTCTGCGGATCGATGATCGGGACTACGTGCTTATGCCGCAGATGATTGCCTCCATACCGAAATCAGAACTGACGCAGGCGGCCGGGTCGGCGGTGGACTATCGCGACACGATCGTCCGAGCGATCGACACGATTGTCAGTGGGCTTTGATGAGAAGCCATACCGGGTTACCGCCATAATGGGCCGATCTGCTGCCGCCGGTTGTCTTCCACTACGCGCGGGCGTACAGGCTCATTCATTCGCACCACCAATCCCGTCGCAAGCACGGAGGCACAAGCATGGCCCACGCGCCCCAGATCAAGGTTCCCGCCACCTATATGCGCGGCGGCACCAGCAAAGGCGTCTTCTTCAAGCTCGATGAACTCCCGGAAGCCTGCCGCGCCCCCGGCCCTGCCCGCGACCGCCTGCTGATGCGCGTGATCGGCAGCCCAGACCCCTACGGCAAGCAGATCGACGGCATGGGGGCAGCGACCTCCAGCACGTCCAAGACCGTCATCCTCAGCCGCAGCACGAAGCCTGACCACGACGTGGACTACCTGTTCGGCCAGGTCTCCATCGATAAGCCCTTCGTCGACTGGACCGGCAATTGCGGCAACCTATCCGCCGCCGTCGGCCCCTTCGCCATCCGCAACGGCTTGGTTGACCCGGCCCGGATACCGCGCGATGGCACCTGTGTGGTGCGGATCTGGCAGGCCAACATCAGCAAGACCATCATCTCCCACGTGCAGATGACCAACGGCGAGGTCCAGGAGACCGGTGATTTCGAGCTCGACGGCGTTACCTTCCCCGCCGCTGAGGTCCGTCTGGAGTTCATGGACCCAGCCGAGGAAGGCGATGACGGCGGCGCGCTGTTCCCCACCGGCCGCCTGGTGGACTCTCTGGAAGTGCCCGGCATCGGCACGTTCAGGGCGACCATGATCAACGCCGGCATCCCCACGATTTTCCTGGAAGCCCCTGCCCTCGGCTACACCGGCACCGAATTGCAGGATGACATCAACAACGATGCAGCCGCGCTGAAGAAGCTGGAGACGATCCGGGCGCATGGCGCGCTGAAGATGGGCCTGATCAAGACCCTGGAAGAAGCGGTCGTGCGCCAGCACACCCCGAAGGTCGCCTGGGTCGCCGGACCGGCGTCCTACACCGCCTCCAGCGGCAAGCCGGTCAACGCCGGCGACGTGGACCTGTTGGTGCGCGCCATGTCGATGGGCAAGCTGCACCACGCCATGATGGGCACCGCCTCGGTGGCGATCGCCACCGCGGCGGCGGTGGATGGCACTCTGGTCAACCTTGCCGCCGGCGGCGGCGAACGGGAGACCGTCTGCTTCGGCCACCCCTCCGGCACGCTGCGCGTCGGCTCGCAGGCCAAACTGGTCGATGGAAGCTGGGTGGTCACCAAGGCGATCATGAGCCGCAGCGCCCGCATCCTGATGCAGGGCTGGGTGCACGTGCCGTTCGAGGGGTAGGACAGCTGCCAGCGCGTGCACGCCAGTTTCTGCGGCAGTCAGCGCGCACCCGCTGTCCTGAGCGGACTACCGACGCCAGAGAGGCGTGGCCAGTTAACCAGTCGTCCTTATGCGCAGCCTGACGTCGCTGACATTGCCATATGCTCGAAGAGACGCTGCGGTACAATGTCTGGCGGGGCAAGGATTTGTATACAGGTCATCGTCCGCGCCGGTCTGTAGGATTGTGTTCCAGCCGCGAGGAATGTTGCGCGTATGGATGAAGCGACCTCTGGTTCCACGGTGAATGCCGCGCCCAGCGCTACCTCACCCAAGCCCCGCATTTGCATTGTGGGGAATTCTAACTCGATCATGAAGGACGGCTACAGCGAGATCCTGACTCGCACCGGCTCGTATGACATTGAAAATCTCAGCATCGGCGGCACGCCGAACGTCTTGTTGGCAGCAGTCCTGGCCGATCGCCGTCTCTATCAGGCCGACTATGTAATTATCGAGACCTGCGTGCTGGACCAACATTATGGCTCGTCCGGCACATACTCTCGTGAATGCGGGCAAGAAGCACTAGAGCTGTTCATTACTGAAGTGCGGTCGCGCTCGAAAGCCCACCTCATTATCCTGATGATCCCGACGCGGTTCGGGCTGATGGAACCGCTGAAGCAATGGGCAGAAGGCCTGTATCGGGAGACGGCGGCCAGATTTTGTGTGCCGGTGCTTGATGGCTACGCTCTGTTCCGCGACCTTCTGGGGCGCCGCCAGGCCTTGCGCGGCCCCGTAGCGCTAGACCATGCCCTTAGGCTGATGGATGCCCTGGGACTTCCGCCGCAGCCGGGTGCGCTATACGCGGCCCACTATGCCATCGGCTGGTCGACGCTGCGCGACCCGAATCAGAGGGGCAATGCGCTCGCCTGGTTCGGCTTCTCTGACAACCTGCATCTATCCACACGCATGCACCGCCTCTTCGGTGAAATGCTGCACAGCTACATAGAGAGCGCTCCCAACCGGGGCGGGCTGAGGCCGCAACAGCCAACTGTGCCCGTGGTTGAGAACGTACTTCCACAGACGCCTGGGCGAACGGTGGAACGGACGAGCCGGCTGATCTCGCGCCGCCTCGCTGTCGTTGAGCCGGACCAACCGGTGCAGTACAAGTGTGGTCCCGCCTGGAAGGCCATTGGGCTGCTGATTAACGACAAGGAGACAACCGGGCAGTTGCATATCCAGTCAGCACAAGGGCAGGAGACGGTGACAACTATGCGCACGGTACACCCGTCCGCTTGGATCGCCCGGATCGTGTCGTTGACTGGCCAGGTTGGCGATGGCGACATCACGGTGCGTATCGCCCCCCGCGCGCAGACGAGCGCCGATGGCACCTGCTCGGGCGAGGTCGGCGAGCTAACGCTCCTGCGACGTGACTGGCGGCAACTAAGGCAGCTGGACATGGTACTCCAGCCACCCGACCGGGTGCGGATTGATGAGGCGCCGGCGTCGCGAGCGTTGATTGCCCACGCCGTTGCCGAGGCGGAGGATCTTACACAGGTCATTAACGCCGGTGCGTTCATACCGGCGGAACTGATCGCCATTCTACCGCTGCTGGGCACCTTGGGCGGGGTAGATGACACGCACCTGACAGTCGCACGAACTTTGCTGCTGACCCAGGACCTCAATCGGCTGCGCGCCTTCCTGTCGTCCGGTCCGGACAGCGATCGGATCACCCGATTGCGACAGGTGCTGAATGATACATTCGACAAACGTCCGGATGACGCCGCCACGCATCTTGAAGCAATCCGCTGGCTGCGAAACGCAGGCCGCCTGGCCGAAGCCGCCGCAGCCTGCACCGAAGCCGCTGGATTGTTTGCGAGCGACGCACGTTTCCCGATCGAACGGGCTTTCATTGCGCGTTCTGCCAATGACATTCAACTGGCAGCGTCAACATGGCAAGCCGTCCGCGAGAACTTCCCGGCTGTCAACGCCGGTTACATAGGCGAAGCCAATATCCGCTTGGAGTTGGGCGAGCGGGCGGAATGCTTGGCCATCATCCGTACCGGCACGGAGCGCTTTCCGAACGACATGCTGATCTGGTCCGCTGCCGCCCGGCTCGAAGCACAATGTGGCGAACTCGACGTGTCGTTTCGGCGCTGGGCGCAGATACGTGAGAAGTTTCCAACCGATCCCGGCGGCTGGCTCGGTGAAGCACGAATCCGTCGCGAGGCGCAGCAGCCAATTGCCGCGGCCGCCTTGCTTCAGGACGCGCTGCGCCAGTGGCCGGACCATGTCGAACTCCAGCGTGAACTGGCGCGCGTCGCGCCCACTCCTGCGCAATAGGGCGTTTTCGCGCGAACCCCGCTGAGGGGTCTGAAAGCGGCCGATCTGGCTTGGCTGGCAGGCCGCACATGTGCACGGGCCGCTTGTGGTCGGTCTGGCGCTGCCCGTTATTGCCTGCATGGCGGCCACCGTCCAGTCGCCACGTCATTTTGCCCACGGGCAGTGGCCGCCGCCCGCCCCGCGGAAGAAGGCCGCGAAGAGCCGGTCAGAGCTCTCCGCGGCAACAGGTCTAGGGGAGGAAACACAGCGTTATAGCTCACGCTGCCGTGATTGCGCATTACGCAAATTTACGTAGGTCCTTTTCGGTGGTGAATGCTGTGGCGTCATCATGACATTTGGCTGCCAATGGGCCTCTCGTAATGGCCATCCCAGATCATCAGCAGCTTCATTCCAGCTGATTGCCCAAGCAGCTCGGTAAGTTGTACCGGGCGATGACGCCCTCCTAATCCTGCCCAAGCAGATCTCGAGTCGCGTCATCCTTGGGAACGACGTCGCCCGTAGCAATCTTACCGTCGCCGCTGCGCACGGAAGGTTGCCAACAACATCGGCTTCCGGTGAGCCGCACTCCGGTGGTGATCCATGTTTCTCCAGATGGGGCTGCCCGAGCAGCATTTTCTCTGACCCAAGGGCTCCCGGCCAGGTTATATCCTATTAATATAATAGGGTAGTATAAATAGCTATCCGAGACAGGAGGGCATCAAACGGCTTTCCAAGATTGCATCTCTCCTGTTCGATGACCACAAGTTTTTCCATTGACGTATATCCTATAGATTGGATAGGCTTTGAATGGTCACCCGACGCCGAATGGTCCACCACGGGCGCGGGTGGCAGCAGCATGAACGTAGGCCCGCGAACTGAACGCAACGACAAGGAACGCGCCACCAACAGGGGCAACCCTCAGGACCTGATTAACGTGTCATGTAACGGAGCTGTAGGAGAACCCATGCCCTATGTGCCGCCTCACACGCTACTCATCAAATGGCTCGACAGGCAGCACGAGCTACCGGGCGGTCGTTTGTCAATCCTGTACGACGATCTTCTCGACGTCATAAAGGCTTTCATCTCCGCTCTTCCTGTCGATGAATCATGGTACTTGGCGCGTTACCCCGCGGTTGCTGACTTTGTGACGCGCTCCTCAACAACGACTGCCAGGTCGCATTACGTTAACCATGGCTATTTCGAAGGGCGCCATCCCTTTGCAACCGGCTGGAACGGTTATTCCGAACCGGTTGCCTTTGAGCATCTGAAACCGCTGTTACGAATTAGGCATCAGCGGGGGCGGCTTTATGCAGAAGTATCGCGTGAGGACGTTCTGGCATTGATACGACGTTTGCTTGCAGCCATTCCCGTCGACCCAAGCTGGTATTTTGCATCGAAACCGGTACCCCCTGCAGCGCTCGGCGCCGGCGACGCCAGGGCCGCTGCGTCCGACCACTTCGCTACCGTTGGCTACTTCCTCGGCCAACTCTCATCAGACATTACTGTCGACGAGGACTGGTATGTGAACCGCTATGCGCACGTCCGGGAGGGAATGTCTCAGGGACTGGCGACAAGCGCAAAGGATCATTTTCTGAAGTTGGGGTACGAGGAAGCATGTCGCCCGACAGCACCCTGATTACAGTGCCTGCCACTGACGACACGGGGCTCCACTCAGGACGTCAACCAACGCCAGTAACGCCTGGTGGAGGTTCGATCTTCATTGTCGACTTCCACGCCACCGGCAACAGCGCGCGCCATCGCCAAAGTGGATGGAGCGGACAGGAGAATAGCTTTGTCTGGTCGGTCGGCTTATCAAGTAGCCTGCGCCTACCGGCGCCCGCCGAAACGTCGTCCTTGATCATTGAAACAGACCTGACGATCAGTCGGTCACGCTTCGGCGTCCGAGCGGCTTTGGTACGCGTATTTGCCAACAGCCACCTGCTCGGTTCGGCCGTCGTCACCGGATGGACCCGCTTGCATTGCCTGCTCCCGGCAGCGCTGCTCGAACCCGGTCAACCGATTGAATTGCGTTACGAGCATCCCAATTACGTGCGGGCCGACCTCCTTGAACCCAGCAGGGACGACCGGCCACTGGCGGTTTGCTTCTACTGCGTCCGACTGTTCCCGCTTTCATTTGCTATTCCTATGCGCGGCTTCGCGCCAAAACCTCTTGAAGGGGCGTTTATTGAGGCGGCGGCCCGGCAGTACGAGGAGCAAGAGGCTCCGCTACCGTCGGCGTTGTATCGCTTCGGCGCCGGCCAGGATGCTGCCGCGTGCCTGCTGCAGGGGTGGCGGCATGACGAACAGGGGGATGCCTGTGCGCATGAGCACGTCGCCACCATTGGGCTACCGGCACCGCAAGTTCGCGGGGGCTACATCGCCCAATTCGACTTGACGCCCCTGTTCGTGCGGCGGCTGGTGGCGTGGCAGCGCATCACCATCCTACTGCACGGAGCAGTGCTGGGGCAGTTCCGCATCCAGACCGCGACAACTCTGGCAGTGTTTCTGCCGCCAGAACTCGTAGAACAGAGTGACACGCTCGATTTCACGCTCATTTTGCCGGACGGGTTGGCGATGCATCCTTTCGACGGAACATCCCGGCCGCATTTCCTCAGCATCTTGCTCGAATCCATCAGGATCCAGCCATTGCCGGCGCGCCACAAAACGCTGGCTCTTTTGCGCGACGACGATGGAGCGGCCTCGCGACCGATTGCCGTGTCGGAGCAGTTCTTGGATGAGGCAGTCGAGATACTGCCCGACGCCATACGCGCGGCCACCGGCGTCGGCCCTGCTGATATCCTGCGCGACTTTGAGAGCCTCGGCGACAACTGCTCTTTTGGTCTGGCACAGCGAAAAGCTGATTGCGAAGTGATGGGCTTGTTGCGATTCGCCAATACGCCGTTGCGTAGCGTGCTGTATGCATTGGCAGATGAATTTGCTGCAATGGATGACCATGCGGCCTTCTCACTGCGAACGATCGATGAGGAGCACAAAGAACTCAGTCTGTTCCATGATCGTTATGGAATCAGATGGCATACCAATGTTCATGCCGGCGAGGCCAACGAGGCCAAGGTCCTCGCGGATCAGATTGTGCGACTGACCTATCTGCGCCGAAAATTCTACGAAGCCTTGCGCGCCAGCCGCAAAATCTTCGTTGTTGCCCGTGCGGAACCGCGCAAGCACCCGGTCCCTCTGCCCTTTGCCGGTGAGCGAACGTATTGGGAAGAGAGTTCAGACCGGCTGCGATTTGCTGAGGTAGTGCCCCTGTTTCTGCAGCTCAATCAATACGGATCAAATACAGTACTCTACCTGACCCGCTGCGCAAATGGCCGGCGGCCGGGCGCTGTCGAACTACTTGCTCCTGGCATCATGCGTGGCTACGTCGATGATTTCGTGATCACGCCGCATCCTGAGACGAAAGATCACGCCGCCTGGCTCCGCGTCGCCGCCAATGCCTGGCTCCTGGACAACGGGCCAAACGCGCCATTCCGGAAAAGGGTTCAAGCATGACTGACGACCGGTCGATTGGAGCCCTCCTTGCCGCTAGCGCCGGGAAGGAGCCCGCTATCGGCGCGCCTGGTCTTCAACCACTATCGTATCGGCAGTTGCACGCTCTTGCGGCACGCGTCGGCGCGACACTCAATGGCGCAGGTATCGGTCGCAACGATCGTGTCGTCATTGTGCTACCGAATGGTGCAGAGGCGGCATCGTGCTTTCTGACCGTTGCCGTCCATGCGACGGCGGCACCGCTCAATCCGTCGTTCACGGCGGAGGAGTTTGCATTCTACCTCGCCGACCTCCACGCACGGGCGGTGATTGTGATGAAGGGCGTGGACAGCCCGGTGCGTCAGATAGCAGCGGCACAGGACATTCCGCTTTTCGAAATCGGGCCGGAACCATCTGCAGCCGGCAGTTTCGTGTTGATCCCACCGGCGTTGCCAAGGGCGCCGGCACGCCCGGCAACACCGGCGCACGCTGACGATATCGCTCTCGTGCTACATACCTCCGGCACAACCGCCAGACCAAAAATCGTTCCGCTAACGCATGCCAACCTTACGGCGTCAGCACGAAACATCGGCCATACGCTGGCACTGACGGCCACCGACGTCTGCCTGAACATCATGCCCTTATTTCACATCCACGGTCTGGTTGCAGCAGTGCTATCCTCGCTCGCAGCCGGCGGTTCGGTCGTTTGCACACCAGGTCTAACCGGGTTCCGTTTCTTCACCTGGCTGCGTGACGTGCGGCCGACCTGGTATACCGCGGTGCCGACCATGCATCAGGCGTTGCTGGAACTCGCACCGCGCTTCAAGGAGGCCATCGCAGCCGCTCCACTGCGCCTAATCCGCAGTTCATCGGCGTCACTGCCACCTCCGGTGATGCAAGCGCTTGAGGCAGCGTTCGGTGTCCCGGTGATAGAAGCATACGGCATGACGGAGGCGGCGCATCAGATGGCGAGCAACCCGCTGCCGCCGGCGCCTCGTTACGCCGGCAGCGTAGGCCTCGCCGCTGGACCAGAGATTGCAATCATGGGTCCGGACGGCGCTCTTCTTCCACACGGTTCCGTGGGTGAGGTGGTTATTCGCGGCGACAATGTCACACGCGGCTACGACGGCGATCCGGAGGTTAACCTGCGGTCATATCATGACGGCTGGTTTCGTACCGGCGATCAAGGTGTGCTCGACGAACAAGGGTATTTGCGCCTGACCGGGCGGCTGAAAGAGATCATCAATCGCGCTGGCGAAAAAGTGGCGCCGCTAGAGGTCGACAATGTCCTGATGACGCATCCTGCCGTCAGGCAGGTCGTGACGTTCGCGATGCCGAGCCGCATATTTGGCGAGGATGTGGCGGCGGCCATAGTGCTGCGCGAAGACGCCCAGGTGGACGAAGAGACGCTGCGCCAGCATGTCGCAGCGCGGTTAGCCGCCTTTAAGGTGCCGCGAAAAATCGTGTTTTTGAAAGAAATTCCGAAAGGCCCTACCGGCAAGTTGCAGCGCGTTGGGCTGGCGGAACAACTCGATCTGAACGACTAGCGCCGGGCCCGTCAGGCGCAGCTCATACGGTTCCCGACCGTCGTCACCGACTTCTCGAAAAAAAGCATGGACAGGGATGCGTTATGCAAGAGGAGCAGTTCCAGACCATCATCAGCACGGTGGCGGAGAAAGTGTTTCGTAAACCTTCGCTGTCGTACAACCGTGCTCTCGTCTTCCGGGAGATCCCAGGCTTCGATTCAATTCTCGCGATCCAGTACATATTGTCGATTGAAGCTGCCTTTAACATTTCCTTGAATGAGGAAGAGGTTGATAATATGCACACAATGGGTGACTTGCTCGCTCTTGTGCTGGCAAAGAAGCATCCGGGATAAGGCCAAAATCGCCGACACTTGTCGAGGCGTACAGGTTGCGGCAGAGCTTACCCGATCGTTGAGAGGTCCGCGGTCTTCGGCAGTTCAACGCCGTGCACATTGGGCGCGACTCGCGGCCTCAATACGGGACAAATAGATCCCGCCGAATCTGAATAGGCCCGAATAGACCATATTGCAGCACGGGCCCGGATGATGTCCCGATAAGGTCACGCCGTCCGGCGCACGCGGCCAGCACCGCTGAGTCTGTGGTCCGCAATACCGTTGATGACCTCCCACGTCGCAATGGCGCCGAGCGGCAACCAGTGGCGTTCGATAGACCCGCCTTCGCCAGGGATAGGCGCTGCGAACGGTGAAGCCAGCCTTCGCTTGGCACACCGGCAGGTGGGCAGCATCGTGCCCGCATACCTTGTCACGTCCGCCTGTTCGTGCTTTCGCAGCCGTTCGCACCCAGTTGCATACCTCGTCCAGGAGGCGCCGATGTTCCAATACCCCGCCGACACCATGTCCGGCCTGCTCGCCCGCGGCGACGGCACCGCGCCGGCACTCGGAGCGCCTGGACGGTCCTGGCTGACGCACGCAGACCTGCGCACGCTGGCCGATAGGACCGTGGCATCGCTGAATGCCATGGGCATTGGTCGCGGCGACCGGGTTGCCCTGGTCACGCCAAACGGGCCGGAAGCCGCCTCGTCCTTCCTCACGATCGCCTGCGGGGCAACGACGGCGCCGCTGAATCCGGCCTATAAGCTGGATGAGTTCGCATTTTACCTGGATGACCTGAAGGCCAAGGCGCTGGTGGTGCAGGCCGGCATGGACACGCCGGCGCGCGAGGCGGCCGAGGCTCAGGGCGTGCCGGTCGTGGAGCTGGTGCCGGATGCCGATGGTCCAGCCGGCAGCTTCACTCTGACCGCCGCGCCAGGCATGGCCGGCCCCGCCGCGCAGCCCGGTCTGGCCGGGGCCGAGGACGTGGCGCTGGTGCTGCATACCTCGGGCACCACGTCGCGGCCGAAGATCGTGCCCCTACGCCATGTCAATGTGACCGCGTCCGCGTACCACATTGGCGCGACCCTGGCGCTGACGCCGGACGATGTCTGCCTCAACATCATGCCGCTGTTCCACATCCACGGCCTGATCGCCGCCACGCTGTCGAGCATCGCCGCCGGCGGAGCCGTGTCCTGCTCAACCGGCTTCCACGCCTTCCGCTTCTTCCAGTGGTTCGAGGACGTGCGGCCAACCTGGTACACGGCGGTACCGACCATGCACCAGACGATCCTGGAGCTGGCGCCGCGCCACAAGGAGCTGATCGCGGCCAGCCGCCTGCGCTTCCTGCGCTCATCGTCCTCATCCCTGCCTGGTCCGGTGATGACCGCGCTGGAAGCCGCCTTCGGTGTGCCGGTGATCGAGGCTTACGGCATGACCGAGGCCGCACACCAGATGGCATCCAACCCGCTGCCGCCGAAGCCGCACTACCCCGGCTGCGTCGGCATCGCTTCGGGTCCGGAGATCGCCATCATGGACGAGGTGGGCAACCTGCTGCCACCGGGCGGGTTGGGCGAGGTCGTGATCCGCGGCCGCAACGTCACCGCAGGGTATGAGAACAATCCGGCGGCCAATGCCTCGGCGTTCACCAATGGGTGGTTCCGCACCGGCGACCAGGGTGTGCTGGACGAACAAGGCTATCTGCGCCTGACCGGCCGGCTGAAGGAACTCATCAACCGCGGCGGCGAGAAGGTCAGCCCGCTGGAGGTGGACGAAATCCTGATGGAACATCCGGCGGTGCAGCAATGCCTGACCTTCGCCATGCCGCACGCGAAGCTGGGCGAGGAAGTCGCCGCGGCCATCGTGCTGCGCGAGGGCATGGAGGCCAAAGACACCGAACTGCGCGATTTCTGCGGCAAGCACCTCGCCGGCTTCAAGGTGCCGCGCAAGATCGTCTTCCTGAAGGAGATCCCCAAGGGCGCCACCGGCAAGCTCCAGCGCATCGGCCTCGCTGAGAAGCTCGGTTTGTCGGCATGAAGATCGCCATCTTCGGCGCCGGAGCGATCGGCGGGTTCATGGGCGTGAAGTTGGCGGAGGTTGGTGCTGACGTCACTTTCATCGCGCGTGGTCCGCATCTGGCAGCGATGCAGGCGAACGGCGTGGAGCTGCGATCGGGGGGAGAAACGATCACGGTACGTCCCCGGTGCGTGGGGTCGGCGGCCGAAGCGGGCATCCAGGACTACGTCGTCGTGACGCTGAAGGCCCACGGCCTGCCCGGCGCGGCGGAGCAGATCGCCACCATGATGGGTCCCGACAGCGCGCTGGTGACCGGTATCAACGGCGTGCCGTACTGGTATTTCTACGGGTTGGACAGCCCCTATCGCGACCGCGTGGTCCGCAGTGTCGACCCTGGCGGCCGGTTATGGCAGGTGCTGCACCCGCGCCAGGCGATCGGCTGCGTGGTGTATCCCGCCGCCGAGGTGGTCGCGCCGGGTGTGATCGAACACACCTACGGCGACCGTTTCACGCTTGGCGAACCTGATGGATCGCGCAGCCCCCGGATTGAGGCGCTGTCGAAGCTCATGATCAGCGCCGGACTGAAGGCCCCGGTGCGGCCCAAGATCCGCGACGAACTTTGGGTGAAGCTGTGGGGCAACCTGGCGTTCAACCCGATTTCGGTGCTGACCACAGCCACCCTTGACCGCATCACCGGCGACCCGGAATTGCGCGCGCTGTGTCGCGGCATGATGCTGGAGGCCAAGGCAGTGGCCGAGGCGCTGGGTGTCCGTTTCGCCATAGACGTCGATAAGCGCATTGCGGGCGGCGCCGAGGTGGGCGAGCACAAGACCTCCATGCTGCAGGACCTGGAACGCGGCCGCCCGATGGAAATCGATGCGCTGTTGGGCGCAGTGGTGGAACTCGGCGAGGTTGTCGGGCAGCCGATGCCGCTCTGTGCCGCGGTGCTGGGCCTGGTGCGGGAGCGCGGCCGTCAGGCGGGGTGCTATTCGTGGCCATAGCGTCGCTCGGTCCGATCTCCGCGCCAGGAGGCGCAGGACCGAAAGTGCGCAGGCGTTGCCCTCTCGTTAGCGGGCCTACCTGACGTAGAGCAGACTGTGCCGGCGCACCGGGCGTCGGATTGCAGCCTGTCTGAAAGCAACTGCAGCCTGCGCCTGCTATAACAGCTGATTGTAACTATCTGG
>JAFEFW010000075.1 GCA_018240405.1 Pseudomonadota bacterium
CACATCGAACAGCACCACGGCGCCGCGGCCGACCTTGGCGTGCACGGAGCGGACCTCGCCACGGTCGATCAGGGGCTGAATCCACTGCCAGTAGCGCTGGCGGGATGCGACGACCGAGGATGGCGGCTCCGGCCGTGGTTCGCTGATGACCAGGAACAGCATCGACAGAGACTCCTGTACTGTGATCGCCTGACACCACAGGTGGGCAGGCGTGAACCGCGTCGCCAGGATAGACTGGAAGGTTGCGGGCGGGCCAACCGGGCTGCGCAATCTAGGTGCGAATCGCTGGCGGCCGGCGCAGCGCCCAGAACGCCACCGCGCCTCCGAGATAGAACAGGATCGACAGCCAGAATGCGACCCGGTAGCTGCCGGTCCAGTCGAACACCGCACCGGCCAGCCAGGACCCGCCGGCGGCGCCGAGGCCGGTGCCAATGGTGATGACTCCCAGGATGGCGCCGAGGTTCGGACCCGGAAACAGGTCCGCGGTCTTGGCGGTGATCGATGGGCCGCGCGCACCCCAGGTCAGCCCGAAGAAGCAGGAGTGCAGCCACAGCATCAGATGCTGGTCCGGGCTGTGGATGAGCAGCGCACACGCAACGCCGATGATCGAGGTGCCGTAGGTGACGATCGCCGCCAGCTCGCGACCAATGTAGTCCGACACCCACCCGGTCAGAATCACCCCCGGCAGCGACAGGAAGGCGCCGAGGCCCAGGACGTAGGCCGCGTAAAGCTTGTCGAAGCCAATATCGACGGCAAAGGCGATCTGGTGCAACGCGACCAGGAAGCTGCCCAGGCCGGTGAACATATAGACCAGCCCCAGCAACCAGAAATGGGGCGTGCGCATTGCCTGGCGCAGGGTCCATCCGTGCGCCGCGTCAGCGGCCCGTTTCGGGGGTGGTTTGCCGACATGGCCGAACGACGCGGCCAGCGGGATCACGATCGCCGCCATGAACACGCCCTGCCAGAAATACGCGCCGCGCCAGCCCAGGTTGGCGATCATCATTGTGGCGACTGGCGCGGAGAAAGCGCGTGCGAAGCCGTTTGCCGATTGCACAACCGAAACGGCAAGCCCCCGCTTGTGCACGAACAGCCGCGACAGGAACGGTACGAACACCACAAGCCCCAGGCAGTTCGCCCCGATGGTCATGATGACGCCATAAACGACGATCACCTGCCACAGCGCATCGACTCGCGAGCTGATCAGCAGGCCGGCAGTGAGGATGCAGCCGCCAATCAGGATCAGCCGCCGAGCGCCGAGGCGGTCCACCAGGATACCGACGACAGGCGAACTGAAGCCGCTGACAAGCTGCGATACGGCATAGGCGACCGAGACCTCGGCCCGCGTCCAGTCAAAGACGCCCAGGAAGGTCACGAGGAATACCGTGTAGCTGTGCATGAAGCCGGCGCCGACCGAGAACGTCACGAAGGCCGCGGCGAGCAACAGCCACGCTCTGCGCATGGAGATGCGGGGTTCGGGAACGGCAGTGCCTGACATGGCTCAAAGCCTGCCCCGGCGCTTTGCGCTTGGATAGGCCCGCACTCATGCAGCCAATGTAACCGAGACACTCTTACCGTAACTTCAGGTACCACCGGCTTGCCGGCGTACGGCCTGATCCCTTATCGCACTTGGAACGGAAGCCGCCCATATGGTTGCCCACGAAGCGTTCCCACCATGGGGCACCGGCGAGCCGGCTTGAAGGACGACACGCAGTATGGACGAACAGGTCGAGCCGCTCGTCAGGGCGGATCCGACGGACCGAACGAGCATCCGCACGCGGCGCTCTCGCAGGCGTATGGGGCGGCTGATCGTGATACTGCTGCTGCTGGTGGCTGCCGGTGCCGGCTGGTACTGGTGGGCAAATCGGACCCCGCAACCGGTCGCACCGCCGGTTATTCAAGGCGGCGGCACCGGCCGCGGCGGTGCGCCGCCGCAGCCGGTTGGTGTCGCAACGGCTGAAAAGGGCGAGATTCGCGTCATCCTCAATGCGCTTGGCACGGTCACACCGCTGGCCGTGGTCAATGTCCGGACGCAGTTGAATGGCCCGCTCGTGGAGGTCGGATTCAAGGAGGGCCAGTATGTCGAGAAGGGCGACTTCCTGGCGCAGATCGACCCTCGGCCGTACCAGGTCGCACTGGAGCAGGCCCAAGGCCAATTGGCACGCGATATGGGCCTGTTGCAGCAGGCGCAGACGAACTTCAAGCGCTTCCAGACGCTCAGCAAGCAGGACTCGATCGCGCAGCAGCAGGTTGATGACCAGCGGTTCCTGGTCGCGCAATACACCGGCACCGTGCAGGCGGATCAGGGCGCGGTGGATGCCGCAAAGCTTAATCTGACCTACGCTCGGATCGTGGCGCCGGTGGCAGGACGGGTCGGACTGCGCAAGGTTGATCCCGGCAACTACGTCACCACAGGGGACACGAACCCGATCGTCGTGATCACGCAGATGACGCCGATCTCGGTGCTGTTTGCCGTGCCCGAGGACAATCTGCAGGCTATCCTGGCGGCGAAGAAGGCTGGTGGCACGCTGACGGTTGAGGCCTATGACCGGTCCAATACAAAGAAGCTGGCGGCGGGTGAGCTAGCGACTCTGGACAACCAGATCGACACCACCACCGGCACAGTGACGCTGCGCGCGGTGTTCGAAAACGGCGACCTGCGACTTTATCCAAACCAGTTCGTCAATGTGCGCCTGCTGGTGAACACGCTGAAGGATGTCATCCGTGTGCCGGTCCAGGCGGTGCAGCGCGGCGAGCCGGGCACGTTCGTTTACGTCGTCGGCGATGACAGCAAGGTGTCGGTGCGAAAGATCGGCGTCGGTCCGCTGGATGCCGGCTTCCAGCAGATCACGTCGGGACTCGCGGTCGGCGATCGCGTGGTGACCGAGGGCACCGACCGCTTGCGCGACGGCGCCACTGTCGTTGTGCCGGCGGGTGGCAGCATGCGCGGTGGCGGACGGGGGACACGAGGAGCCGATGCCGGTGCGCCGAAGCCGGTGGAGGGCGAGGCCGGGCGTCCGCCTGCTGGCGCGGGCCGATCCTCACCAGCCGATGGCGCCCGGCCGGCGGAACGGCCGGCGCAGTGATGGCCTGCCCCCATGGAACCAGCGACGTCAATACACTGTCGATCTGGTCGGCGAAGGCCGCGCACGCACGCGTTGCAATGCCATTGCGGGCATCGTCGGCGCCTTTTAGCAATAGTCGCAAGTGGCTAGCTTTCGCTGACAACGACGGGTTAGGCCGCGGCTTGCGCCAATTGAACGCGCATGTTTGCAGGCCCACTTTCCACGCCCGCGGCAGTCGCAGCACCGTTGTTGGAACGGCAGGGACCGCAAGTCGGCGGTGGTGGGCCTGCGACCGCCACGACGGAAGCACGATTGCCTCTGCACACGCTGGCGGAAGCTCCGCAGCCTTCGTCCGCCCTGCCCCAAGATGAACCCTTCCCGCATCTTCATCCTGCGGCCGGTGGCGACGACGCTGCTGATGGTCGCGATCATGCTCGTCGGCATCGTCGCTTATCGGTTCCTGGCGATCTCCGCCCTGCCCGAGGTTGATTACCCGACCATCCAGGTACAGACCTTCTATCCCGGCGCCAGCCCGGAGGTGATGACCTCCTCGGTCACCTCCCCGCTCGAGGTGCAGTTCGGGCAGATGCCCAGCCTGAACCAGATGTTCTCGACCAGTTCGGCAGGCGCCTCGCTGATCACGTTGCAGTTCGGCCTGGACGTCAGCCTAGATGTGGCGGAGCAGCAGGTACAGGCGGCAATCAATGCGGCGGGCAATCTGCTGCCGCAGGACCTGCCGGCGCCGCCGATCTACGCCAAGGTGAACCCGGCGGACGCGCCGATCATGACGCTGGCGCTGACCTCCAAGACGCTGCCCCTGACCGAGATCCACGACTTTGCCGAGACGCGCCTGGCGCAGAAGATCTCGCAGCAGCCGGGCGTCGGCCTGGTCAGCATCAGCGGCGGACAGCGGCCGGCGGTGCGTGTGCAGGTCAATCCAATGGCGCTGGCCGCCTATGGCCTGAACATCGACGACCTGCGCACCACACTGAACAATGCCAATGTCAATACACCGAAAGGCTCCTTCGACGGGCCGGCACAATCCAGCACGATCAATGCGAACGACCAGATTACGGATGCGTCGCAGTACCTGGATCTGGTGATCGCCTACCGCAACGGTGCGCCGGTGCGGCTGCGGGATGTCGCCAAAGTGGCAAACGGTGCCGAGAACAGCCGCCTCGCCGCCTGGGCGAACACCACGCCGGCGGTGATCCTGAACGTGCAGCGCCAGCCCGGCGCCAACGTCATCAAGGTGGTGGACGCGATCAAGACGTTGCTGCCGCAACTCGAGGCCACGCTGCCGGCAGCCGTCGATGTGGCTGTGCTGACCGACCGGACGACGACCATCCGAGCGTCGGTGGCGGACGTGATGTTCGAACTGAAACTGGCCGTCGCGTTGGTCGTGCTGGTGATCTTCCTGTTCCTGCGGAACATTCCGGCGACGATAATCCCCAGCCTGTCGGTACCGCTGTCGCTGGTCGGCACGCTGGCCGTGATGTACCTGCTGGGTTTCAGCCTGAACAACCTGTCGCTGATGGCCCTGACGATTTCAACCGGTTTCGTCGTGGACGACGCCATCGTGGTGATCGAGAACATCGCCCGTTACATCGAAGCGGGCGAGAAGCCGCTGGCGGCGGCGCTGAAGGGCAGCCAGCAGATCGGCTTCACCATCATTTCGCTGACGGTATCGCTGATCGCCGTGCTGATCCCGCTGCTGTTCATGAGCGACGTGGTCGGCCGACTGTTCCACGAGTTCGCCATCACGCTGTCGGTGACGATCATCATCTCCGCCATCGTGTCGCTGACGCTGGTGCCGATGATGTGCGCGCGCCTGCTGCGCCATCAGCCCGAGGCAGCGCGCCCACGTTGGGACATGGCCGCGGAGCGCGGTTTCGCCTGGGTGATCCGGCACTACGACCGAGCGCTGCAAGCTGTGTTCCGCCACCAGGGCCTGACCTTGTTCATCGCTGTGCTGACCCTGGTTGCCACGGTTGGCCTGTACTTCGTTGTGCCCAAGGGATTCTTCCCGGTTCAGGACACTGGCGTGATCCAAGGCATTTCGGTTGCCGGCCAGACCGTATCCTACAGCGCGATGGCGGACCGGCAGCGGGCGCTGGCGCAAGCGATCCTGAAAGATCCGGATGTTGTCAGCCTGAGTTCGTTCATCGGCGTCGACGGCAGCAACATGACGCTGAACACCGGCCGCTTCCTGATCAACCTGAAACCAAAGGATGAGCGGACGCTGGATGCGACGGAAATCAGCCGACGCCTGCAGCATGAAACCGCGAGTGTGCCTGGTGTAACGCTCTACCTGCAGCCGGTGCAGGATCTGACGGTGGATGCCGCCGTAAGTCGCACGCAATACCAGTTCGTGCTGCAGAATCCCTATCAGACGGCGCTGAACGACTGGGTACCGAAGCTGGTCGCCGAACTTCATAAAGCACCGGAACTGACCAACGTCGCTAGTGATCTGCAGCAACAGGGGCTGACGGTGTATCTGGTCATCGACCGGGAGAACGCTGCCCGCTTCGGCATCACGCCGGCGACGGTCGACAACGCGCTCTACGACCTGTTCGGGCAGCGGATCATCTCGACCATCTACTCGCAGTCGAACCAGTACCGGGTGATCATGGAGATGGATCCGGCGATGGCGACATCGCTGGCGGCGCTGGACGCGATCCGCCTGCCGACGTCCATGTCCACCATCGGGCAGGTGCCGCTGAGCGCAATCGTGCGTGTCGAGCAGAGGCCGGGACCGCTGCAGATCAGTCACCTGTCGCAGTTCCCTGCGACGACCATCTCATTCGATACGGCGCCCGGTTCCTCGCTCGGTGCCGCAATCCAGGCAGTACGGAAGGCAGAGGCGGCTATCGGCCTTCCGGATAGTTTCGTCACCTCCTTCCAGGGCGCCGCGGCGGCGCTGGAAAAGTCGCTGTCGAATGAATTGCTGCTGGTGCTGGCGGCGATCATCACCGTCTACATCGTGCTGGGGATGCTGTACGAAAGCTTCATCCATCCGATCACGATCATCTCCACCCTGCCCTCGGCCGGCGTTGGCGCGCTGGCGGCCTTGTGGATCGCCGGCATGGAAATCGATGTGATCGCGGTGATCGGCATCATCCTGCTGATCGGCATCGTGAAAAAGAACGCGATCATGATGATCGACTTTGCCCTGGAAGCGGAGCGCGATGAAGGCCTGTCGCCGCAGGATGCGATCCATCAGGCCTGCCTGCTGCGCTTCCGCCCGATCATGATGACAACGATGGCTGCGCTGTTGGGCGCGCTGCCACTGATGCTGGGCACCGGCACGGGATCGGAGTTGCGGCAGCCATTGGGTGTGTCGATCGTTGGCGGGCTGCTCGTCAGCCAGGTGCTGACGCTGTTCACCACGCCGGTGGTGTATCTGTGGTTCGACCGGTTGGCGGTCCGGCTGCGCGGCAAGGGGCCGGAGAAGCGGCTGGCCGGCGAGGGGTCAGCGCCGTGAGCGCGGCATACCAGGCCAGGTTGCGTGGCCGGCGTCCGCGCCGACCCGCCACGGCCAGCCGGACTGCATATCCAATTCACGCCTTACAGAAGCCGTCCGCCTATAAGCGCGACCGAACCGCATGCCCCTCTGTCGTCATGGCGGACCCAGGCCCGCCATCCATGCCTTTGCCGCAAATCCCGTCGGCTGAGGTGCGTAGGACCATCGCAAGGCGTGGACGGTGGAGCCGCGCCCGCCATGACGGAAATCGGCGCCAAAGTAAGGCGCCAGCGCGATGAACATTTCCGCCCCGTTCATCGCCCGCCCGGTCGCGACCACTCTGCTGACCATCGGCATTGCCCTCGCCGGCATTTTTGCTTTCTTTCAGCTTCCGGTTGCTCCCCTGCCCCAGGTCGACTTCCCGACCATTGCGGTGAACGCGCAACTCCCCGGTGCCAGCCCGGAAACCGTTGCCACCTCCGTCGCTGCACCACTGGAACGACATCTCGGACAGATCGCCAACGTCAGCGAAATGACGTCGATCAGCAGCCTCGGCTCCGCCCGCATCGTCCTGCAGTTCGGGCTCGAGCGCGACATCAACGGCGCCGCACGCGACGTGCAGGCCGCAATCAACGCCGCCCGTGCCGATTTGCCCGCCAGCCTGCGTAGCAACCCGACCTACCGGAAGGTGAACCCGGCCGACGCGCCGATCCTGATCCTGGCGCTGACCTCCGACACGCTGACCAGGGCCCAGATGTACGACGCGGCGACGAACGTGCTGTCGCAGAGCCTGTCGCAGATCAAGGGCATCGGCCAGGTCATCCTCGGCGGCGCCGCACTGCCCGCGGTGCGCGTCGAACTCAATCCGCAGTCATTGTTCAAGTACGGCATCGGGTTGGAAAGCGTGCGCGCGGCGCTGGCCTCGGCCAATGCAAACTCGCCCAAAGGGGCCATCGAGGCAGACGGCCAGAACTATCAGATCTATACCAACGACCAGGCAACAAAAGCGGCCGATTACCTGCCGATCGTGATTGCCTACCGGAACGGCTCGCCGGTGAAGCTGTCCGACGTCGCCGACGTGCAGGATTCGATGGAGAACATCCGCAACCTGGCGCTGGCCAACGGCAAGCCGTCGGTGATCCTGCTGCTGTTCCGCCAACCGGGCGCCAACATCGTGGAGACGGTGGACAGCGTCAAAGAACAGATCCCACACCTGATGGCGGCGCTGCCACGCGACATGGACCTGTTAATTGCGAACGACAGGTCCGTCGGCATCCGGCTAAGTTTGCAGGAAACCGAAACTACGTTGCTGATCGCCATCGGACTGGTGACGTTTGTGGTCTTCGCCTTCCTGCGCAGCGCCAGGGCGACGCTGATCCCGGCGGTCGCGGTGCCGGTTTCCATCATCGGTACCTTCGGCGCCATGTACATGCTGGGCTACAGCCTGAACATGCTGTCGCTGATGGCGCTGACCGTCTCGACCGGCTTCGTCGTCGACGATGCCATCGTCGTGCTGGAGAACATTGCGCGTCATCTGGAAAACGGCGCAACGCGGCGGGAGGCAGCGTTGAAAGGCGCGCGGGAGGTCGGCTTCACCGTCATCTCCATCAGCATCTCCCTCGTCGCGGTGTTCCTGCCAATCCTGCTGCTCGGGGGCATTGTCGGGCGGTTGTTCCGCGAATTCGCGATGACGCTGTCGCTCGCGATCCTGATCTCGATGGTGATTTCATTGACCACGACGCCGATGCTGTGCGCGCTGTTCCTGCGGCAGCGGCGCCCGATTGAGCACGGGGCGGAAATCGGGCGGGTCAAACGCTGGTACGCGAGCAGCCTGCGGCTCGCGCTGCGCCACCCGCTGATGGTCATGTTCGTGCTGCTGGTCACGATCGGGCTGAACGTCTGGCTGTATATCATTATTCCGAAGGGGTTCTTCCCGGCGCAGGACACCGGCCGCATGATGGGCGGACTGCAGGCGGACCAGAGCGTCTCCTTTCAGACCATGTCAAAGGTGCTCGCCCGCCTGGTCTCCATTGTGCAGGCCGACCCGGCGGTCGAAACCGTGGTCGGGTTCACCGGCCAGGGGGGCGGACCCGGTGGCGGCAATACCGGCCAGGTCTTCATCCAGTTGAAGCCGCACGCGGAACGCGACGACATCGATGTCGTGCAGGACCGGCTGCGCAAGAAGCTCTTCAGCGTGCCTGGCGCGCGGCTGTACCTGTTCCCGATCCAGGATTTCCGCATGGGCGGTCGGCAGAGCAATGCTGCCTATCAGTACGCATTGCAGGCCGACAGTACGGAGCTGTTGTACGAGTGGATTCCCAAACTGACTGCCGAACTCGAAAAGAGTCCGGTGCTGGCCGACGTCAACACCGATCTGCAACAGAAGGGCTTGCAGACGAATCTGATCATCGACCGACCCACCGCGAGCCGCCTGGGCATCACGCCGGCTATGATCGACAACACGCTGTATGACGCCTTTGGCCAGCGGCAGGTCTCGACGATCTACAGCGCGCAAAATCAGTATCATGTCGTGATGGAGGTGGCGCCGGAATATTGGCAGTCGCCGGAGATGCTGAAGCAGATCTATATCAGCACACTGGGTGGCGCAGCCTCTGGCACGCAGACATCCAATGCCGTGGTTGGTACCGTCGGCAACCGCTCCAGTGCTGCCACGGCGTCCAGCATCGCCACCAGTTCCGCGCGCAATGCTGCCACCAACAGTATCGCCAACAAGGGCCGCGGCAGCGCTTCTTCCGGCGCGGCGGTGTCGACGACAGCCGAAAGGATGGTGCCGCTGGCAGCATTTTCCCACTACGAAATGGGCAACACGCCGCTGTCCGTCGCGCACCAGGGACCCTTCGTCACTGGCACGATCTCGTTCAACCTTGCGCCTGGGAAGTCACTGAGCGACGCCACGGTCGCGATCGCCGACGCCGAACGGCAGATCGGCCTCCCCGCCTCGCTCCACGGCCGCTTTGCCGGCACCGCACAGGCCTTCGCCGCCACCGGCTCCAGCTTCCCACTGCTGATCGTGACCGCGCTGCTGGCCGTCTACATCGTGCTGGGCATCCTGTACGAGAGCTACGTCCATCCGCTGACGATCCTGTCCACCCTGCCCTCGGCCGGCATTGGCGCCTTGCTCGCCTTGATGCTGTTCCGCACCGAGTTCACCCTGATCGCCCTGATCGGCATCATCCTGCTGATCGGCATCGTCAAGAAGAATGCTATCCTGATGATTGACTTCGCCCTCGACGCGGAACGAACGCGCGGCCTGCCGCCGCGGGAGGCTATCTACCAGGCCTGCCTGATGCGCTTCCGCCCGATCATGATGACGACCGCAGCGGCCATCCTGGGCGCGCTGCCACTGGCGCTGAGCTTCGGAGACGGCGCCGAGGTCCGCCGGCCATTGGGCATCGCGATCGTCGGCGGCCTGATCGTCAGCCAGGCTTTGACCCTTTACACCACGCCCGTCGTCTACCTGTACCTCGACCGTTTCCGGCTTTGGGCCAAGCGTGGTTGGAACCGCCTGTTTCCCGCGACAGCACCGGAGGCCGCGGAATAATGCGCCGCCTGCTGCTGGGCTGCGCCGGCCTGCTGTTGGCCGGCTGCATGGTTGGTCCGGATTATCAACGACCAGAGGCGCCCGCCTCGATAGCGTTCAAGGAACTGCAGGGTTGGAAGCCCAGCGCTCCAGCAGATGCTTTGGACAAGGGGGCGTGGTGGTCGGTCTACAACGATCCGGAGCTGGATCGGCTGGAGCGGATGATCGACGTCTCCAACCAGACGATTGCCGCCTTCGAGGCGCAATATCGCAATGCCGTTGCACTGGTGGCCGAAGCGCGTGCCGGGCTGTTCCCCACGATCAGCGCCGGCGGCGACGCCACGCGCAGCGGGTCAGGAGCACGTTTCGGCGGACTTAGCACTAATCCAAGCAGCGGCAGCGTGTCCCGGAACGGCACCACCTATACGTTGTCCGGCAACATCAATTGGGATCTGGATGTCTGGGGCCGCATCCGCCGGCAGATCGAGAGCAGCACGGCATCCGCCCAGGTCAGCGCCGCAGACCTGGCGAACGCGCGGCTCTCGGCCCAGGCGACACTCGCGGTCAACTACTTCAACCTGCGGGCTGAGGACGCGTTGGCAAAACTGCTGAGCGATACAGTGGATGCCTACAAGCGCTCGCTGCAGATCACCGAGAACCAGTACCGAGCCGGTACGGCGTCCAGCATCGATTTCGTCACGGCGCAGACCCAATTGCAGTCGACGCAGGCGCAACTGATCGGGGTTGGTGTGCAGCGCGCGCTGTATGAGCACGCGATCGCCGTGCTTACCGGCCAGCCTCCGTCGGCGCTGTCACTCGCGCCGGCGCCGCTCGCAACGGACGTACCAGTGGTCCCGGCCGGCCTGCCCTCGACCTTGCTGGAGCGCCGGCCGGACATTGCCGCGGCGGAACGCAACATGCAGGCGCTGAACGCGCAGATCGGCGTGCAGACGGCCGCCTTCTACCCCGACATTTCGCTGTCGGCGCTCGGTGAAGTCGCCGGGTACCCGCTCGGCCAATTGTTCAATTTGCCTAACAGATTCTGGTCTTTGGCCGCGGCGGGAACCGAAACCCTGTTCAGCGGCGGCCTGCGATCGGCCGCTGTCGATGCCGCACGGGCCAGCTACGATCAGGGAGTCGCGAACTACCGCCAGACCGTCCTGACGGCCTTCCAGCAGGTGGAGGACGCGCTGTCCTCGTTACGCATCCTGGAGCAGCAGGCCCAGGCGCAGGCCCTGGCGGTCGCGTCGGCGCGGCGGGCAGTGACGGCGACGCTGAACGCCTACCGGGCCGGAACGGTCGCCTATACGTCGGTGATCGTTGAGCAGACGACGCTGCTGCAGAACGAGCAATCGGCGCTGGCGGTGCAGCAAAGCCGTCTGGTACAGAGCGTCAATCTGATCCAGGCGCTGGGCGGCGGCTGGCAGGCCGGGAACCTGCCGACGCGTGATATGATGGACGTGCCGAGCGCGTTCAGGCCGTAGGGTGAGGATCGTAATGGCGGGCGTACAGTGATCACGCGCTTTTATCCGGACCGGGACGCCGGTCGCTTGATCCCGCAGTGCCCGCTCTGCCTTCCTCGTAACCGCCTACTTGATCAGGCCCGCGCTCCTTGGCAGCAGCAGTGAAAGTTCCGGGATGCAGATGATCAGCATCAGCCCCACGAAGAGTGCCAGCAGGTAAGGCACATAGGCTTTCGCGTGCTGCCCGACCGAGACATCCGCAAACCGCAGTGCCATCAACAAGCCAACCCCGAGCGGTGGGGTAAACAGTCCGATTCCCACGGCTGCGGTCTGCACGATGTCGAAATGCACCGGATGGATGCCGATTTTCGTTGCCAGCGGGAACACCACGGGGATCAGCACCACGGCCGCCGGCAGGCCCTCCAGCACCATGCCGAACGCCAGCGTCAGGATGGCGACCGCGGTCAGGAACAGCCATGGCGTGCTTTCCAGCGGCCCCAGCGCCCAACCGAGGAACTCCGGTGCGCCGGACAGACCCATCAGGTATTGGAAGATCGTTGCCACCGCGAGCAGGAATACCACGACGCCGGTCAGCACGCCGGCTTCATAGGCCAGCAGGAACACCTCCTTCCAGGAGACGTTCCGATAGTAGAACTTGGCTGCCAGTAGCGAGTACAGCGCAACGATCGCGCCCGCCTCGGTGGCGGTGAAGGCGCCCATATAGAAGCCACCAAGAATGACGACCGGAATTACCAAAGGTACTGCCGCGTTCTTCGCCGCGGTGAGCAGACGCTGCAAGCTGGTGCGGGAATCCTTTGGCCAATTCAGCACATGCGCCTGGATCAGCACCAGCACGCACAGGCAGACCGCCATCACGGCCGCTGGAATGAACCCGGCCAGGAACAGCGCCACGGCGGATTGGTTGGTCACCGCGCTGATGACGATCATGAAGATCGCGGGCGGCACCAGCATGCCCATCGCCGTGCCGGAGGCGATCAGCGACGCCCCGTCCTCCGCGCGGTAGCCAGCGCGCTTCAGCGATGGCATCAACGCCGACCCGAGTGCCGACACCTCGGCCATCTTCGAGCCGCAGATGTCGGAGAAGAAGTAGGACACGACGATCACCGACATGCCCAACCCGCCGCGCAGCCAGCCCACCATCGCGCGGGCCAGTTCTACCAGGGCAACGGACATGCCGGCCCGTTCCATCAATGAACCAGCGAAAACGAAGGACGGAATCGCCAGCAGCACCCAGCTTTGCGAGGCAGCGACGATAGTCGAGCCAACCTGCTGCAGCGGCAGGCCGGACACTACCAGCCCTACCACGGCCGCAGCGCCCAGGCAGAATACAATCGGCAGCGACAGGATCAGCAGGGCAACGAAAGTGATCAGTGTCAGGAGCAGGATCATCGCGCTCTACTCCCGCACGTCGGCAAAGGTATGTTCAGGCTCGTAGGGCCGCCGGGCTCCATCCAGCGCATAAAGCGCAATCAGAATGCCGCCGACCACAAGCGAGCCGTAGAGCCAGCCCAGGTTGATTTCCAACGCAGGCGAGGTCAGCGCCATGTTCAGTTTGACCAGCTTGACGCCGACCCAGGCGATCAGGCCGCCGAACAAGGCGATCGCCACATTGTGGGCGACATGCATCAGCGCCTGGGCCTTTGGCGACCACCGATGGGTCATGACGTTCAGCGCGAAATGGCTGCGTTCCTTCACCGCAATGGCAGCGCCGATCAGTGTCAGCCAGCACAGCGCAGTCTCGCCAACCTCCTCGACCCAGAAGAAGTTGAACGGGTCCACGTCAAGCCAATCGGTGATCGGCAGCATGACGTAGCGCATGAAGACGCCGTACAGCATGACACCGATGGCAAACAGCACCAGACTGCCCAAGACGACCTTGGGCAGCCAGCCAATCAGGCGCACCGGCTCAGGCCTTGGCCGCGACGATCTGTTCCCACAGGCCGCTGTATTGCTTTTCGTATTGCGGCCACAGCTTCTGCTTCGCCAGGTCGATGAACGGCGCGTGGTCCGGCTCGTTCACCGCCATGCCGCGCGGCTCCAACTGCTCCTTGGCGCTCTTCAGCGTATCGACGCTTTCCGTCACGTTCCGCACGACGCCCTGCGCTTCGCGCGACGCATCCAGGATCATCTTCTGCTGATCCGGCCGAAGCTCATTGAAGATCTTCAAATTCATGGCAATCAGCGTGGCGCCGTAGTTGTGTCCCGTCATCGAATAGTATTTCGAGACTTCGTACGCCTTCAGCGGCACCATGTTCACCACCGGCAGGTCGGCGCCGTCGATAACGCCCTGTTGCGCAGCGGTGATCACCTCGGCCCAGCCCAGCGGCACAGCGACGGCGCCGAGGCTGTTCACGGTGTCGGCGAACACTTTCGAAGGCTGCGCGCGCATCTTCAGTCCGCGCAGGTCCTTGGGCACGACGATCGGACGCTTGGAATTCCAGAAATGGCGGAAGCCGTAATCGAAGAAATACAGCACCTTGATGCCGTATTTTTCCTGGAATGTCTTATCCAGGTCGTCGCCGACCTTGCCGTTCAGGATCTTGTACGCCTGGTCGTAGCTGCTGATCAGGTAGCCGGTCAGGAACACGCCCATCTCAGGGAACACTGTGGCCGAGGCGCCGCCGGGATTGCCGATAGCAACGTTCCCCGCCTTCACCGCGTTCATGATGTCGATTTCTTTGTTCAACAACGTGCCGGCGTGCAGCGTCAGGTCGATTTCACCCTTGCTGCGCTCTGTTACAGCCTTGGCGAACCATTCCAGCGCAATGGAGCCGGACTCCGGCGGTGGATTTATCGCCGCAATCTGCATCTTTTTCGGCGTCGCCTGGGCGAAAACAGGCGCCTTGCCGGTTGC
>JAFEFW010000076.1 GCA_018240405.1 Pseudomonadota bacterium
AGATTGATGGCGCCGCCGGCACTGTGCTCAATGACGGTCGCATCTCCGGCGGCAAACTTGGGGTCTATCTCCAGTTCGGTGGCAGCGTCAGCAACAACAGCGACGGCTCTATCACCGGCCTGGTCGGCGTCCTGGCCGTTGGCGCTGCGGCTACGATCGCCAACGACGGCAGCATCAGCGGGAGTGCCACGGGGATTGGGCTCGAGTCCGGCGGCAGTATCAGCAACTTGAGCCATGGTTCCATCAGCGGCGGGAATTATGGCGTGGATGTCGGTTTCGGGGCGGGAACCGTCACTAACGCCGGCCTGATCCAGGGCGGTATCTTTGCGATCCGGCAAGCCGCCGGCTTTACCAATCGCGTCATTGCCGATCCAGGCGCCATCTTTGTGGGTCAGGTTGATGGGGGCAACACGATCGGTGCAGCCGCCATCAGCACGCTGGAACTTGCATACGGCGCCACCAGCGGCAGTTTCAGCGGTCTCGGCACGCAGTTCATCAATTTCGGACAAGTTACGATCGATGGCGGCGCATTCTGGGACCTCACCGGCGCAAACACCCTTGTCGCCGGCGCTACGTTGAGCAATGACGGTGCGCTGGCCAATGACGGCACGCTGATGCTGCTGGACGGCGCCTTCGCCGACATGGGCGCCCTGGTCAACAACGGTCTGATTGTAGTCGATCCTTCGACCTTGACGGTCGGCTACCTGACCGGCAGCGGCGTGATCGAGATCGTTGGCGCCAGCACCGTCATTGCCATGGGCACCGTCGCCGTAGGCCAAACCATCGACTTCACCGGTCCCAATGGCTGGCTGGGGCTGCTGCCATCGCAGTTCGCCGGCCTGATCGACGACTTCTTCGTTACCGAAACGATCGAGCTGAACGGCATCAGCACTGCAACAAGCGCCATCATCCGGCCCGGCAACACCCTGGAGATTACCAGCCTTCAGGGCACGTTCGACCTGCGGCTTGACCCGAACGACGACTACACCGGCGCCAAGTTCTTCTTCGGCACCAGCGGCGACGGCGATATCACGCTCACCACCGACCTCGCCTGCTTCGCGCCTGGCACCGGCATTGCAACGCCGAGCGGACGGGTGGTCGTGGAGGCGCTGCGCGTGGGTGACCTGGTGGTGACCGCGGATGGACGGGCGATGCCGGTGCAGTGGCTCGGGCACCAGACCGTGTCCACCCACTTCGCCGACCCGCTGCGCGTGCTGCCGATCCGCATCACCGCCGGCGCGCTGGCGGACAACCAGCCGGTGCGTGACCTGCTGGTCTCACCCGATCATGCGATGTTCGTCGATGGCGTGCTGATCCAGGCGGGCGCGCTGGTCAACGGCACGACCATCCGCCGTGAGCCGGCGGCAGCGGAGGTGCTCACCTATTACCATGTCGAATTGTCGGAGCATGCGCTGATCCTGGCCGAAGGGGCGCCGGCCGAGACCTTTGTCGACAACATTGATCGTCTGGGCTTCGATAACTGGGCGGAGCACACGGCGCTGTATCCGGACGGCCAGGCGATCGAGGAGATGGCGCTGCCGCGCGCCAAGTCGCACCGGCAGGTGCCCATGGCCACACGGCGGCGTCTGGCGGCGCGGGCCGCAATGCTGGCGCCAGTGCAGCATGCGGCATAAGGCGGCACGACTGCGCCGGATGACGGCGGGCCGCAGAGGCCAGCCGTCATTCGATGCTGTGTCAGCGGCGGCGCCGGCGCACGCCCACGGCTGCGATCAGGCCGCCAGCCAGGAGCGCGATTGTTGTCGGTTCCGGAATCAGGAACCCCCGCAGTTCACCGGCCGGAAACGAGACCGAATGAATATTGAGATAGGCTCTGCCGGTCTCGAGGGCGGCCAGGAGATTCGCCTCCGCCACCGACGTCGATCCGCCGGCCGCTGTTAGAAACGCCGGACTCCAGGACGCGGTATCCGTGAGGTTGAAGATGTGGTCATAGCTGCCGCTCGTCACGCCGGCCGGGAAGCCAGGGAAGGACGGCAACGCGGTTGCCACGCCGACATTGAACGTGAACGGCAGCGCGGTACAGCAATGGATGTGCGACACGGTGGCGTTGCCGACCAAGCCGGAAAACGTAACGTATACTCGCATTTCATGCGTGTCGGTGTTCAATGAGACGATGGTGGAGCCGGTTCCGGGCGAGGCAACTGGCGGCGATTCCGTCGCGCCCAATAGCGGGGCGCCAAAGGTAATCAGCGTGGCGCGCGCCGATAGCGGCGCGAGCGCGGCGGCGATGACGGCGAATACGAGTGGCCAGCGTCTCATGCAAAATCTCCCCGTTGTTCCGGCCCGGCTCATGCGCGAAGTCGCGATCAGCCGAACTCTCGCATGACGGAGACGTTTGACAGAAGGGATTATTCCCGCTCGTCATAGACAATTGTGACGTGCGGCGGCCAACGCCGCTTTGTCATGGCGGACGCACGCCGCCGACAATATGTCAATGCCGCCACTTCGTACGCGGGTAAAGTCCAGAGCCGCTATGATGATGGCAGGCGGTTTGCGCCCAGCGGCTCCGTGCGCCGTTGCTCAACGTCCGCCGAGGCATAATCAGGCCGTGCAGCGAGGCAAGCGGCGCGTCCGGGCTTACGGCGCGTCCGCTTGCACAATCCCCGCACGCGGCGAGGCGGTATGCTCCTTCAGCACCGCGTCCGTGGCCGGATCGATCTCCCTCAGCAGGACATCGTAGCTCCACAGATCAGCGAGGTGCTGCAGCACCATCCGCGTGTCCTTCTCCTCCAGCAGCACCTTGTTCAGGGCACGGTGGTGCAGGATCAGGCGACGGTCGCCGGCAAGGTTCACGTCCACCACCTGGATGTCCGGTGCGAACCAGGACACGTCGTAGTGCTTGGCCAGCGCCTGCTTGATCTTGCGGTAGCCGCGCTCATCGTGGATCGCCTCGACCCGCAGATGCGGCTCGCTGGAATCATCCATGACGTGAAACAGGCCGAACTGGCGGACCAGATGCGGGCTGAGGAACTGCAGCACGAAGCTCTCGTCGCGGTAGTTCGCCCAGACGTCGCGCAGCACCGCCATGTAGTCCTGCGTCCCCGCAATATGCGGAAACCACTGGCGGTCTTCCTCGGTCGGGTTGGTGCAGATCCGCTCGATATCCTGCATCATCGCGAAGCCGAGCGCGTAGGGGTTGATCCCGGAGTAGCGCGGATCGTCGAAATGCGGCTGGAACACGACGTTCGTGTGCGACTTCAGGAACTCGACCATCGCGCCGTCGGTCAGCAGCCCTTTTTCGTGCAGCCGGTTCATGATCTTGTAGTGGACGTAGGTGGCGCAGCCCTCGTTCATCACCTTGGTCTGGATCTGCGGGTAGAAATACTGCGCGATGATGCGCACGATCCGCAGGATTTCCCGCTGCCATGGCGCCAAACGGGGTGCCGTCTTTTCCATGAAATACAGGATGTTTTCCTGCGGCAGTTGCAGCAGTGCCCGGCGACGTTCCTCCGCCGTCGGGTCGGGCCTCGTGTTCTCCTTGCCCGGCACGGTGCGCCACAGATCGTTGAACACCTGCTCGTCATGCAGGCGGCGGTCGCGCTGCCGCTTCTCCTCGGTGCGAAGATCGTTGGTGCGCTTGCGCGGATATTTGTGCACGGCGTGGCTCATCAGCGCGTGCGCGGCATCCAGCAGGCGCTCGACATTCGCCTCGCCGTAGCGTTCCTCGCACGACATGATGTAGTCGCGCGCGAATTCCAGGTAGTCCAGGATGCCGTCGGCATCCGTCCACTGCTTGAAGACGTAATTGTTCTTGAAAAAGTGATTGTGCCCGAACGCCGCGTGCGCAATCACCAGCGTCTGCATCGTGGCGGTATTTTCCTCCATGATGTAGCTGATGCACGGGTTCGAGTTGATGACGATCTCATACGCCAGCCCCTGCATGCCGGCGCGGTACATGGCCTCGTTGCGGGCAAACTGCTTGCCGAACGACCAGTGCTTGTAGAACAGCGGCATGCCGATCGAGGAATAGGCGTCGAGCATCTGCTCGGTGCCGATCACCTCGATCTGGTTCGGGTAGACGTCCAGGCCGAGTTCGTCATGCGCGATCTTGGCAATTTCATCATGGCAGCGCTGGATGATTTCGAAGCCCCAGTCGGCGCTTTCGAACAGCGGGCGTTCAGCCCGCGCCTCGGTGCGGTCGAGTGTAATGCTCATACGGGCGCAACCTCCGACCCTGTCTTCTTGGCAAAGAGTTCGCGGAATACCGGATAGATGTCCCGCCGGTGGCCGACCTTGCGCATCGCCATCGGTGCGCCGGCGCGGATGATCGTCGAGTAGGTCTGCCACAGATCGCTGTCGCGGCGGATGAAGCCGGGCGGGAAATGTTCGGAATCGCGGCCGACTTCCAGATAGGCATAGTACTGGCAGGCCGGCAGGATCTGCTTGGTCAGCAGCGCCGCCGTCTTGTCGTTATCGGAGGCGGTGTTGTCGCCGTCCGACGCCTGTGCCGCGTAGATATTCCAGTTGTCCGGGTTGTAACGTTCGTCGATGACGCGCTGCATCTCCTCCAGCGCCGTGGACACGACGGTGCCGCCGGTCTCCGGGCTGTTGAAGAACGTATCCTCATCCACCTCCGAGGCGGTGTGGGTGTGGCGGATGAATACGACATCGACGTTCTTGTACCGACGCTTCAGGAAGATGTAGAGCAGCACGTAGAACCGTTTGGCGAGGTCCTTCATGTGCTCCGTCATCGAGCCGGAGACGTCCATCAGGCAGAACATGACCGCCTGTGCGACCGGCCGTGGCATCGGGTCGAAGCGCTTATAGCGGACGTCGATCGGGTCGATATACGGGATCAGGCCGGTGCGCCGCTCCTTGCGGCGCAGTTCTTCCTCCAGTTCCAGCACCTTGGCTTCGTCGCCGGCTTCCTTCAGCGCCGCGATTTCATCGCGCAACGCCTGCAGTTCCTCGGGCTTTGGCCTGCGCAGCGCGATGCGCCGCGACAGCGAGTTCCGCACTGTGCGGTTCAGCGCCAGGTTGGCCGGGGAACCGCTGACCGAATAGCCGGCGCGGTGCCAAACCGGCGCCTCGGCGTTCACCACCCGGCGCTTGGCAAGGTCCGGCAGTTCCAGATCTTCCAGGAACAAGTCGACAAACTCATCCCGCGACAGGGCGAAGCGGAAATCATCCTCCCCTTCGCCGTCCGGGCTGCCTTCGTTGCCGCTGCCGCCGCCGCCCGAGGGCGGGCGCTGGATCGTGTCGCCGGTGATGTATTGCTTATTCCCCGGCAGCAGATGGTCGCGGATGCCCCCGGACGAACCGCGCCGGAAGGTTGGTTCGTGAACGCCCTGCGCCGGCAGCACCACCTCGCCGCCCTCGTCGGCGTCCTTGATGCTGCGGCTGCCGGCGCTTTCATGCACCGCCTTGCGGATCTGGGCCTTGGCCCGGCGCATAAAGCGCTGGCGGTTGGCCAGATTTTTTCCACTCGGGTTCAGGCGGCGGTCAACTATGTGCATATCTGCCTGTCACACCTTCCCTGGTGAGGGCCGGGTTTATTATCCGGCCTGCTTCACCCGCATATACCACTCCACGAGCCGACGTACCTGCCGTTCTGTGTACCCGCGAGCGGTCATGCGTTCGACGAAGTCATTGTGCTTCTTTTCGGTCTCGCTGTCCTTCTTCGAGCCGAAGCTGATCACCGGCAGCAATTCCTCAACCTGGCTGAACATCCGCCGCTCGATCACGTCGCGGATCTTCTCATAGCTGGTCCAGGACGGGTTCTTGCCGTTGTTGTTGGCACGCGCCCGCAGGCAGAACTTCACCACCTCATTCCGAAAATCCTTCGGATTGGCGATGCCAGCCGGCTTCTCGACCTTGGTCAGCTCCTGGTTCAGCAACTCACGATTGAGGAGCTGTCCCGTGTCGGCATCCTTGAAGTCGATGTCCTCAATCCACGCATCGGCATAGGCGACATAGCGGTCGAACAGGTTCTGGCCGTAATCGTGGTACGACTCCAGATAGGCCTTCTGGATCTCATTGCCGATGAACTCGGCGTAACGCGGGGCCAGTTCGCCCTTGATGAACTCCAGATACCGCTTCTCGGTTTCCTGCGGCATCTGCTCGCGCCGGATAGCCTGTTCCAGCACATACATCAGGTGCACCGGATCGGCGGCGACCTCGGTCGTGTCGTGGTTGAACGTTGCCGCCAGCACCTTGAAGGCGAACCGGGTGGACGCGCCGTCCATGCCTTCCTCGACGCCCGCGGTATCCTTGTACTCCTGCAGCGAGCGGGCGCGCGGATCGGTCTCTTTCAGGCTCTCGCCGTCATAGACCCGCATCTTGGCGAACAGCGTCGAGTTCTCATGCCGCTTCAGGCGCGACAGCACCGAGAAGCGGGCCAGCATCTCCAGTGTCGCCGGCGCGCACGGGGCGGCGGCAAGTTCCGACCGGGACACCAGCTTTTCGTAGATCTTCTGCTCCTCCGTCACCCGCAGGCAGTACGGCACCTTGATGACGTAGATGCGGTCGATGAAGGCTTCGTTGTTTTTGTTGTTCTTGAAGCTCTGCCACTCCGACTCGTTGGAGTGGGCCATGATGATGCCCTGGAACGGGATCGCGCCGATATTCTCGGTGCCGATGTAGTTGCCTTCCTGCGTTGCGGTCAGCAGCGGGTGCAGCATCTTGATCGGCGCCTTGAACATCTCGACGAACTCGAGCATGCCCTGATTCGCCCGGTTCAGGCCGCCGGAGTAGCTGTAGGCATCCGGGTCGTTCTGCGCATGCATTTCCAGTTTGCGGATGTCGACCTTGCCGACCAGCGAGGAGATGTCCTGGTTGTTCTCGTCACCCGGTTCAGTCTTGGCGATGGCGATCTGGCGCAGCCGAGACGGCATCAGTTTCTGCACGCGGAACTTCGAGATGTCGCCCTCGAACTCATCCAGCCGCTTGATGCACCAGGGGCTCATGAGCCCGGTCAGGCGCCGGCGTGGGATGCCGTAGCGGTCTTCCAGGATGTCGCCCATGCGCTCCGGGTTGAACAGGCCGAGCGGCGATTCGAAGACGGGGGAGAGGTCATTGCCGGCCTTGAGGACATAGACCGGATACATCTCCATCAGCGCCTTCAGGCGCTCCGCCAGCGACGACTTGCCGCCGCCGACCGGGCCCAGCAGGTAGATGATCTGCTTGCGCTCCTCCAGGCCCTGTGCGGCGTGGCGCAGGAAGCCGACGATGCGCTCGATCGTCTCCTCCATGCCATAAAATTCGTTGAACGCCGGATAGACCCGGATGGTGCGGTTCATGAAGATCCGCCCCATGCGGGCGTCCTTCGAGGTATCCACCATCTCTGGCTCACCGATCGCCGCCAGCAGGCGCTCCTGGGCGGTAGCATACATCAGTGGGTTGTCGCGGCAGCCTTCCAGATAATCCGCCAGCGACATCTCGGACTCACGGGTCTCCTCAAACGTCCTTGAGAAGACTGAAAAAATGTCATCGACCGTCTGCATCGGCCGCTCCGTTGTTAAGGTTGGGGGCACGACTGCTGGTCGCCACCGTCATGCTGCCATGCAAGATGGGTGCAACTGTCGTGAATTGGGGAGGTGTCGCATGAATGTTTTTGCGGCACGGTGTCATCGGGGCATGACTCGGGGGCTGTCCTGTGGCTGTGCGTCGGTTGGATTGGCGTGGCAAACGATGGCCGTTTTCCGGCGAACCGCGTCGGGGTCTGTGCGGATAACGCACGACGTTGCGTAAAGCGGCGGTAACAATCCTGCTGCCTGCGGCCACGTGTTCTTTGCCGACGCAGACGAGACGATCAGCGTCATGCCGTTCGGCGGACAATAAAGGCCGAAACCGTTGTCTCATGAGGCGGCACGTCGAAAACCCAGTCGTGCGAGTGTGAGAGGCGGCGCACCACGATTCAAGAAGATTCGCCCTGTCCGTGGGTATTCTTCTGTGGATGAATTCAACCGCGGCGGAGCATGCTGAACCGCCTGCCAAATGCCACTCTGCAATAGTCCTAAGTCCGGTGCAGGTGGCAGACGGCATCACGATCCACCCTCCGGCAACACTGCATCCCAACCGTACCCGAACTGTTGCGATGGATACCGTGATAATCTTAACAACCCGTTAACGTGCTGTCGTAAAACCCAAAGTTCGTTGTTCATTCTGACAGGCTACACCTTGCACAAGCACGCCTGCGACTGAAATCTGTATCTGATCCGTCTCAAAGCACGCGCTGCCGATTCCGCAGGCACGTGCCGTCGCTGTACCCGGCGATCGCGCCGCGATTACGGCCTGTCGGGCGGCTTTGCCTTTTGCAGCACCAGGGTCGCTTCCGACTCGGACAGCGTCGACGGCGGTGCGCCACGCAGTAGTGCGATGGTTCGTCGCATCTGGTCAAAGTAGTTCCGGCAGGCCTGGCAGGCGTGTAAATGCAGCCGCGCCGACCAGCGACGGTACCACGGCAGCGTACCATCCAGGTAATCCGTCGCCAGCTCAGCCATGTCACGACAGGTAGGCATGGCCACCCTCCGGCGATCAGTTACACGGGAGTGACTCCCCGTGCCTCACCCCGTTACACTGCAATGCGCCGCAGCGACTGGGAAGAGGAGCGATGCAGCCGCGTGAGTTCGACGATCCGGCGTTCCTCGCCCGCCTGCGGGCCGGCGACCAGGCCGCCTACAAGGCCTTGATCGCTCGGTTTCACCGGTCCCTGACACAGGTCGCGGCCTCGATCATCGGCAGCCATGCGCAGGCGGAGGAGGTGGTGCAGGATTCCTGGCTGGCGGTGCTCAGCGGGATCGGCCGGTTCGAGGGCCGCTCCAGCCTCGCCACCTGGCTGTTTACCATCGTGCTGAACCGTGCGCGGACACGGGCATCGCGCGAAAGCCGCCTGGTAAGCCTGCCGGCACAGGCGGACGGCGCCGGCGAACGCGCGGTGCCGGCCAGCGCGTTCAAGCCGGACGGACATTGGATCGACGAGCCGCGGCTCTGGGACGATGTCAGTCCAGAGCGGATCGTCGGCGGCCAGCAATTATGGCAGCGCGTGCAGACTGAGATCGAGCGGCTGCCGCCCGGCCAGCGCGCCGTGCTGATCCTGCGGGATATGGAAGGCCAGTCAGCCGAGGATGCCTGCGCCTTGCTCGCTATCACGCCAGAAAACCAGCGTGTGCTGCTGCACCGGGCACGCACACGCATCCGTCAGGCGATTGACGCGATCACACACGCGCCGGCTTCCGTGGGGCAGGCGGCGCGTGTTGCCGTGTCGCCAAGGCCGCGGCTGGCCGAACGGGTCGCAGTAGCCCTGCGGCTGGCTGTGAGTCGGTTCGTGCCGCCCCGAGCGCCAGCCGCTGGCGTTGACCCACGGTCATGGCGGGGTTCGGCGCGACATCCGCGCCTTCCGGTGTCCGTCCCCCTGCCGACATGACTGGTTTCGCAAAGGCGTGGCCAGCAGGCCCGCACTCGCCATGACGGCGGCGAAAGCGGACGCCGCGGACGTGCGTCACGCATCCGGTCCTGCCGCCACCTCCCCCCAACACCGAAGCTGGGCTGGCCTGGACCTCGGCACGCCACGTGTCATGGGCATCCTGAACGTGACGCCGGACAGCTTCAGCGACGGCGGGCGCCACCAAGGTGCTAAAGCGGCCATCGCAGCCGGACTCGCCATGGCGGCCGAGGGCGCCGACATCATTGATGTGGGCGGGGAAAGCACGCGGCCCGGCGCCCAAGCGGTTACGCCGGATGAGGAGCAGGCGCGCATCCTTCCGGTCATTCGCGCACTGGCCGCGGCGTCGATCTGCGTTTCGGTCGATACCCGCAACGCCGCCACCATGCAGGCTGCCGTGCAGGCGGGCGCCCGTATCGTCAACGACGTCTCTGGCCTCGCCCACGACCCGGCCTCGGCCGGCGTGGTCGCTGCACTGGGCTGCGCTGTCGTGCTGATGCACATGCGCGGCACGCCAGCGACAATGAACAGTCTTGCGGTCTACCAGGACGTCGTCGCGGATGTCCGTGTCGAACTGCAGGCGCGGCTCGACCAGGCCGCGTCCGCCGGCATCCGGCCGGAGCAGATCGCCATCGATCCCGGCATCGGCTTTGCGAAGACAGGTGCGCAATCCGTGGCACTGCTGCAACACCTGACGGACATCGCGCCGCCGGCGTTTCCGATCCTGGTCGGCGTCTCGCGCAAGCGCTTCATCGGCGCCTTGGCCGGTGAACCACAAGCCGGCAAGCGCCTTGGTGGCTCGCTTGCCGCCGCCCTGTTCGCCCTTTCCCGCGGCGCCTCAATCCTGCGTGTCCACGACGTCGGCGCGACAGTACAAGCCGTTCGTGTATGGCGATCATTAACCATCTGCAGCATGGTTATGCTTCCCTCGGGCGGAGCATTGGACTAGACGCGCCGAGGAATGTAACAGGCGGTTCTGCGACCGCCGGACCGGTCAACGTCGGCGAGAGTGGCGGTATGAGGAAGGCAAGACGGCTGTTCGGCACCGACGGCATTCGGGGCACAGCCAACACCGAACCAATGACCGCCGGTATTGCGCTGCGCCTTGGCCAGGCGGCGGGCCTGCTGTTTACCCGCGGCGCGCATCGACACCGCGTCGTGATCGGCAAGGACACCCGGCTGTCCGGTTACATGATCGAGCCGGCGCTCACCGCCGGCTTCATTGGCGCCGGCATGGACGTCACCCTGCTCGGCCCACTTCCCACCCCCGCCGTGGCAATGCTGACGCGCTCGTTGCGTGCCGACCTGGGCGTGATGATTTCGGCTTCGCACAATCCTTACGAGGATAACGGCATCAAGCTGTTCGGCCCCGACGGCACCAAGTTGTCGGATGAGGTCGAACTTGAGATCGAGGCGCTGATGGACTCGGCCTTCGGTGACCGCCTGGCCGCGCCACAGAATCTGGGTCGCGCCGCCCGCCTGGACGATGCCGCCGGGCGCTATATCGAGGCCGCCAAGGCCAGCTTCCCGCGCGGCCTGCGGCTCGACGGGCTTCGGATCGTTGTCGATTGTGCCAACGGTGCCGCCTACAAGGTCGCGCCGACGGTGCTGTGGGAACTCGGCGCGACGGTAATCGCGGTGGGCGTTACGCCAGATGGGTTCAATATCAACCGCGATTGCGGCTCCACCGTGCCGTCCTTCATCTGTCAGCAGGTGGTGGAGCACAACGCCCATATCGGCATCGCGTTGGACGGTGATGCCGATCGCCTGCTGCTGGCGGATGAAACCGGCGAACTGGTGGACGGTGACCAGATCCTGGCGCTGATCGCCAAGTCCTGGAGCCGGGCCGGCACGCTGCAGGGCGGCGGCATCGTCGCCACCGTCATGTCGAATCTGGGGTTGGAGCGCTATATTGCCGGCCTGGACCTGACCCTGCACCGCACGCCGGTCGGCGATCGCTATGTGGCGGAACATATGCGTGCCACCGGCATCAACGTTGGTGGCGAGCAATCCGGTCACGTCATCCTGTCGGACTTTGCCACCACCGGCGATGGGCTGCTGGCCGCACTGCAGGTGCTGGCGGTACTTGTGCAGCAGGAAAGAACGGCATCCGAAGCCTGCCGCGTCTTTCAGCCTCTGCCGCAGGAACTGAAGAATGTGCGTTTCGCCGGTCCCTCGCCAATGCGGAACCGGGCGGTGCAGGCCGCCATCAAGGCCGCCGAGGCGCGTTTGAATGGCACGGGCCGCGTGCTGATCCGGGAGAGCGGCACCGAACCGCTGGTGCGGGTGATGGCGGAAGGCGAGGACAGCGCGCTGGTGAATGAGGTGGTCGACCTGCTGTGCGAGGTCATCGCCGATGTCGCTCGCGCGGAGAAGAGCGTGGCGGTCGGCTGATGCAAGGCCGCGTCCTGATCATCGCCGGCTCCGACTCGGGCGGCGGTGCCGGCATCCAGGCGGACATCAAGGCGATCACGGCGCTGAACGGGTTTGCCATGACCGCCATTACCGCGCTGACGGCGCAGAACACGCAGGGCGTACACGGCGTGCTGCCGATTCCGGCGTCGTTCATCCGCCAGCAGATCGATGTCGTGATGCAGGATATCGGCGCCGACGTGATCAAGATCGGCATGCTGGGTGACAGCGCGACGATTGACACGGTGTGTGATGCCCTCGCCGCCAGCGCGCCGGGCGTGCCGGTGGTGCTGGACCCGGTCATGGTCGCCAAGGGCGGTCATCATCTGCTCGCGGATGAGGCGGTCGTGGTGCTGCGCCGCCGCTTGCTGCCGCTGGCGACGGTGATCACGCCGAACCTGCCGGAAGCCGAGGCGCTGACCGGGATGACGATCGCCTCGGAGCCGGAGATGCGGGCCGCCGCGCAGGCGCTATTGCGCCTGGGCGCACCGGCGGTGCTGCTGAAAGGCGGGCACTTGCCGGGCGATATAGTGATCGACCTGCTGGCGACGCCGCAGGGCATCGACAGTTTCGCCGGGTCGCGCATCCACACCCAGCACACGCATGGCACCGGGTGCACCACCGCGTCCGCCGTCGCCGCCGGCCTGGCGCAGGGGATGAGCCTGCACGATGCCGTGGCGCGGGCACGGACCTATGTGCGGATGGCGATCGCCGCGGCGCCTGGGTATGGACACGGGCATGGGCCGCTGGATCACGCGGTGACGGTCGATGTGGGCCGGCTGGCGGCAGCGGGACCCTGATAAAGCGCAGGGACCGGCAGGCACGACCATGACAGGGCGGAGGCTGTCCTACTGCAACGCCCCGGCCCGGCCGCGGATCAGCGCCTCGGGGTGGCGTGACAGCAAATCGGCCAGCACCCGGATCGAGCGCGCCGCCTGCGCCAGTTCCGCCATCGCTGTATCCACGCTGCGGTTGAACCGCGAGTCCCCACCGTAGCTGGCCTGCACATTGGCCAGCGCCTTGTCGGCGTTTCGCACCGTGGCCTCCAGCCCGTTGGCGATCGCCGGCAGCCGTTGCAGCGCCGGCGTCGCCCCCTTGTCGAGCGCCGTCACCAGCGACTGTGTCTTTTCCAGCGTCTCGCGCAACTGCGTCAGGCTGGCCGTCAGGTCCTCGTTGTTCGTCAGCGCACTGGCGCCCTGCAGCGTGCGGTTCAGGTTGTCGCCGATCGCCTGGAATGGAATGCTGTTTAGCCGGCTGACCAGATTCCCAGCCGCGGTGGCAATGTCCTCGCCGCCGCCTTCGGCGGGGATGACGTAGGCATCGCCCTGCTTGTGCAGCGTCCCCGGTGCGGCATCGGGGAACATGTCCATGACAAGCTGCTTCTGGCCGGTCAGGAAATTCGCTGTCTCCATCTTCACCCGCAATCCGCGCTTGACGAGGTCCTCCATCCACCCGTCGAGACGCTCGCCCGCCGGCAGGTTCAACTCGGCGATCCGGCCCGGCTCCAGCGTGAAGTGCACCGGCACCACCACCTGGTCGTCGGTGCGGTTGTAGAGCAGCGTCACGCTGGACACCTCGCCGACCTTGATGCCGTGCAGCGTGACCGGCGATCCGGCGCCCAGGCCAGATACCGACGTCGTCATGTTCGTCACGAACGGCAGGCTGCGCTTGAAGACCGAGGCATCGGCCGCTTCCTTGTTCTGGTACAGCGTGAATGTCCGGTCGGCCGCGCTCTCGACCGTGCCGGTCGAGTCATCCGGGGTCTCGAAGGCGATGCCACCAAGGAGGATGGCGCGCAGGGATTCAATCTGGAACTGCACGCCGTTGGCACCGAGCTGCACCGAGGCGCCGGAGGCGTTCCAGAAGCGCGAATCGTCGTGCACGTATTTGTCGAATGGCTCGCGCACGAAAACATGCAGCGTGACGTCGCGCGCCATCTCACCGACATCCCAGCCCAGCACCTCACCGACATCGAGGTCGCGATACATCACGGGCGATCCCAGGCTGAGCGATCCCAGGCGGTTCGCCTTCAACAGGAAGGTCCGTCCGGGCACGTCCGACTGCAGAACCGGCGGATTCTCCAGCCCGGCAAACTCGCGTTTGGCGTCAGCCCCCTCCAGCCCCGGCCGCATATCAATGTAAGAGCCTGAAACCAAGGTCTGCAGCCCGCTGATCGACCCCGCAAAGAAGCGGGGCCGGACGACCCAGAACTCCGCCCCCTGCGTCAGCAGGACTTCGGCGTCGCGTGTCATCCGTACGGTCACCTGGACCTGCTTGCGGTCCGGCGTGAGTGCGATCTTTTGCACCACGCCCATGTCCACGTCCTTGTGGCGGACGTGCGACTGGTTGGCGGTCAGGCCAGCGGCAGTCTGAAAGGTAATCGTGATCAGCGGCCCCCGCTCCCGCGCGGTCTGCCAGGCCAGCCAGCCGCCGATCAGCAGCGTGATCACCGGAATGGCCCAGATCAGCGAGATGCGCCGCCGTCGATCGACAGCGGCGCGCAGCACCGCCGACGGCGGCGATGCGGTCTTGGACTCGC
>JAFEFW010000077.1 GCA_018240405.1 Pseudomonadota bacterium
ACATTCTCCCGCGAGCAGTCGGTCAGCTTGCCCGGCAGCCGCAGCCGCTTCGTTGCGGACTTGCGGGCAATGTCCTTGTTCTCCTTGCGGCGGATGCGCTCCTCCGCCCGTTCGATGACGAAGGCGAGCAGGTTGTCGGCGCTGCCGGGGTCGCCGGCGAGGAAATGGTCGAACCGGTCGCGTAGCGCATTCTCGGTCAGGCGCTGCGCCTCGCCGCTGGTCAGCTTCTCCTTGGTCTGGCCCTGGAACTGCGGGTCGCGGATGAACAGCGACAGCTTCGCCGCCACCGCGTCCAGCACGTCGTCGGCGGTGACCTGTGCCGCCTTCTTGTTGTTGCGATGCTCGCCCCAGGCCTTGAGGCCCTTCACCAGTGCCGCGCGGAACCCCGTTTCATGCGTGCCGCCCTGCGATGTCGGGACGGTGTTGCAATAGGAATGGAGGAAGCCGGTCCCCTCCTCCAGCCAGGCCACAGCCCATTCGACGCGGCCCATCGCGTTCGGCAGGTCGGCCTCACCGGCCCAGATCTGCGGCAGCACCTTCGGCGACTCACCGATATCGGCGGTCAGGCTGTCGCGCAGGCCACCCGGGAAGTGCAGTACGGCCTTTGCCGGCACCTCCGCCTCCCCGTTCAGCAGAGCCGGCGCACAGGACCAGCGGATCTCGACGCCACGGAACAGATAGGCCTTAGACCGGCACAGCCGGTAGAGCCGGGCCGGCTGGAACAGCAGCTTGCCGAAAATCTCCGGGTCCGGCCGGAAGCGGATCGACGTGCCGCGGCGGTTTGCCATCGGCCCGGCGTTGATCAGCTTGGACGTCGGCTTCCCACGGGCGTAGCTCTGCTTCCACAGCGTACGATCGCGCGCGACCTCCACTTCCATCGCATCCGACAGCGCATTCACCACCGAACTGCCGACGCCATGCAGGCCGCCCGAGGTGTTGTAGGCCTTGCCACTGAATTTGCCGCCCGAGTGCAGCGTGGTCAGGATCACTTCCAGCGCGCTGAGGTTCTTGAACTTCGGGTGCGGGTCAACCGGGATGCCGCGGCCGTTGTCGCGCACCGTCAGCCAGTTGCCCTCCTCCAGCGTCACGTCGATGAAGCTGGCATGCCCGGCCACTGCTTCGTCCATTGAGTTGTCGAGGATTTCCGCGGCCAGGTGATGCAGCGCGGTTTCGTCCGTGCCGCCGATATACATGCCGGGGCGCTTGCGGACAGGCTCCAGCCCCTCCAGCACCTCGATATCCTTGGCGGAGTAGTCGGACTCCGGCAGCGCCGCACCATTCATCGCAGGACGAGCGGCAGCCGCGGGCTTGGCAGCTGGCGGCGGCGCGGCGGCGCGCTTGCCTTTACCCTTTTCCGACTCGGACCCGAACAAATCGTTCATGCTGTGTTCCCGTCAGGCAGCGGAACCCTACTACATGGGCCGTGCCAGTGTCCGCAACCATGCAGTGACCTGTCTGCCACAGAGATCCGCTTCACGCAGTCGGGATTTGCCGCCCTGCTCCTCAACCGTAGGCTGCCGAAGGGACCGGAAGAGTCGCGTCGGAGGAAATGATGGCACGGACATTCGAGGACAACGTCATGCGCAAGGTCGCATGGCACCTGATCCCGTTTCTCAGCATCGGCTACATGATCAACGCGCTCGACCGCTTCAATGTGTCGATGGCCGCCCTGACAATGAACAAGGCGCTCGGCCTGTCCGCGACGGCATACGGGCTCGGCGCCGGCGCGTTCTTCTGGAGCTACGTGCTGTTCCAGTTCCCGGCCAACCTGCTGCTGGCGCGGATCGGCGCACGGGTGTGGATCAGCCTGATCATGGTGATGTGGGGCATATGCTCCGCCGGCACCGCGTTCGTCACCGGCGAGACGAGCTTCGTGATTGTCCGCTTCCTGCTGGGTATCGCCGAGGCCGGGTTCTTCCCCGGTGTTGCCTACTTCATGACCTGCTGGTTCCCCGCGCAGTATCGCGGCCGGATGATGGGCATCTTCTACGCCTTCGGCGCGGCGTCCGGCATCATCGGCGGCCCGCTGGGCGGCAATCTGCTGAAGCTGGACGGGATGTTCGGCATCGCCGGCTGGCAGTGGATCTTCCTGGTCGAGGGACTGCCGGCCGTGTTGCTGGCAGTGTACGGCTTCGCCACGCTGTGCAACCGTCCGGCCCAGGCGTCCTGGCTCACGCCGGAGGAGCGGACCTGGCTGCAAGGCAGGCTGGACGCCGAGGCCGCGGCCAAGCCGGGTCAGGGCCAGGGCGTGCTGCGCTCCATCTTCAACCCGCAGATGGTGACACTGACGATCGCCTACATGCTGATCGCCTATGGCGTCTACGCCATGGCGTTCTTCCTGCCGCTGATCGTCAAAACGTTGGGCCTGTCCGACCTTTCCATTGGCTACGTGCTGGTGCTGCCGAACCTGTGCGGGACCATCGGCATGATCCTGGTATCGCGGAGTTCGGACCGAAGTGGTGAACGCGTGTGGCATGTGGTGTTGCCCACCGCGCTGGCCGGTTTCGGCGCCATGGCGGCGGGGCTGGCGCTGAGCAACATCTACCTGACCATTGGCGCGTTCTGCATTGCCACCTTCGGCATTGCCTCCTGCCTGCCGGTCTTCTGGAACCTGCCGACCGCCTATCTGGGTGCCGGGGCGGCAGCGGGCGGCATCGCCTTCGTCAACTCCGTCGGCAACATCTCCGGCTATGTCGCGCCGCAGGTGACGGGGCTGCTGCGCGACGCCAGCGGCGGCTACAAAGTACCGATGGTGGTGACCGGCGGTGTCGTGCTGTTGGCCGCGGCGCTGATCCTGGTATCGGGCATTCAGCGCTACGTGGCGCGCGGCCGCGTGGTGGGACAGGAGGCGCCGCTCCTGCACTAACGCGGAGTTGATGCGCGCCGGGCGGTGTCAGGCCCGTTAAGTCACGCCGACGAAATCCCTTATGGGCCTGACCATGTTTGATCCGCGGCACGCCATCCGGTGCGCTGGCTACCTAGTGCTGGCCACTGCACTTCTGTCCGGGTGCCAGATAGCTCCTCCCACCGCGTACGGGTCATCCCAGTATGCACCTGTGATGATGCAGTCTTGGGGCTACAGCCCGCCACTGCCACGCTACCAGCCACAGGTGTCCGGTGGCGCTGGTCCCAGGTCAATCGACAGCGCCTTGCCTGCAGAGTCGCCTCCGTCACCGCCGGCCAGGATGGCAACACGCCGTAATGCAGTCCCGTCAGGGGTTCGTCCGGCGGTGCCCCGGATCGCCGGCGTCGATGACGTGCAGCCGGCGCCGGCGACCGTTATCCCGATCACGCCAACTGCGCCGCAGGATCAACCGTTCCTGCCCAGTCATTACGGGCCGGAGCGCTGAACGATGGAGTATGAGGCGCGGGTAGCGAAGGTCCGGTCACAGGAAACCAGCGAGGTAGAGGCGGTCGAACGCAGGCTGCTGATCGACACGCGCTACGTCGCCAAGCGGCAGCGCTATACCGACGCCAAGGAGCGCTACGACATCATTGCGAAACGGCACCAGAACCGTCCGGCCATGATGTGGGCGAGCGACTGGCGAATTCTGTATGTGCTTTGCCTGCTCGCCATCGGCAGCGTCGAGTGGCTGATCAACTACGACATTCTCTACCGGTTCTTTCAGATCCCCGCCTGGGCGGCGGGCGTCACCATAGCGCTTGGCCTCGCCGTCGCGCTCGCATCGCATGGTCTGGGCGTCCTGATAAAGCAGGGGGCGCATCGCTTTCATCACCGCCATTACGGCCGGCGTTCAAGCGACTGGGGCCTGCTGGCGCTTTCGCTGGTTTCGATTCTTGCAGTACTGGCCGTTGCCGGCGCCAGCCGGTACGTCGTCTACCTGCATGACATTGCCGATACCTGTAAGCCGGATGTTTTCGGCCGCCCCGTTGTCTGTGACATCCACCCTGCCCGGGACGTGCTGATCAGCCTGTTCGGCAACGGCCTCGCCATCCTCGTGGGCATATTGTTTTCCTGGTACACGCATGACGAGGACCCGGATTACATGGCGGTAACGGCGGATTTCCGTCAGGCGACCCGGCACTTCCACCGCGCGCGCCGCCGCGCAGAGCGGGAAATCGCGGCGATTCATCTACGGGCGGATAAGGAAGTGAAGCACATCGGCAATGAATTCGGTGCCGCCCCGGCCGCACAACGGCAATGACGCGGCCCAGCTTATTGTTTCTTACGGAGATTGAATGCGGTTGACCTTACTGGGCGGCCTGTGCGCTGCCCTGTGCACCCTGTTCACCAGCGACGCGAACGCATTGTTCGAAAGCCGCAAGCTGGAGGCGTCGTGGTGTAACGAACAGGCATTTCGCCAGACCGTCGTCTACATCGACGACCAGATGATGGTCGACGGGAAGTTTGACTGGGTCACCAAGATCAGCTCGAAGCTGGCCGCAAGCCTTGCACCGGGCGAGCATGTCAGTGTCGTGCGCCTGTCGCCGCAAAGCGGCCGCTCCGGCCAGGTGTGGGACGGCTGCTGGCCGGACTACGCGCCCGATGAACTGAAGGCGAAAGCGCAGGAATGGTCGATCTTTTCCCGCGACCCGCTGGCCTCGCTGAAGGAACAGAAAGATTTCTTCCGCCGCGATCTGGAGGCGGCGTTTGGCGTGGTCTACAGCGGCAGCAAGAAGGACGCGGCGGCCGCGCGCATCGATGCGACCCATCCGCCCACGAAGCAACTGATCCGCGCCTTGGCCGCCGATGAAGGGCGCTTCGCCCAGAGCCGGACGACGATCCGGGCCATCATCTACTCGGACATGGCCGAGAACAGCGATCTCGGCAGCGTCTTCGCGCCGCTGCCGCCCGACCCCGTCGACTACGGCCGTATGCTCGGCACGTATCTACGGCGCGGCGTGGTCTACGCCTTCGGCGTGAGCGAGGATATTACCGGGGACCCGAACGTTCCGGAGCGGACGCGCGCCTTCTGGAACATGGTGTTGCCCACGATGTCAGCGACGGTGGGCGGGCTGGGCTCCGACCTGAACGTGACCAACGCGCGGCCTGTTGCTGAATACAGCTATAGCTTGTCGATGACCCATCCGCAGGCGCCGGCGCCGCTCGACGGGCGAATGATCCTGCTGGTCGACGCGGACGGCGCCTTGGTCGATAGCTGGCTGGGCTTCAACGGGCTGCGGGGCGGCATCCTGAACGGCCGCTTCATCTGCAGGTCACCGGCGCGGGACAGTGAGTGCCGGCTGGAGGCGAAAACCACCTCCATGACCACGACGGCGCCGGAGGAAATCGTTCGGATGAACGGCCGGCGCGGTGGCATGATGGACGGCAAGATTGGTCCCAAGGGCTACGCGTTCAATGCCACGCCCTTCGCGGAGTAGAGGTGATGCGTTTCGCCGCGGCGTGGAGCCGGTGGCGTCAAAAGCCGCTCGCCTGCAGGTCCACGATGCGGACGATCATCGACCGTTTAGGGTCGCACGGCAGGTCGTCGAAGCCGAAGCGGCGGTAGAACCCGCGCACTTCATCGTCAAGCGGATGGGTCACCACGCCGAAGCAGCCAATCTCCTGCGACAGGCGCACCGACGTGGCCAGCGCGAACATCAGCAGCAGCCGTGCATGACCATTGCCCTGGTGAGTCCGGTCAACGGCAAGCTGGCCGAGCAGGATGACGGGGATCTGCTCCGGCCGGTTGCGCTGGGCCGGGCGTGGCAGTGCGACGCGTTCGATATGCCCCGCACTAAGGGCGACGTATCCGCAAATCGCACCCGTCGCACCGTCGCAGAGCACACTCGTGCGCGACATTCCCGACTGCTGGTTGCGCCAGGCGTGGCGCCAGAACCATTGGTTCAGCGAGTCTCGGCCGCAATCAAAGTCATCGCGCCTGTCGTCTGCCGCCAGCGGACGCAGCAGCAGACTTACTTCTGCCATACCGCTCTTGTGGCCGCCAGTTCGCGAAGTGCCGGTATAGACCGCGCGGGCGCCTGGGCCCATTGCTCGAAGCGCGCCCAGTCCTCGGCTGGGATCGTGATGATCCGCCGCTCCATCAGTTCGATCTCGGCGGCTTCCAATGCCTTGCGGCGCACGAAGTCGCTGACTGTCGTCTGGGCGTGATCAGCAGCCGCAGTGAGCAGATCGCGCTCTGCCGCGCTGACACGGACGCTCAGCACGGAATTGGCAAGGGACATTCAGGGTCACTCCGAACCTGTGTATGACATTATCATACGCCGCGTCGATGTTCAACCCAAACGGCGTAACTACCCGTTGAACGAAATGTCCGTCAGCCGCCGATGCTCATCCATTGCGTAGCGATCGGTCATCCCGGCTACGTAGTCGCCCACCGTCACCGCGCAGCGTTGTGTGCCCGGCTCCCCGGCCCGCGCCCGCCAGTCGTCCGGCAGCATCGACGGGTCCGCCAGCAGCAGGCGATAGACCTCCTCCGTCAACCGCCGCGCCTTCGCCGACATGCGGTTGACGCGCCAATGCCGGTACATCCGGGAGAACAGGAAATCCTTGATCGCCTGATTGGCGTCCGCCATGGCCGGGCTGAACGACACCACCCGCTGCCGGGACTTGCGGATCGCGTCCGGGCCGGACGGATCCAGTTTCCGCAGCCGCTTCTGCGTCTCAGTGATCAGGTCGGTAATCATGGCGTCGATGACGCGCCGGATCGTCTCATGCCGCAGGCGGGGCGGCGGAACGTCCAGCGACGACATGCGGGCGGCCGACAGTGCCTCGCCGACGATCGGCAGGTGCTTCAGGTCGTCCACCGAGAACAGCCGCGCGCGCAGCCCGTCATCGAGGTCATGGCTGTGGTAGGCGACGTCGTCGGCTATGGCGGCCGCCTGTGCCTCGGCGCTGGGATGGGTGTTCAGCTCCAGCTTGTACTTGTCGTTGTATTCGGCAATGTAGGGCGGCGGGCTGCGCAGTGGGCCATTGTGTTTGACCAGCCCCTCCAGCGTCTCCCAGGTAAGGTTCAACCCGTCCCAGCCGGCGTAGCGGCTTTCCAGCAGCGTCACCACGCGCAGGCTCTGGGCATTGTGGTCGAAGCCACCGAACGGCTTCATGGCCAGGTTCAGCGCCTCCTCGCCGGCGTGGCCGAACGGCGGGTGGCCAAGGTCATGCGCCAGCGCCAGCGCCTCGGTCAGGTCCTCGTCCAGCCCCAACGAGCGGGCGATGGAGCGAGCGACCTGCGCCACCTCGATGCTATGGGTCAGGCGGGTGCGGTAGAAGTCGCCCTCATGGTTGACGAAGACCTGCGTCTTGTACTGCAGCTTCCGGAACGCCGAGGAATGGATGATCCGGTCACGGTCGCGCTGCCAAGGCGAGCGCGTCGGCGCCTCGGGTTCCGGGTGGAACCGGCCGCGGGCGTTGGCAGGCGAGACGGCGTAAGGCGCGGTCGGTGGCCGGGCATACATGCCGGAAGTGGTTACACTGCGTCAGCATGGGCTTCAATTCCACCGCGACCCACCCTATCTTACCGCCATGCAACAGTTTGCCGTGACCGATCGCGCGGCTGCGCGCATCGCTGAGATTGTCGCCGACACCCAGGCGATAGGGTCCGCCCTGCGGGTGGCGGTGCTCGCCGGGGGCTGTAGTGGCTTCCAATACAGGTTTGAACTCGACCGGGAGATGCAGCCGGATGACCTTGTGATCCAGCAGGGTCCCGCCAAGGTTGTTGTCGACCCGGCCAGTCTGGACCTGCTCGCCGGGTCGGAACTGGATTTCGTGGATGAGCTGATGGGGGCGCATTTCGCCGTGCGGAACCCGAACGCCAAGTCCGCCTGCGGCTGCGGCACCAGCTTCTCGATCGACTGACCGCCCGCACGAACCGCCGGTTTCCTGCATTATCGACGCCGGCAGCGCACGGCTCTGCGTGGGTTTGTGCCTTCGTGGTGAGAACCTGGACGCTTTCGCCACGGCCGGCCTCGATGAAGGGGCAGGCCATCAGCGCCGGCAACTGGCCCAACAGCCGCTCACCACGAAGGCGCCAATCCACGAAGATGTCCGTCACATGCCGCTGTCCGCAACGGCATCGGCACACCTGAGGGCCGCTGATCAGCACCTCAACGCTGCGCTCTTACCCCTGCTGCGCGCCGCCACCGCCCTGTTGCCGGTCAGGCCCGCCAATGGCAGGCTTTATCCATTAAGGGAGGAGACCGGTGCGCATGATCCCCGTCCTCGACGTGTCCGACTATCTTGCCGGTGACACGGCCGCACTCCACCGTCTCGGTGCGGAACTGCGCTACGCCTTCGAGAATGTCGGTTTCTGGTACCTGCGCGGCCACGGCGTGCCGCGCTCCCTGATCGACGCCGCCTTCGCGGAATGCAAGCGCTTCCACGCCCAGCCGCTCGAGGACAAACTCGCGCTGCGGATCAATGAGCACAATATTGGTTACATGCCGATGGGCGGCTCCATCGCCAAGTCCTCGAAGGTCAACAACAACACCAAGCCGAGTGTGAACGAGGCCTTCTTTCTTCGGCGGGAGCGCACGCCAGACGATCCGGACGTCATTGCCAACAAGCGGTTCCGCGGCCTGAACCAATGGCCGCCGAACCTGCCGGGCTTCCGCGACACCGCGCTCGCCTACATGTACGCGCTGGAACAACTCGGACGGCGGCTGGTACGAATCTATGCCACCGCGCTCGATCTGCCGGCGGGTTATTTCGATGCGATGTTTGAGAAGCCGAACATGATCCAGCGCTTCACCCATTATCCGCCGCGCGACGTTTACGACGACAATGAGTTCTCGATCGCGCCGCACACCGATAGCGGCTTTATGACGCTGCTCGCGCCGTCCGAGGTGCCGGGCTTGCAGATCCGTTTGCCGAACGGAACCTGGATCGACGCGCCTTCGGACCCTGACGCGTTCGTGGTGAACGGCGGCGACATCCTGAAGCGCTGGACCAACGACCGCTTCCTCTCCACCCCGCACCGCGCCATCAACAGTTCCGGACGGGCTCGGTATGCAATCCCGTTCTTCTTCGACCCGCATCCGGACACGGTAATCGCGTGCCTGCCGACCTGCCAGGGACCCGGCAACCCGCCGAAATATGAGCCGACGACGTACGATCAGTACGCACTGTGGTACGCGCAGCGGAATTACGTGCATTTGAACCAGGAAGCCGCCTGAACGCGCACGAATTCCAGGCGGCCGCTGTCTCTGCCGCGAAACCATGTGTCTCACGTGAACGGCGGTCGCGGATCCGCGTCAGGCTAAGGAACGCGGCACGCCGATTGGGCAGGCTCGCACCTCCCGATTGGTCTGCGGGACCGGCGGGATGAGACCCGGGTAGCGCGCCAGTCGACCATTCGCCTCCAATTGCCGAGCCTCTGGTGGGGCCTCATGAGCCCCGCTACCCGGCGCCGCGGAAGAAAAGGTTATTCTTCCGACCTCTAGCCAGACAGGAAGGGCGCACCAGCAGCGATCTACGGGAAGAAAATAAATCTTTCTTAGCCCTGTTATCTTGCATCCATAGAAAAAATATCCTCCTAAAGCGCCTGATCTGCCGTCACTATCACCCGCAGGCGCTTTCTTCGATGCAGCTTCCCCGCCTCAATGGGCCGGACTTCTCCCCAGGCTCCGTCTGGTTGGTGGGCGCCGGCCCTGGCGATCCTGGTCTGCTGACGCTACACGCAGTGCATGCGCTGGCGCAGGCAGACGTGGTGGTGCACGACGCGCTGGTGCCGGAGGAAATTCTTTCTCTCGCCCCGCGGGCCCGCCTGGAGATGGCCGGCAAGCGCGCCGGCGGCATCCGCACGCAACAGCTTCGCATCAACCTCCGGCTGATCAGGCTGGCGCAACAAGGCCTGCGCGTGGTGCGGCTGAAGGGCGGCGACCCGCTGATCTTCGGCCGCGGCGGCGAGGAAGCGCTGGCGCTCGCCGCCGCCCTTATCCCGTTTCGCATCGTACCCGGCATCAGCGCCGGCATCGGCGGCACCGCCGCGGCGGGAATCCCGCTGACGCATCGCGGCCTCGCCCGCAGCGTTGCCTTCGCCACCGGTCATGACTCCAGCGGTGACCTTGCGGACGTGGACTGGCACGCCCTGTCGCGCGGGTCCGAGGTGCTGGTGTTCTACATGGCGCAGCGCCGCATCGGTCAGATTGCCGATCGTCTGGTCGAAGCCGGCCGTTCGCCGAATGACGTCATCGCGCTGATCAGCAATGCCACGCGTCCGGACCAGGATGTGCGCATGGCGACCCTGGCGACCGCCGCCGACGCCACAGCCGACATCGCACCAGGCGCCGCGACGCTGATTGTCACCGGCCCCGTGCTGGCGCTGCGACCGCTCCTGGCGGACTGGCAGCAGACCGAACCGATGACTGTGTCGCACTCCAACACGCCCCAACAGGCCACAGGCTGAAGGACGTCCGATGAAGACCGCTCCATTGCTGCCCAAGACAGCGCCGTTCGCCGAGGATCAGATCGCGGCGCTGAACACCGTTATCAGCGCCGCTTCGGTCGAACAGCGCGCCTGGCTGTCCGGTTTCCTGGCCGGCGTGCAAGCAGCCAACGATCCGCGCGCCGCTGCGACCCCCGCAGCACCGCCGGCCAAGCGCATCCCGCTGACCATCCTGTTCGGCACCGAGTCCGGCAATTCGGAGGGGCTCGCCAACGCCGCCCGCAAAGTCGCCTCCAAGCTCGGCTTTGCCCCCAAGGTGCAGGACATGGCGGACTTCACCCCCGCGCAGGCCGCCGCCGTCGAGAATCTTCTGATCGTGGCTGCCACCTGGGGCGAGGGCGACCCGCCGCAGCGCGCCCAGGATTTTTACGAGGCGCTGCTGGCCGACAATGCGCCGCGGTTCGAAAAAACCCGCTACGCCGTGCTGGCACTGGGCGACCGCGCCTATGCGCAGTTCTGCGAGATCGGCAAGCGGATCGACGAACGCCTGGCCGAACTGGGCGGCGCCCGCATCACCGACCGCATCGAGTGCGACGTCGATTACGATTCCGCGGCCAATGGCTGGATCGACCAAACGCTGCAGCGCCTCAGCAAGGAAGCCGGCGCCACCGACACCTCGGTCATCCATGTCGATTTCGCCCGTGGCAGCGAATCCGACGCCAACGCACCGACCCGGGCGCATCCGTTCCACGCCGAGATCACGGAACATGTCCGCCTGTCCGGAAGCCGGTCCACCTCCGAGACCTACCATATTGCCGTCTCGCTGGAAGGTTCCGGCATCGCCTATGAGCCGGGGGACGCGCTGGGTGTCGTGCCGCATAACGATCCGGACCTCGCCGAAGCGGTGCTGGCCGCCTCGGGCCATGCCGGCGACGCCGCACTGCGCACAGCGCTGATCGAGCGCTTCGACATCACCACGCTGACCGCCAAGCAGGCCGAGGATTTCGGCCGCCAGACCGGCACGGACGTGCCGCCGGCCGACTGGCTGCATGGCCGTCAGGTGCTGGACCTGCTGGAACGCGCGCCCGGCAAGCTGTCCACAGAACAACTGACCACGCTGCTGCGCCCCCTGCCGCCGCGCTACTACTCGATCGCCTCCAGCCGCAAGGCGGTGGGTGATGAGGCGCACCTGCTGGTCGCCGCCGTGCGCTATGAGACGCATGGCCGCCAGCGCGCCGGCGTGGCCTCGGTGGACATGACCGAACGATCGCACCTGGATGGCCGGTTAAAGGTCTTCCTGCGCACCAACCAGCATTTCCGTCTGCCCGCCGACCCGGACCGCCCGGTGATCATGATCGGCCCCGGCACCGGCATCGCCCCGTTCCGCGGCTTCCTGCAGGAGCGCGAGGCGATCGGCGCCAACGGCCGCAACTGGCTGGTTTTCGGCCACCGCAACTACCTGCACGACTTCCTGTACCAATTGGAAGTCCAGGATTGGATCAAGAGCGGGTTGCTGACCCGGCTTGATGTCGCGTTCTCCCGCGACCAGCCCGAGAAGCGCTATGTCCAGCACGCGCTATGGGATGCGCGCAAGGATCTCTACGCCTGGATCAAGGACGGCGCCGGCATCTACGTCTGTGGTGACGCCAACCATATGGCGAAGGACGTTCACAACGCGCTGCTGCACATCCTGGCAGACCAGGGCAAGCAGGACGAGGCCGCCGCCAAGGCGGAACTCGACGCCATCCGCCGCGATGGCCGCTACCTGCGCGACGTATACTGAGGGTCCCACTATGGATATCGAACAGCGTCCGCTCTCGGCCAACGAGCGCATCAAGGAAAGCAGCCGTTTCCTGCGCGGCACGATCGCGGAAAGCCTGTCCCGGATTGAAACCGGCTCGCTCGCCGACGACGACACCCAACTGACGAAGTTCCACGGCTTCTACCAGCAGGACGACCGCGACCTGCGCGCCGAACGCGGCCGCCAGCGGTTGGAGAAGGCGTTCAGCTACATGGTGCGCATGCGCGTGCCGGCCGGCATCGTCTCACCGCAGCAATGGCTGGCGATCGAGAAGATCGCGCTGGAACGCGCCAACCGCACCATTCGCCTCACCACGCGCGAGACGGTGCAGTTTCACGGCGTACTGAAAAGCAACCTGACCCCGCTGATGCAGGGGCTGGCAGCAATCAACCTCGACACCATCGCCGCCTGCGGCGACGTCAACCGCAACGTCATCGCCACCGCCGATCCGTCGCGCGGTGGGCTGCATGAAGTGGTGGCGACGCTGGCGCGCGACATCTCCGAACACCTGCTGCCCCGCACCAGAGCCTGGCACGAAATCTGGCTCGGTGAGCAGCGCGTGGCCGGCGCGCCGGTGGAAGACGAACCAATCCTCGGACGCACCTACCTGCCGCGGAAATTCAAGATCGGCATTGCCATTCCGCCGCAGAATGACACCGATCTGTTCGCCCAGGACCTCGGTTTCATTGCGATTGTCGAGCGCGGCAAGATCGTCGGCTACAACGTTACCGCCGGCGGCGGCATGGGCATGACACATGGCGAGCCCGAGACCTATCCACGCAACGCGGACGTCATCGGTTACTGCACGCGCGATGACGCTATCGCCGTGGCGGAAGCGGTGGTGACGGTGCAGCGCGACTATGGTGACCGCTCCAACCGCAAGCACGCGCGGCTGAAATACACCATCGACACGCTGGGACTGGAGATTTTCATTTCGCTGGTCAACGACCGGCTGAAGACGAAGCTGGCGCCGGCGCGACCGTTCAAGTTCGAAACCACCGGTGACCGACTGGGTTGGTTCAATGAGAAGGACGGCCGGTCCCACTTCACGCTCTATATCGAGAACGGCCGCATCTTCGACCGCGCGCAGCGGCGGATGATGACCGGGCTGCACAGGATCGCCGAACTGAATGTCGGCCGGTTCATCATGACGGCGAACCAGAACATCATAATCGCCGACATTCCGGCTGCGTCACGGCAGGCGGTGGCCGATTTGCTGGCGGAACATGGCCTGGACGACGCCCAAGGCGGGCTGCGCCGCAATGCCATTGCCTGCGTCGGGCTGCCGACCTGCGGCCTGTCGTTGGCCGAAAGTGAGCGTTACCTGCCCGATCTGATCACGCGACTGGAAGCGGAAGCGGACCGTTACGGTCTTGGCCAGACTGACATCACCATCCGCATGACAGGGTGTCCGAACGGCTGTGCCCGGCCCTACGTGTCGGAGATTGGCCTCGTCGGCCGCACACCCGGTGTCTACAACCTGTATATCGGCGGCGCGCATGAGGGCGCGCGGCTGAGCAAGCTGTATCGCCGCGACGTTGATGGCGATGGCATCGTGGCTGCACTGTCGCCGTTGTTTGCCGCCTACGCCGAACAGCGAAAACGCAACGAACGCTTCGGCGACTTCGTCATCCGCGCCGGCTTCATTGCTGAAACGAAGACCGGCCTCGACTTCCACGAGAACCTTTCCCCTGACCTGAGGACCTGACCGATGCGCGCTGTTCGTGCCCTTGCCGGCGGCTTTGCCGGTTCCGCTGGCCAGCCCTGGCTCCCTGGCCTGCCCCACGCCGTTGCCGGCCTGGCAACCTGGTTCGCCTTTGGTGGTGCGGCCTGCATCACCGGCCTGCTGCTGGCGACGGTGGCCAGCTTCGTCGTCTTCCTGCCGCTGACGGCGCTGGCATTGAACGGCGGACAGGCGCTGGCGGAAGATGCCCCTGCCCCGATTCTGCCGCTGTCAGCGCAGGCCGGGCTGTTCGTGCTGTGGACGCTGACGGCGTGGGCGACGGCGGCGCTGACCTACGCCGCCGGATAGCGGCCGGCGG
>JAFEFW010000078.1 GCA_018240405.1 Pseudomonadota bacterium
AGTCGTCTCCTGTGGCGGATGGCGGGGGTGGTCCTTACAAGACTAGAGACAGCAGAGCGGCGGGTATATTCCATCGGGCGGCGCAATAATTTGTCGACACCATTGGCGTGCGGCGCTGCCGTAACGGCAGTGGCCGGCAACCTGCGATGGCAGCAGACGGATCATTTCGCGGTTAATAGTCTTACGCCGAGTGCGGTGTAGGCGCTGGCGGCCACTTGGGGCAGGCGACTCTCGATAACGATCGTGCTTACTTCCGCGACGGGCAGCACGAGGTAACGTGACGCGGCGCCGATTTTTTCGGCTGACGCCAAGACCACGGTTTCGGCTGACTGCCGCGCAAGAGCACGCTTCACAGCTGCCTCTTCCGCATCGCCCGTGGTCAGACCGGCTTCGGGATGGACGCCCGTCACGCCCATAAAGAACAGGTCGGCCCGTATTCTCGCGATTGCTTCAATTGCCGCCGCGCCGGTGGTGACGATCGAGTGCTTGAACAGCCGACCGCCGATCAGCTCCACCTCGACAGTAGGGTGGTCCACCAGCGCAACCGCTATGCTTGGGCTGTGCGTGACCACCGTGGCCCGTAGATCCGGGGGCAGGTGGCGTGCGAGCTGTACGGCGGTAGTACCGCCATCGACGAACACAACTTGCCCCGGACGGACCAGCGCCGCGGCAGCCCGCCCGACCGCAATCTTACCCTCGGGGGAGACCTTTGTTCGCCCGGCAAAGTCGGCAAGGGCCGGTGAGGCTGGCAGTGCCCCCCCGTGTACGCGCTGCAACCTCCCCTCCGCCGCAAGTTCGCGAAGATCGCGGCGGATGGTGTCCTCGGAGAGCCCAAGTGTCTGGCTGACCGCCTTGGCGACCACGCGTCCTTCCCGCTGCAGCACGGCGAGGATGTGCGCCTTGCGCTCCTGGGTCAGCATGCCGCAACGGCACCATTGCACGATATTCCTTGACTATGCACGAAATTGCACGAATCCTCATAACCATCAGGCAAGGAGAGTGCTCCCATGTTCATTCTGATCGCAGGTCCTTATCGCTCGGGCACAGGCGACGCGCCTGACAGGATGGCAGCCAATCTGAAGCGGCTGGAAGAGGCATCCTGGCCGCTTTTTCGAGCGGGGCACGTTCCGATGATCGGGGAATGGGTGGCGGTGCCGATCTGGCAAGCCGCAGGCGGTGCGCGCGTTGGTGACGCACTCTATAATGAGGTTTTTCATCCTGTCGCTGGCCGCCTGATCAAACTCGTCGATGCGATCCTGCGGCTTCCAGGTGATTCGACGGGTGCCGACAATGATGTCCGGTTGGCCCAGGAGCGTGGCATCCCCGTCTACTACCGGCTTGAGGACATACCGGGATGCGAAAATGGCGCGGTGGCCTGACGCCTGTCTCGGCTGGCATCGCGGCGTCCCGTCGCTCCTGATGTGGCGCACGATATGCGGTTCCCGTTTGCTGGCCAATGGCTCAAGGTTGACGCCCCCGCCGCCGCCGTTACCCTCCCTCCACACCCTGGGGAGGAACCACCATCATGGAATTCGGCATCGGCATCCCGTCCGCCCACGACTCCTGGAAAGTCGCGCAGCGGGCCGAGGAACTCGGCTTCACCCACGCCTGGTTCTATGACACGCAGATGCTGGTCGGCGACCCGTTCGTCGCGATGGGCGCGGCCGCCCTGCATACGCGCCGCATCCGCCTCGGCACCGGCGTGCTGGTACCGACCAACCGGATCCCCGCCGTCACCGCTTCTGCCTTCGCCACGCTGAACGCCATGGCGCCGGGACGCATCGACTTTGGCGTCGGCACCGGGTTCTCCGCCCGACGTGCCATGGGCCTGGGCGCCATGAAGCTGTCGGAGATGGAGGAGTATATCCGCGTCGTCTACGCTCTGCTGAATGGCGAGACGACGGAAGCGGAAGTCGATCCCGGCGTCCGCAAGAAAATTCGTTTCCTCAATCCGGAACTCGGCCTTATCAACATCAAGGACCCGGTGCGACTGCACATCTCGGCCCTGGGGCCGAAGGGGCGGCAGATGACCGCGCGCCATGGCGCTGCCTGGAAGACGGTGATGTCCGGCGTCGATGACGGGCTCGCCGCGCTGAACGGCATGAAGAAGACCTGGGCAGAGAGCGGCCGGCCCGCGTCCGACCTGTATTCCTCCGGCTGGGTCTGGGGTTGCCTGCTGCGTGATGGCGAAACGCTGGACAGCCCGCGCGTCCGCGGCCAGGCCGGGCCGCGCGCCGCGGTGCTGCTGCACCGCTACGCCGACCTCGACATGGAGGGCTGGATCAACACCTCCCCGGTGCCTGACAGCGTGAAGGAGACGCTGCAAGGCTACGTCGAGGCGGCGCGGAAGTTCGAGCCGCAGGATGCCCGCTACCTGCTGAACCACACTGGGCACTGCGTCGCCGTGAAGCCGGAAGAGGACAAGTTTGTCACCGCTGAATTGATCCGGCAGACGACCTTTACCGGTACGGAACAGGACATCAAGCAACGCATTGAGGCGATGCGCGCCGGCGGCCTCTCGCAGCTTGTCATTCCGATCGTTCCCGGCCACGAGGACGCCGTTGAGGATTGGGGCCGTATCGCCAAGGCATTCCGCTAGGCCGCATTCGCCGGTGGAGGCGGCGCGTCCTGCGCCGCCGATCGGCTGTGTCTGCCGCGCGGTGACATCGGGCTCTGTGCACCGGAGCCACCCGTGACCTGACGCCGCGTTGCCGCAAGCTGGCAGCGGGACCAACTGTCCTGCGTCATCCTGGTTTCCTGAGGCCGCCATGCAAGTGTCACGACGTTCAATGCTGACGATCCTCGCTGCAATGACGGCCGGCCCGGCGGCGCTGGCCCAAACCACGTCACCGGTCCGGGTTCGTGGGACCATCGACGCGGTGATGCCGACCGCCATCAGCGTTACGACGCGCGGCGGTGAGACGCTGACGCTGCAATTGGCAGATCCGGTCTCGGTAGTCTGGGTCGTTGCACTCCCAATGGATGCAATCCAGCCGCATGCATTTATCGGCGTAACCTCGGTGCCGGGTGAGGGCGGCGCGCGTAAGGCGCTGGAAGTTCATGTCTTCCCCGAAGCGATGCGCGGCGCCGGCGAAGGCCACCGGCCATTCGACCTCGCGCCTGATAGCACGATGACCAATGGCACCGTCGGCAGCGTGACCGCGGCTTCCGGGCGAACGCTGACGCTCGCTTACAAGGAAGGTGAGCAACGGATCTTCGTTCCGGAATCGACGCCGGTCGTGACGTTTCAGGCCGCTGATCGAAGCGCGCTGACAAAGGGCGCCCATATCGTTGGCTCAGCCACACGCAACCCGAATGGCACGTTGACCATCGCCCGTATCAGCGTCGGCAAGGACGGTCTCGTGCCGCCGATGTAGCGGGACGGTTCGCCGCCGGTCTCTGTTCCGATCCGGCGCGTCAAGCCGGCCGTGCGGATTGGCAGTCAGCGCAGATGCAGCAGGGCGCCACTTTCATGCGGGATGTAGGCGCGATCGCCATCGATGATGATCAGCGCCACCGTGTTGGGCAGCCGCCCGGGAACGTCATCACACCGTATACGGCCGGCCAGAGGCATGGCGCTCTTCAGGGTCGGCACGCGGTAGGGCTCCACCAGCCGCCGGGCGTCGGCCACACTGCGCGGACGGATGTCAGCGTAGTCGGCTGCGTTGGAACAGCTTTCGTAGAGCGGATTGGTAAAATCCTTCGGGCCAAGCACGATCTGTTTGCCGCGATATTCCTGCAACCACGCCAGGTCGCTTTTGCTGCAGGCCGAACAACTGAACGCATCCAACGTCCAGGCACGTTGCCATGGCGGCGAGTCGGCACCGCCGACGGCCGGAACCGTGCATCCCAGTAGCAGCGCCAGCGCGGTGCTCAACGTTGATCGTAGCGGCGCGCAAGCCCTCGCCCGGGGTCGGAAGCACGCTCGCAGCCTGCGCATGACCGCGGCAATGACGCCAGAGTAACGTCCGTCCTCACTCACGGCTGAGCTCCGCCCCGGCCGAGCGGCCCCGCCGGGTTGGCACCTATGGCGCGGTATTCCCTACGCTGCAAGCGCTGCCGGGCAGGAACGCCGTGGGACTGGCCGGTCATTTTGGCAGGCACGTCTGTATCAACCCCTCAGGTCCGAAGACATTTCGAACCATGAGGTAAGCGGTGCCCGCGGTTGAACGCAAGCCGTACCGCCGCGAACGGCTCTGCAGGGTATCGTACGAGTAGTAACGGCCAGGCCGTTGCGACAGTGGCCGGACCGGACCCTATCGTTGCAAACAACGGGTCACTAGGCCGAGCACCACCAACGCACGGCAACAACGATGCATCGGCTTCGGTTTGCCGCGCAGCCTTCGTATGGTATCCTGCTGGAAGAGCGGGAGAAGCTTGTGCATTACCGTATCTATCTCCTCGGCAGTACCGGCCAGTTCGCTGCGGCGGAGCACTTTGAGGCGGCTGACGACATAGAGGCGAAACAGACGGCCGCTGACCTGCACGGCCTGTCGTCTGACACGTTTGCCGGGTATGAACTTTGGCGCGGCCGCCAGCTTGTCGTCCGCTCAACGACCGGGCACGGTTCTTTGCCGCGCTGGGCTGAGTGGCAAGAGCGTCGAAGGCGGCACCTGCTCGACCTTGAGGACCGTCTGGCCCGCAGCTTTGAGTGCGTGCGCACCAGCCGCCAATTGATGGAGGCAATGGACAATCTGCGCGCCGGTATGCCAACCGGAATGGGCGGTGGCCAGCCAGGCTGAGCGACTGGCACTGGCTTCGAGCCAGATCGGGACGATCAGTCGCGTGATGCGCTCGGTTCGTGGCTAGTCGGGCTGCAATTGAGCGGGCTGATTCAAATCGGCATTTTCCTCGCGTTCGGCCTCGTCGGCCGCAGCCTCCGTCGCATCGGCGACCTCCTGCAGCAGCTTTGCAAGGATTGAATCATTCGTGCACTGCGCGATCTGCCGGTAGCGCCGAGCGCGGGCGCGCCAGGCTTCGGCATCATCCGGCACTTCATGATTCCCGCCCATGAGCCATTACTAAGACGCCTCCTGCAGCGAGAGAAACGGAGATGTGTTACACACGAGTAAGTGATTATTTGAGACGAGACCAGTGTGGATGCGGCGGCGGTGACACTGCCGGTACAGTTTGTTCCATTGTTGGCGGCGGTGCCTGCTCGATCGACCACGGTGGCGGGTACACGTCCATTGGCACTACCGCGGGGCGGACTGTTCCTCCCCGCCGTGACCCGCGAACTGCTGGCACGCAAGAGCAACGCGCCACGTCCGCTGCCTGGACAAGTCAACAGGGGCGTTACAGCGGCGGAGCGGTTTGCTACTTCTCACTGTCGTGGCCGGTCGTGTGCTAGCCATTGACGATTGGCCTCAACCTCAAGACTTTCGCCGATGTGCCGCTGCAAGTTGTGGATGGCCGGCACAAGGCTGGCCGCGACAATATCACGGGGGCGTCACCCCGCGCTTACCGCGTCGGCGAAAAGCCGGGCCATGCCGATTGCGAACGGACGGCGCGGCCCGTTGCCGTGCCGATGAGGCAGCCCGCCTTCGCCCGGGAACCCGCTCAAACTCGCTGCGCTTCTACAAACCCTACTGACGGGGTGGCCGGTCGTCCCTGTGTTCCTGCAGAACTTCCGCCGTCTCGTCCGGGTCGATCCGCTCGGCCTCGGCGAATAGACGATCGGCCTCATCCTGATCGCCCGCCCGCTCGGCCTGCAACGCTTTCTCGACCAGAGCACGTGCCTGTGGCCGGCGGTCAGCAGAGTCAGCGGGATCAGACATGCAGGCGCTCCAATGTAGGTCGAACGCCCAACGTCGGCTGCTGCGGAAGGTTCCGGCTGTCAGCCGGCCGGGAATGCTGCCTCCATCGCTCGCCGACAGCGGTAAGCCTCGTCATTCGTATCAATCCGCACGTCGGCCCAGGTTACCGGCTGCCCGGCGGCCACGTCCCGCACCAAAGGCACACGGTTCGCCAGCCCGATCGGCAGTCCGCCAATCCGCAGGCTGTCGGCCGCCGGCATCAGCTTACCCCAAACACAGGCGCCGCCCTCACCGTCCAGCATCTCGCCCGCCCGCAGGTCGCGCTTCGCAGTGGACACGACATCGCCGCGGAAACCGGTGGGCGCGCCGGTCGCCTCGCCACGCAGTGCGGCCGACAGCACCGACACATTCAACTCCAGGCCGATCAGGTGAAACGGACGATACAGCGCCGAGATCCGCCCGCTCGGGTCCGTCTCCACGCCGTATTCCTGGAAGCAACGTGCGGCGTAGTCATTGGGCGCCTCGAACACCACGTAGACGCCCCAGCGCAGGTCATTCGTCACCGCGCTGCCGTCCCGGTGCACCGATGAAATGACCTCGACCTGTCCGGCATGGTGCAGCACGCCGGCATTGCCCGGCCGCAGCCTCTCGGCCATCTCATGCGTGCCAACCGGGGGGAACAGGAGGCCACCAGGCGGCGGCGTCAAACCCGAGGCGTTGGCCACGGCCGCCATCTCGATGCCGGACTTGGTCCCGTCAAGGAACGAGTTGAACATCTGTGGATTCATGCCACCGACGCGCGCCTGCTCTGGCGTCAAACCGTAATAGCCCCAGACCGTTTCGGGCGTGGATGCGTGGTATTCCGGCATATACTTGGTGCCTTTGCCGGCTGCGATCACCGGGAAGCCGCAGGCCCGAGCCCAATCGATCATCTCGCAGATCAGCGCCGGCTGGTCGCCGTAGGCCAGGGAATACACCACGCCTGCCGCCTCGGCCTCCTTCGCCAGCAGCGGGCCGGCCAGCACGTCGGCCTCGACGTTCACCATGACCATGTGCTTGCCCTCGCGGATCGCCCGGCGGGCATGCGCGATACCGGCTGGCGCGTGGCCGGTAGCCTCGACCACCACCTCGACATCGGGGGAGGCGATCATTGCCATCGCATCGTCGGTGATGCGCACGGCCGCGATCCGCTCCTCGTTCCACCCTACACTGCGGCAGGCGGCGCGCGCCCGGTCAGGGGAGAGATCAGCGATGGCAGCGACCTCGAGCCCCGGTGTCGTCGGCACCTGCGACAGGAACATGGAGCCGAACTTGCCCGCGCCGATCAGGCCAACGCGGACGGGGCGGCCGGCGGCGGCGCGCTTCTGCAGCAGGCGGTAGAGGTTCATGGCGTTGCTCCCGATGATCTGGCGGTGCCTATAGACCGGTCACCCCTTGGAGGCGAACACCAGCCTCCAGCCGATGCGCCGCGGCCCGACGCGGCGAAACCGCGCCTCATAACGTTATAAGCAGCCCCTGTGGGTGGTCAGGATGCGCCCGCATTGCGCCACAGGCCGCGGCCGGCTGTCCTGGCCGCTTCCTCGACCGGCTTCAGCGCCGCCGCCTGAGCCCGCGCCCAGCCATCACGCACCTGCGCTTCGCTGAGCGATACGCCGCCGGATTGGCAGTCGCCGACAGGGCGGCCATTCGCGTCACGACCATGGATCGCGCACTCCAGCGGACCCCTGCGCACCAGCGCTGCCAGCGCATTCGCGGCAGCAACGCCGCAATCCTGATCGGCTCCTGCTGCGGTGCGGCACAGCGTGTCGCGGGCCGGTGCGACAATGCCAGCCAGTCGCACGACGTCGGCACCAACACGCAGCGTGCTGCCGTCGATGACGGCGAGTGAGTTCGCCGGCGCCGACAAGCGTTGCGTCGATGGCGCCAAGGCTGGGGCATCGGACGAACGGACAAACATCCAGGCAACCGCGCCGGCCATGGCCAGGCCACCGGCGGCTGCCAGCAGCAGCCCCGCGGACGGCATCAGGCTGCGCAGGGAGGCTGGGGCCACAGCGCCAAGGCCTGAGCGGAAGATACGTCGCTTGCGGTTCAACGACACGACGGAAAACCCCATTGGCCTGGCCGTAGGCAGCGGTCAGTGTGCACCGGAACGCGGGCGGTCCACCGCGGGCTGCCCGGGAGGCGCCACGCATGCCGCAGCGCTTGTCAGGGGTCAACCCTCAATCATTCCACATGCCCGCCGATTCGGCGAAGCCCGACATTGCCGCAAATTAACCTGCTCGGCGTCCCTTCTATGACCTGCATCAACGCCACGGGGAGACGGTCAGCAGATGCTGCGGCTGGTTTCACTTGCAAGGAGGAACCCATGGTCCATCCCGCTCGGCGTCTGGTCGTCGCCGGACTGCTGACCTTTGCTGCTGCACCTGTGTTGGCCCAGACATCCACACAGCCACCGCCCGCCGGACAACGTCCCGGGATGGGACCCGGAGGCGGCATGATGGGCGGCGCTGGGCCCGGTGCGGGACGCGGCCCAGGCCTGGGCCGCATGAGTGACCCGGCGGGCTATCTCGACAGCCTGAAGACGCAGCTTCGCATCAGCGAGCAGCAGACCCCGGCCTGGAATGAGTACGCCAACACCGTGACAGGCGTCTCGGGCCAGATGCAGGCCGCCCACCAGTCAATGTGGGAGTCCATGCCGACGGCATCGTGGCAGGAGCGTCAGGGCATGATGAACACCATGTTCCAGGCGCGTGGGCAGGCCTACGCGACGGTGCACGATGCCGCCGCGAAGCTGCTGCCGTCCCTGACGCCCGCGCAGCGTCAGCAGGCGGAGGGAAGCCTGCCGGGGCTGATGCCGCCTGGGCCGGGACCCGGTATGGGGCGGGGGATGGGCCGTGGAACGGGGCCTGGAGCCGGTCAAGGGATGATGGGGCAACGTCCGGCCGTGCCGAACTGATCCGCACGAGCCGGGCCCGGTAGCGCAGCGAGCGCATTGAGAGATACGCGCCTGCGTTCATAGTGCCGGGCCGGCGCGCGCTCCCGCGGACAGGTTGTCAGGAGCGACGACCCGCGGCCGAACAGCATGGCCTCTCGAGCGCCCGCGTCCGGAAATCATCAAGTTACAGCCGCGATCGCTTCATCATCCAGACCCGCTTCGCGTAGCACCGCCCTGGTGTGCTCGCCCAGGGCCGACGCGAAACCGCGGGCCCTGACATGCGCCCCGGACAGGCGGAACGGCGGATTCAGCACACGGAATGTGCCGCCGGCGTCCTTCACCTCGGCAAACGCGCCGCGATGCTTTAGCTGCGGGTCCGCCATCAGCTCCCGCACCGTCCGGTATGGCGAGCTTGGCACACCGGTTCGATCGAATGCTGCCTGACACTCGGCGGTGGTCAGCGTGGTCGACCACGCCTCCAGTTCGTCGATCAGGTCGCCCCAGTTGGCGCGGCGGTTCGGATACAGCTTGAAGCGCGGATCCTCGATCCAGTCCTCGCGGCCGGCGGCCTTGGCCAGGTTGACGAAGGTCCGCTCGCTGGCAACCGCCGGCATGATGAACCCATCCTTGGTGCGCACCGGCCCGAACAGCGGCTTGCCGGCCGGTGGCTGCGGGAACTGCGCGGTCTGCAGCTCCGGCAGCAGGATGGTCATCGTCGATTCCAGCATCGACACGTCGACCATTTGTCCCTCGCCGGTGCGCTCGCGGTGCCACAGCGCACTGACGATGCCGCCGAACGCATAGGTGCCGCTGATCACGTCGGCGACGTAGACGCCGCAATTGTCCGGGCGGTCGCGGCCTTCCTGGTAGGACATATGCGCCAGGTCGAAGCCTGACGCGGCATGGATCGCCGGCGCGTAAGCCGCGAGTTCCGAGGCCGGACCGGTCTGCCCGTAGCCGGAGATGGCGCAGTAGACGAGGTCCGGCTTGATTGCCTTCATGACGTCGTAGTGCAGCCCGAAGCGGCGCATCACCCCGGGCCGGTAGTTCTCCACCACCACGTCGATGGTCGGCAGCAGCGCCTTGATCGCCGCCTGCGCAGCCGGCTTCTTCAGGTCGAGCGCGACGCTCATCTTGCCGCAGTTCAACTGGCCGAATGAGGTGCTGGCACCGTTCCGCAGCGGCTGCCGGTCGCGCATCATATCACCTTCCGGCGCCTCCACCTTGATCACCGTCGCGCCCAGATCGGCCATCATGCGCGTGCAATGCGGACCGGCGATGGTGGTGGTGAAGTCGAGTACGCGAATCCCGTGCAGCAGGTCGACGGTCATGCCGTTTCTCTCCCAATGGCGCCGCGCCGCGCGGCCGCTTATCGGCGGCATCGTGCCGTGATGGCGCGTTCCGACGCAACATCGGCAGAGGGCCAACGGGCTGCTTCGTCCGATTAAGAAATAATTTACGTTAGATAATTAATGTTCCGCGCTGCAGACAATATGGGGATCGCCCTTCGTGCTGAGGTTCGCAAGCATCCGCGGCAGGCTCCAGCTCATCGGCCTGGTCGCACTCGCTGCCCTGATAGCCGTTGGCGGCCTCGGCGCACAGACGCTGTATCGCCAATTGATGACAGAGCGCATGCTCACCGCGCGGGGCGAGGTCGATACGGCACTGAGCGTCATCGCCTGGTTCGAGGCGCGGGAGCGTGCCGGCCTGATGACGCGTCAGGCGGCGCAGGACGGCGCCAAGGCGGCCGTGGCAGCGCTGCGCTATGGCGATGGCAACTACTTCTGGCTCAACGATGCCGGTGGCCGCATCTTGATGCACCCGATCAAGCCCGACCTGGACGGGTCCGACGGCCTGGCGATCCTGGACCCGGATGGCGTCTCGCCCTTCCGCCAGGCGGTAGCGGCAACACAGAGCGGCGCCGGGCGCGGCGAGTTCCGCTATCGCTGGCCGAAGCCGGGCAGTGAGGAGCCGGTGGCGAAAACGTCCTTTGCCGGCCGCTTCGCCCCCTGGGGCTGGATCGTCGCTACCGGAATCTACAGCGACGACATTGCGGCGACGGTGCGCACGGCGCTGGTGTGGTCCAGCCTGCAAATACTGGGCGTCGTCGGGCTCATGGTCGGGGCGCTGCTGATGATCGGCCGCAGCATCACCCGGCCGCTCGGCACGATGACCGCCGCCCTGACCCGCCTGGCGTCAGGGGACGTCGCGGCGGAGCCTCAGGATGACAAGGCGCTGCTCGAAATCCGCGGCATGGAGGCGGCGCTGGTCGGGTTGCGCCGAGCCGTGCGGGAGATTTTTGAGCTGCGGCAGATGGTCGACCATATGCCCGTCAACGTCATCGCGGCTCGCATGCCGGACCTGACCATCAGCTACCTCAATAACGGCTCGAGAAAGCTGCTGGCCCAACTGGCAGAGCAGGGGGTGACGACCGGCGATCCGGCCGCGATCATCGGGCAATCGCTCGACGTCCTGCAGGGCGAACCGCAGAATCGCATCAACGACCTGCTGAGCGATCCGGCCCAACTGCCGCACGCCCGCCGGATCAGCCTCGGCAATGAGCTGATCTATCAGCGCATCAGCGCCGTCTACGGTGCCGACGGGGTCTATGTTGGCCCGATGCTGGTCTGGAACGTCGTAACGGCTCAGGAGAAACTAGCCGACGATGTCGATGCCGTCGGCGCGCAGCTGCATGATGGGGCGCAGCGCCTGAAATCGGGGGCGCAGCGGATGTCGGGTACCGCGCTGGAGACGGCGAAGGAGGTCGACGACGCCTCGCGCGCCGGCGAAGAATCCGCAGCTTCGGTCCATGCCATGGCTGCCGCGGCCGAACAATTGTCCGCCTCGATCAGTGAGATCAGCGAGAAGATGCGCCGGGCGGCCGAGGCGGCTCGCGCGACGCGCGCCATTACCGACCGGCTCGATGCCAGCGCTCGCGGATTGCGGCGTTCCACTGACGATGTCGGCACCATTGTTGCGATGATCGGCGACATCGCGGCGCAGACCAACCTGTTGGCGCTGAACGCGACGATCGAGGCCGCGCGGGCCGGCGAGGCAGGCAAGGGCTTCGCCGTCGTGGCGGGGGAGGTGAAGGCTCTGGCGGGTCAGACCGCCAAGGCGACGACGGATATTGCAGCGCAGATTGCCGGAATGGGCAGCATCACGACCGAGGTCGTTGCCGCGCTGGCTGAGGTGTCGGACGCCGTTGCGGCCATTGACGACATTGCCGGCCACATCGATGCCGCGGTGCAGCAGCAGCACGACGCTACGGTTGAGATTGCCCGCAGCGCCGGCGACGCCGCTGACAGCACGCGGCGGACCAGCGCAGGCTTCGAGCTGTTGAACCGCTCGGCGTCCGACACCGACGCCGGCGCCAAGGAGGTGCTGTCGATTGCCCTGGATTTCGCCGCAGGGGCGGAGACGCTCAACCGCAAGCTGGCGGAGTTCGTCACGGCCATGCGGGCCGCGTAACGCAACCAGGTGCGGCAGCGCTGCGGTGTCGCATACAGACACCGTCCCTGCGTCAGCGCTGGGTCTGCATGCCCTCCGCTACCGCGGTGCGCAGCTTCGCGTGCAGATGCGGATTAGCCGCCACGATGTTGCTGGTCTCACGCGGATCACCGTCGCCGACATCGGTGGCAAAACCGCCGGCTTCACGCACGATGAGCATGCCGGCTGCAATGTCCCAGGGTTTGATGCCGAGTTCCCAGTAGCCCTCGAACCGGCCCTGCGCGACCCAGGCCAGGTCGAGCGCTGCCGCCCCGAAGCGGCGGATGCCAGCAATCTGTGGCATGAGTGCCGCCAGCGTCCGGCTGAAGGCGTTGCGGCGCGGTGCGGAAACGGCGCCGAATGGGATGCCTGTGGCGAACACCGCTTCCGACATGTCACGGCGGGCGGAAACGCGCAGGCGGCGCTCATTGACGAACGCGCCGGTGCCCTTTTCCGCCCAGTACATCTCGTCCGCGGCCGGCGCGTAGATCAGTCCCGCCTGCACCTCGGAGCCGCCATCCGGCAGGCGACGCTCCAACGCGATGCTGATCGCCCAGTGCGGCATGCCGTGCAGGAAGTTGGTGGTGCCGTCGAGCGGATCGACCACCCAGCGCCAGGTCCAGTTCTCGGACCCGGACGCACCGCCTTCCTCCATGAGGAACGCATACCCCGGGCGCGCTCGGTTCAACTCTTCCTTCAGCGTCTGCTCTGCCCGCAAATCCGCCTGGGAGACGAAGTCGGACGGGCCTTTGACGCTGACCTGCAACTGCTCGACCTCGGCGAAGTCACGCAGCAGGCGCTTCGACGCCTTCTGTGCGGCATTCGCCATGACCGTGAGGTGTGGCGAGAGACGAAAGGCCATCAGCCCTTCGCACGTTCGACGTAGCTGGCATCCTCGGTGCGGACGACGATGCGTTCACCGGATTCAATGAAGGGCGGCACCTGGGTCTTCACGCCGTTCGACAGTTTCGCCGGCTTGTAGGAGGACGACGCGGTCTGGCCCTTCACCACCGGATCGGCCTCGACCACTTCCAGTACCACCGTACCTGGCAGGTGGATCGCCACCGGCTCGCCTTCCACCAGGTCGACCGTCAGGGTCATGCCGTCCTGCAGGAACGGCGCCGCGTCACCCATCAGCTCCGCGGGCACATGCGTCTGCTCGTAGGTTTCGGTATCCATCAGCACGAGGTTCGTGCCCTCGGAGTAGGAGTAGGTGAACTCCTTTTCCTCGGTCATCAGCCGCTCAACGGTATCGGCGGTGCGCCAGCGCTCGTTGGTCTTGTTGCCACTCTTGAGGTCGCGCATTTCGACCTGGATGAAGGCGCCGCCTTTGCCGGGGGTGATGATCTGCTGCTTCAGCACCGTCCAGCGGCGCCCGTCATGCTCGATCACCTGACCGGCGCGGATCAGGTTCGCCTGCTGCTTCATGGGGTGGGTCCGTTCTGTCAACTGGGTCAGGAAAGGTGCGGCTTCTACCCCTTGGGGTCACGCGCCGCAAGGCGGTTGGGACAGGCGGCGGGCCTACGGGCCCACCTCGTGCCATGGCAGCGTAACGCCCACGCGAGCGGCTGTCCGTGCCACCGGCCAGACGGTGATCGGTTGGGCGAACCCGCACCGACGGCTTGATCAGCCCGCGCTGGAGGTGCGCCGCGCCACGGTGGTTCGAGTTGCAAATGCGCTCATTGCACGGGGCTACCAGGACTGGCGCGTAGCGAACGCCGACGAGGTGGCGTTGGCCATGCAGGGTCAGGAGGTCGGGCGCGTTGAAAGGGCTCGATCTGAATACAGTCGCATGTATATTTGTCGATAC
>JAFEFW010000079.1 GCA_018240405.1 Pseudomonadota bacterium
GGCCCTTTGCCACCGCGGCAGCCGCGCGAATGTCTTCGATGCGGCCATTGGTGCAGGAGCCGATGAAGACCACGTCGATGCCCACGTCCTCGAGCCGCTGGCCCGGCGTCAGCGCCATGTACTCAACCATGCGCTGCAACTGCGCGCGCTTCGCCTCATCCCCCTCATCGGCAGGGTTCGGCACCACGCCGGTCACGGGGACCACTTGGCCGGGCGTGGTGCCCCAAGTCACCATCGGCGCGATCTCGGCCGTCGTCAGCTTCACCACCTTGTCGTAGACCGCGCCGGCATCGGTCGGCAGTGTCTTCCAGTAGGCGACGGCCTGGTCGAACGCCTCGCCCTTCGGCGCGAACTCCCGCCCGCGCAAATAGTCGAACGTCGTCTGGTCCGGCGCGATCAGCCCAGCGCGCGCACCGGCCTCGATCGTCATGTTCGACACCGTGCACCGCCCGGCCATATCCAGCGCCCGGATCGCGTCGCCGGTGTATTCGATGACGTGGCCATTGCCGCCGGCGGTGGTGATCTTGCCGATGATTGCCAGCACGATGTCCTTGGCGGAGCAGCCAAAGCCCAGGGTGCCGGACACATCCACCTGCATATTCTTGGCCGGACGCTGCAGCAGCGTCTGCGTCGCCATCACATGCTCGACTTCCGAGGTGCCGATACCGAAGGCCAGCGCGCCCAGCGCGCCGTGGGTCGACGTATGGGAGTCGCCGCAGACGATTGTGGTACCCGGCAGCGACAGGCCGAGTTCCGGCCCGATGATGTGCACGATGCCCTGGCGCGCATCGAGGATGGGGATATAGGGCACCCCGAACTCCTTGACGTTCGCCTCCAGGGTCTGGACCTGGATGCGGCTGTCTTCCTCCTTGATGTCGGCGGGCGTGCGCGGACCGACGGTGGGGATGTTGTGGTCGGCGACGGCAATCGTCAGGTCGGGGCGGCGCAGCTTGCGTCCCGCCATGCGCAGGCCCTCGAACGCCTGCGGCGAAGTGACCTCATGCACAAGGTGGCGGTCGATGTAGAGGACGCAGGTGCCGTCCGGGAGCGCTTCCACAACGTGGCTGTCCCAGATCTTGTCGAACAGCGTGCGCGGCCTGCTGGCGGACATAGCGTCTCCCGGCGTTTCCTGGTGTGATCGGACGGGCTGATTTGGACGAGTCAGCGGCTTTCTGCAACTCCGGACGGCCCGGCAGCGCGGCAACCCAGCCATGCCAGGGCGCCTTCGGCGGCGGCAACCCCGGTGCTGAAGCACGCCTGCAGCAGGTAGCCACCGGTCGGCGCCTCCCAGTCCAGCATCTCGCCGGCGGCAAAGACGCCGGGATGGTCGCGCAGCATCAGGTGCTGGTCGACCGCCTCCCAGCGCAGGCCGCCGGCGGAGGAGATCGCGCGATCCAGCGGCATTGGCGCATCCAGGCGGACCGGCAGCGCCTTGATCAGAGCGGCGAGATCGTTACGGGCTGCGCCTGCGTGCAGCGCCTCCTGCACCAGGGCAATGGCGGGCGGCTGCAGCCCGGCGGCGCGTCGCAGGATATTGGACAGCGATTGGCCGCGCCCCGCAGCGCCGATCCGGCGGGCGAGTTCGGGTTGCGGCAGGTCGGGACGCAGGTCGATATGCAGCGTCGCGGCGCCCTCGGCGGCAATGGCGTCGCGCAGAACGGACGACAAGGCGTAGACTGCGCCGCCTTCCAAGCCACCTGCGGTGATGACCGCCTCGCCGCTGACGCGCTGTTCCCCAAACTGCAGCGCAATCCGCTTCAGCGGCTGGCCGGCGAAGCGCTCGCGCAGATGCGCGGACCATGCGACACGGAAGCCGCAATTGGCCGGGCGGAACGGCGCCACGCCGGACAGGTGCCGCACCCAGGCCGCGTCGCTGCCAAGCCGGGGCCAGGAGGCGCCGCCGAGGGCCAGGATCGTGGCGGCAGGGCGGACCGCGACGAGTCCGTCCGGCGTGGTGAAGCGCAATGCGCCGCTGCTGTCCCACCCTTCCCAATTGTGCCGCACGGCCAGGCGCACACCTGACACCTCAAGCCGGCGCAGCCACGCCCGCAGCAAAGGTGAAGCCTTCATGGCGACCGGAAACACGCGGCGGCTGGTGCCGACAAAGGTCTCCTGGCCCAGGCTGTGACACCAGGCGACCAACGCTTCGGGTGGGAAGGCCTTGATAAGCGGCGCCAGCCGGTCATGCCGGTCGCCATAGCGGGCCAGGAACTGCGGCAGCGGCTCCGCGTGCGTCAGGTTCAACCCGCCGCGGCCGGCCATCAGCAGCTTGCGCCCCGGCGCCGGCATCCGCTCGTAAACCGTCACCGCCACGCCGGACCGCGCCAGAACCTCGGCCGCCATAAGCCCGGCCGGACCGCCACCGATGACGGCCACGCAAACGCTTCGCTCTGTCATGACAGGCGTTTACGCCGGGTGGTGCTTCCGTTGATAGGGCAGCCGGCCCTGCGGCGACCGGCGGATCCGCGAGCATTCGTCTACGCGGATGGGTCAGTCCTTCCCGCGCCGGCCGCGGTGTCGTTGTGGGCGCCGTACAGGACGCGCGACCGGGCGCGGCGCGCACCGGCCAAGGGACGATACCGCCTGGCCGGCGTTGCAAAGCATGCGCTGCGTGGAGCCACGGTACCGCCCAGGTCAGATATTGCCCGCCGATGTCGACAGGAACTGGCCGATACTGTGCAGCGCACTGCTGACATCGCCGCCGAGAGTCGTGGCACCCGCCAGAACGACGCCCGCGATACCAACCACCATCAGCGTATACTCGGTTGCGCTCACCCCTTTCCGGTCGTGCAGTGTCCGCAGCACGGCAGTCCGCAACAGTGTCAGGGTGATCATTGTAGTCCTCCATTTGATTGAGACGAGGAACAGTCGCTGGCCTGCTGACCGGATCATGGCTCCGGTAGCAACGGCCCCTCAGTCCCTATGGGCCGTGCGAACATATGGCGCGCAAATCGTTAAGAAATCGTTAGCGGGCGCTGGAATTTTCGCTTTTCGTTCCGTGCCTGCGGTCGTCTGCGAGTTGCGACCCGCGGGTTATCCACGGGGTGCTTCCACCGCGCCAGCGCACTCCGTCCGCCGGCCCCGCTGGACCAGCCGGCGCGGGTGCGATAGGCCACGCAGCACGCGAGCTTCAGGAGGAAACCCATGCGCGAGATCGGCCACTATATCGGCGGCGCCCACATTCCCGGCACCAGCGGCAACACCGGCCCGGTGTTCAACCCGGCCTCGGGGGAGATCACCGGCAAGGTCGCCATGGCCAATGCCGCCGAGGTCGACAAGGCGGTCGCCGTTGCCGCCGCGGCGTGGCCGGCCTGGGCCAACACCCCGCCGCTGCGCCGTGCCCGCGTCATGTTCAAGCTGAAGGAGCTGCTGGAACGGGATCGCAAGGAACTCGCCGCGATCATCACCAGCGAGCACGGCAAGGTCCTGTCCGACGCGGACGGCGAAGTGCAGCGCGGCCTGGAGGTCGTCGAATTCGCGTGTGGCATCCCGCATCTGCTGAAGGGCGAGTACACCGATCAGGTCGGCACCGGCATCGACGCCTGGTCCATCCGCCAGCCGCTGGGCGTCGTCGCCGGCATCACGCCGTTCAACTTCCCGATCATGGTGCCGCTGTGGATGATCCCGGTGGCGCTGGCGACCGGCAACTGCTTCATCCTGAAACCATCCGAGAAGGATCCGTCCGTTTCGCTGAAGCTGGCAGAGCTGCTGAAGGAAGCCGGGCTGCCGGATGGCGTGTTCAACGTCATCCAGGGCGGGCGTGAGGCCGTGGAGACCATCATCGCGCATCCCGGCATCGCCGCCATCAGCTTCGTCGGCTCGACCGCCATTGCCGAAACGATCTATCGCGGCGGCACCTCTCACGGCAAGCGCGTCCAGGCGCTCGGCGGAGCGAAAAACCATCTGGTCGTCATGCCGGATGCCGATATCGACGACGCGGTCGATGCACTGATGGGATCGGCCTACGGCGCGGCGGGGGAGCGCTGCATGGCAGTGTCCGTTGCGGTGACGGTCGGATCGGCCGGGGATCAGTTGATGCAGAAGCTGGCACCGCGGGTGCGCGCGCTGAAGGTTGCACCCGGTGTTGATCCGGACGCCGAAATGGGCCCGCTGGTGACGCGGGAGCACATGGAGAAGGTGCGCGGCTACGTCGACCTCGGCGTTAAGGAAGGCGCCAACCTGGTGGTGGACGGCCGCGGCCTGAAGCTGCAGGGCTATGAGGAAGGGTTCTTCCTCGGCGGCTGCCTGTTCGACAACGTCACGCCGGACATGCGTATCTACAAGGACGAGATTTTCGGTCCGGTCCTGTCGGTGGTGCGCGCGCCGGATGTTGCAACCGCAACCAGGCTGATCAACAGCCACGAATACGGCAACGGCGTTGCGCTGTTTACCAATGACGGCGGCGTGGCCCGCGACTTCACCAATGCGATCCAGATCGGCATGGTCGGCATCAACGTACCAATCCCGGTGCCGATGGCATTCCATTCGTTTGGCGGCTGGAAGCATTCGCTGTTCGGCGATCACCATATCTACGGGCCCGAGGGCGTGCGGTTCTACACGCGCTACAAGGCGGTCACCCAGCGCTGGACGGCGGGCACGCGACGCGGACCGGAGTTCACCATGCCGACGCTGGGCCGGTAGTAGAGGCGGCGACTTCCACCGTCATGGTGGGCCGCCGCCCATAGGCGTGAAGATAAGCCGCATCTGACGCTGGACGTGCGGCACAAGCTCTCCACCGTCATGGCGGGCGAAGGCCCGCCATCCACGCCTTTGTCACAACGGCGCTGTCTGGACCTCGGATTTTCCTACTGCGAGGCGTGGATGGCGGGCCTTCGCCCGCCATGACGAGAAGGCAACGGCCGCCGTCGACAAGCCAATTTTGACGCACCCGGGGCCACCGCCCACCATGACGGGGACAGGATCCATCCGCCCCGTCACACCGTGATCATGCGTGCGCAGCCACCATTCCGTTACGCTTCCGCTCCACGCCGATACGCAATGCCGGCCAGCGTCGAGACCCCCTCCGGCCCGACATTCTCAGCGTGTACTGTTCCGGCGGGCACCTCACAGCAGTCCCCGGCCCGATACGTGACCGGCTTGCCGCTGATCGTCAGCGTGATCTCGCCGCCCAGCACCATGATGCGGGCGTCGAAGTCATGCGCATGCGGGTCCGCGGCATAGCCCGGACGCTGCCCGCCGTAACGGACATCGAAGCCCTCCCGGCGCAGATCGGCCTCGAATGCCTGCGGCGTCAGCGGGCCGGACCGGCGACGGCCGGCGACGTAGGCCACGCCCTCCGGTCCGACATGCTCCGCGTGCATCGTGCCGGCGGGAATCTCGCAGCAATCGCCCGGCCGGAACGTCTCGGCCTTGCCGTCCCGGGTGATGGTGATCTCGCCACCCAGCACGAACAGGCGTGCGTCAAAGTCATGGCAGTGGTCCGGATCGACCATGTTCGGCTTCAGGCTGGCATTGACCACGCGGTAGCCGTCGGTCCGCAACTGCCGCTCGAATGCCAGACGATCCATCACATCGCCCTTTACCACGGCATCCTCGCGCTGCAGCGCTGCAGCCGCCTTCTTCTGCTTTCCCATCGAGTGCCTCCCTACAGCTTCGACATCACGCCGTCGCGGAACCGGCGCATCGCCTCGACCGTCTCGTCCGGCGTGCGGCGGAACAGGCGCACGTCGACGGCCGACACGCCAAGATCCTGCAGCGCGTGGATATCGCCGATCCAGTCGGCGTCATTGCCGCTGAACATGTCGGCCTCGCCGTCGATCGTGTTGCGCGGGCGCTGACCCGGTCCGGCGAGCACGCGCAGCGCAACGGTGATCTCTTTCGGATCACGACCCGCCTTCTCGCAGAACCCGGCAAACCGAGCCTGCTGGGTCTTGAAGCGGCTGACGGTGTTCATGGGGAATTGCGGGTTGGTGCCGACCGGATACCATCCGTGCGCGTAACGAGCCGTGCGGCGCAGCGCCGGCGCGCTTTCGCCGCCGACCCAGATCGGCACCGGCTTCTGCGGCGGCTTCGGCATGAAGGTCACGTCGTCGAACTTGACGTATTTGCCGTCGAATTTCGGGAACTCGGCGGTCCAGAGTTCCTGGCAGGCGGCCATCCACTCGTCGGTGACATGGCCGCGGTCGTCGAACGGCGCGGCGCCGATGGCCTCGAACTCCTCACGGCACCAGCCGACGCCGATGCCCAGGGTCAGGCGACCCTTGGACAGATGGTCAATGGTCGACAGCAGTTTCGCGGTGACCACGGCGGGCCGGTGCGGCACCACCATGACCGACAGCACGAAGCGCAGTTTCTGTGTCATCGCCGCGATGAATGCCGTGGCGCCCAACTGGTCGAGCCACGCCGCCTGCGTCCCGGCGGGAAATTCGCCGGTGTCGGTATAGGGATATTTCGATTCCAGGTTCCGCGGCACCATGATGTGGTCGCTGATGGTAACGTAGTCGAAGCCCAACGCCTCGCCTTCCGCAATGATGCGGACGAAGCTGTCGGGTTCGATCAGCGGCCCGGACGTGGGCGCGTTGAAGCCGATCTGCATCTGTTCCTCCCGTGTGATGGTCCCCGCCGCATCTTAGCACAGCTTGCCCGCGCACGGGATGGCGGGTCCGGCGCTGCCGGACCCGCTGCCACCCTCAGTTCGCCTGGCTGGCCCGGCCGCTGGCATAGCCCTGCTGATAGGCCGCCTGCTCATCGCGCTTGACCTTGTCGTAGACGAGGCCGCCAACGAGGCCGGCGCCCGCGCCGATGGCCGCGCCGAGGCCGGCATTGCCGGCGATCGCGCCGATGATGGCGCCACCCGCGGCCCCACCCAGCGTACCTGTTGCCGCGCGCTGCTGCGTCGACGTCATGTCCGCACAGCCGCCCAGGAAGCCAACAGCCACCAGGGCAACGACGATCTTCTTCATGGTCTGTTTACCTCCCGGATCACTTCTTGCAGGGGAACTTGGCAATCAAGAACTCGGTGAATCCGTCACTCGGCGCCGCCGCCAACACTTTCGGCTTGTCCGCCGCCCAGGCGACGAACGCTGCGATGGCCGACTCGCGCGTCGCATTCGGATCGTTCGCCACGCAAACCTGCTTACGCTTGACGCGCGATGCCGCCTCCTGGATCTCCACCATGCGGAACGTGCCGACACCGAAGCCATGGCAGAAGTTGACGGCTGCGGTGTACAGCGGGTCCTTCTGGTCGGCGCCGCATAGGTTCACCAGGTCGCCCGTCGTCTTGAGCAGGAAATTGTCCTGCGTCACCGGCGCCGCGGATGCACCGCTGGCCGTCATCAGTGCCAGACCCGCCGCCAGGGTCAAAAGACCGCGTTTCATAGTCCCCTCCGTTGGTTCGCGCCCTGCGCACGGTTGCGCCGGGACCGGACGTGTCGTTGCGCAAGACACTGACGTATTTGATAAAGCGTTCAATTCCGGAAAGAAAGGTCGCTGCGTCAAAGCAGCATTTCCGCCCTGAAACTGACGCAGCGTGTCCGGCCCACCACAATGTGGTCATGGACGACAATACCCATCGTTGCCGCGGCGCGCTGAATGTCCTGCGTCATCGCAATGTCCTCCCGCGACGGGGTCGGTTCGCCGCTGGGATGGTTGTGCGCCAGCACCACCGCGGTGGCGTTCAGTTCCAGCGCACGCCGCACGACCTCGCGCGGATAGGCAGGCGTGTGGCCGATCGTGCCGCGGCCCTGCACCTCATCGGCGATCAGGCGGTTGCGGTTGTCCAGGAACAGCACGCGGAACTGCTCGACCCGCTCATGCGACATCCCGGCGCGCAGGTAGTCGGTGACGCGGTCCCAGCTGGTCATCAGGGGTGCGTCCTGGACCGGCTGCTTCAGCAGGCGGACCGCAGCCGCGTGCACCAGCTTCAGGGCCGCGGCGCCGGCTTCGCCGAGATCGGTCACTGTCAGCAGTTCCGGCACCGGCGCGCCAATAACGCCGCCGAAATCGCCGAAGCGGGCCAGCAGTGCCCGAGCGATATGCTTGGTGTCGCGCCGCGGCAAAGCGAGGAACAGCACCATCTCCAGCATCTCATAATCCGCCAGGGCCTCGGGACCGGCGCGCAGCAGGCGCTGGCGCATGCGGTTGCGATGACCGGCGGCGCCGGCGGGCGTCGAAACCTCGAGCGGCGGCGCAGCATGAGGCGCCGTTGCGAACAGGTCGGACCTGGAGAACGCGTCTGCCAGCCCGTGCGGTTTGAGTGTCTTGACCAGGGCCCCTCCTGCATCCGTAGTTCCAGGGGCACCGGACATTACCGCAGATTGGTTACCAATCGACTAACGCCGGCACACGCGCCGATTGCGCCATGGCAACGCCGGCCGCGCACGGTGCGTATCAGATCCAGCCGCGCAGCGACGGCGACAGCGACGACGTCGCCGCCAATCAGCGCTGGCACGGCCGACGCAGGCGTTCCTGGCGCAGGGGTATCGGAGTGCCGCTCAGGCGTCGTAGGGGGGCTTGTCCAGGCCGCCAGGGGACAGCGTGAAGATCTCGCAGCCGGTCTCGGTCACGCCGATCATGTGCTCGAACTGTGCCGACAGGCTGCGGTCGCGGGTCACCGCGGTCCAGCCGTCATCCAGCACCTTCACCTCCGGACGGCCGGCATTCACCATCGGCTCAATGGTGAAGAACATACCGGAGCGCAGCACCGGTCCCTCACCGGCCCGGCCAAAATGCAGCACGTTCGGCGGCTCATGGAAGGTGCGGCCAATGCCATGGCCGCAGAAGTCGCGCACCACGCTGAACCGGTTGCCCTCTACGAAGGTCTGGATGGCGTGGCCGATATCGCCCAGCGTGCGGCCGGGCTTCACCACGTCGACGCCGATCATCAGCGCCTTGTAGGTTACCTCCATCAGGTTCCGCGCCCGCGTGTTGGGTGTGCCGGCAGCGTACATGCGTGAGGAGTCGCCGTGCCAGCCGTCCAGGATCACGGTCACGTCGATGTTGAGGATATCGCCGTTCTCCAGCTTCCGGTCGCCGGGAATGCCGTGGCAGACGACGTGGTTGATCGAGGTGCAGATCGACTTCGGGTAGCCGCGATAGTTCAGCGGCGCCGGCGTCGCACCGTGGTCCAGGATGAAGTCGTGGCACAACTTGTCGAGGTATCCGGTCGAGACGCCCGGCTTGACGTGCGGTGTGATCATGTCCAGGCACTCGGCCGCCAGGCGACCGGCCGCGCGCATGCCGGCGAAGTCCTCCGGCCGGTGAATCGTGATTCGCCGCTGGTCTGCCACGCCGTCCATTGCCCTGCTCTCTTGCCCCATCCCGGGTATGCGTAAAGTCGCAACATGAGCAACCGATCGGCCCGGCGCAAGGCCAACATGGCTGCACTTGCCAATCCAGGGTAGATTTCCGGCCATGATCATCGACATGCATACCCATGCGGGCCGGCCCCGGCGCACCGGCGCGGTCGACCGTTCCGTCCTCGCGACCATGCAACGCGCCGGCGTGGGGGCGGCCGTTGTTTCGGCGATCGGCGATATCGTCATGATCCGCCGTGATCCGGCGACGCGGCGATTGGAAAAATTCCGCGATCCCAACCCCGGCGAGTGCCTGGAGTCGGTGGAAAGCTACCTGACCAGCTTCGAGGACTCGGGCACCCGGATCGCGCGGGAGCCGGACGAGATCCGGGCTGACGACCCGGCGCTGGTGCTGGCGATCGAGGGGTGCGACTTCCTGGAAGGCGACCTTGATCGGCTGGACGCGATGGAGCGCCGCGGCGTGCGCAGCATCCAGCTGGTGCACTACCTGGTGAACGAAACCGGCGACATCCAGACCGCGCCGCCGGTGCATGGCGGGCTGACCCCGCTCGGCGCCCAGGCGGTGCGGCGAATGAACGACCTGGGCATCATCGTCGACGTCGCTCACTGCTCCGAAGACACTGTCCGCGGCGTTGCCCAGGCCGCTCGAGCACCGTTCATCTGCTCGCATGCCAACCTGAAGGAACCCGGCCACCCACTGGGCGACCACCCCCGCTTCCTCGGGCCGGACTATGCGCGGATGGTGGTGGAGTCCGGCGGCGTGGTGGGTGCCTGGATCGCGGTGCTGAATGAGGAAAAGCTGCCGGGGCTGATCCGCCACATGTTCCGCCTGATCGACGCGCTGGGGATCGACCACGTCGGCATCGGCACCGACCTGCCCGCCGGCGCGGCGGCGACGGAAATGCCGGATTTCAGCAAGCACCCGCAGTTGGAGGCCGCGTTGCGCGATCGCGGGCTGACCGCGGCGGAGGTGGAGAAGGTCTGTTCCGGCAACTGGCTGCGCGTGTTTCGCGCTGTCCGCGCGGAGCGCGCGGGCAGGTAAACCTGGGCTGACGGCGGCGCCATCGCGTCCCCGCGTCGCCGCCTTGCCCGTCGCGTTCACAACGGTGCAGCAGTGGGGTCCCGATTTACCGCCGCATCGACGACGGCAGGCGGAACGGCGCCAGGTCGGGCGGCGCGTCGCCGTTCAGCAGACTGTGCGCAACATTTGTCAGCGCGGCGACGCGCAGCGAGTTCAGGCGCCGGTCCGGCGTGTTGCCGGGAAGCTCCGCGGCGCACTCGGTGGCCACCTTCAGCATGGCGCCAGCCCAGGCGCGACGGCGCAGCGACTCCGCGCCATCCGGCATGGGTGCCGCCATGCCATCCGGTAGATTCGGCGGCGTCACCGCGCCGCTTGCCAGCGCACGCGCCGCATTCTGGACCGCCGCGCGCGGCGTGGGCTGCGGCGCCCCGGCACGACCGCCGATGCTTGGCTTTGGCGCGGCCGCCGGAGACGGCACCCCCACGCCGGCGGCGGAACAGCCGCCACCCGCCGAGGCCTTGGCGACGCGGGCCGCCTGACGTGGCATCGCAAGGCCCGGCGCGGCTGGCGGCGGCACCGGCGCCGCAACCGGCATCGCCGGCCCAGGCGGACGCGCCGCGGAGGGCGTAGCCGCCAGCACCGTCTCCGCCGCGTTCGACGCGGCCGCGATACCCAGCGGTGGCACGGTACCCGGTGCCACCGGCGGGGACGGTGGTCCAGCGTCCGGCGGCGGGACTCCCATCCGCCGCGCCACCGACGCAATCCGGGCCATCGCCTCGGCCTGGGCGGCCGCGAGATCGACCGGCGTCCGGGCGCCAAAGGTTGGTACAGCGGGCCGGTGCTGCTCCAGCAGACCACGGCACTGCATCGCCGCGCGGTGCAGGGTTCCGGCATTGCCGCGCGCCCGCAGCGCGAGCGCCGGGGTCAGGTCCGGCCGCATCGAAAGGTTGATTGAACCGAGCGCCGCCATGCCGAAGGCGACGGTCTGGGCGGAAAGGAGCAACTCCCAGACATCGCCGATGTGGAAAATTTTCAGGGCATCGGCCGCCATGGTCCGCGCTGCCGCGGCGTCGTCATTGCCGGCGGCACCGCCGAGGAACAACGGGCTGAGGTAGGAAAGCAGCGTGCTGACCAGCAGCGCCGGCATGCTGACAGCGTCGCGGTCGGCAGGGGTGGCGGACATAGGACCGTCTCCGGTTACAACAGTGCCGGACCTTTATCTTACCGCGGTCAAAATATCAAGTATATTTTCCTTAGTGGCAGCGCATTGACGCGCCGCGCCGCCGGTGCCGAAATCGCCACAGCCCGGAGGCGCAGTCGCATGCAGCGGATCGTGGTGCAGCAGGCCGACATCACCACCCTCGACGTCGACGCCATCGTCAACGCCGCCAACACCTCCTTGCTGGGCGGCGGCGGCGTGGACGGCGCGATCCACCGGGCGGCCGGTCCCGACTTGCTGGCGGAGTGCCGCACCCTGGGCGGCTGCCCGACCGGCGAGGCGCGGATCACCAGCGGCTACCGCCTGAAGGCCCGCTATGTCATCCATGCTGTCGGACCGGTGTACCGGGGCGGCCGGAACGGTGAAGGCCAATTGCTCGCGGCGTGCTACCGCAACAGCCTGGCGCTGGCGGCGGCGCATGGCGTGCGCACCATTGCCTTCCCGGCGATCAGTTGCGGCGCGTATGGCTACCCGCTCACCGAGGCCGCGTTCATCGCTGTGGGCGTCGTATGCGATGCCCTGGCGACCCGCACCGAATTGCAGCGCGTCGTCTTCGCCTGCTTCGGCGCAGACGTGCAGAGGGCGCTGGAGACGGCGGTCGCTGGTTTGGACGATCAACGGTGACGGCGGTTACCTTGGCCCGCGGCCCGCGCATTCTCGTCTTGGCCCGGCTTGTCTGCACAGGCGTTGAAACTTGAGCCGCGCAGGACGCCGGACGATGAATAAGGCCCGCTGTCGTGAGGGCGGGCGAATGCTCCCTACCGGTCAGAACGGGCGGCCTTGAACGCCGCACGGTATGACGCAGGCTCTTCACCGTCATGGCGTGCCTTCCGGCCATGACGAGAGAGCAATAGCCGCCGCGCACGGTCCCGGCAGCGCCTATGCCGGTTCACCCGACCCATGACGTTATTGCAACAGTTGTGCGTTCCGCCTAACGTTGGCGTCTATGCAAGCATGCGGGCCATGACGATCAACGCGCAGACAGGCAATGTCGCGGATGCGCTGGCATATCTGACCGCCGGGCATGAAAATCATGGCCGTCGGAGCGCCTGCAACGACGTCGCATCCAACCAGCCTGAGCAAGCTCGCCGGGGGCGACGACGATAAGGACCACAAGCAACACGTTCCGGATCAATACCGACCATGGCGGCCGGCGTAACGACTTCAGGCGCGGCGCGCCACCCGCACCGGTTTCGCTGACCGCATGAAACGTACCGTCCTAGGCGCCGGCTATCACGGGCCGGCCCGCAACCCCGGCCGCTGGCCCGTGTATGGCAGAGCCGCATGAACATCACCGAGCCGTTCCGGCGCCTCGCGCGGCTGGTGCCGGACCAGCCGGCGATCATCCGCGCGGACGGCTCCGTCATCAGCTACCGCGCGCTCGATAGTGCAATCGATGCGATGGGCCGGCACGCCAGCAGGTTCGGCATCGGCGCAGGCGACACGGTCCAGGTGCGGGTGATCGGTCCGGACGAATCGCTGGGCTTGATCCTGCTGCTGGCGATGGCGCGCCTGGGTGCGGTGACAACCGATACGCCGGTGCCGGGCCGGCGGACCCGGCTCACCTTTCACGCCGGGCCGGGGGCACCGCCCGCCACGGTAACCGTCGACGCCGGCTGGATGGCCGGCCCACCGGCCGACCCAGCCGCGTCGCCGCCGATGCCCATGGACGGCGCCGCGGTGTTGCGGATCTTTGCGTCATCGGGGTCCACCGGATTGCCGAAGCAGATCGTCATCACGCACGGACAGATGACGCAGCGCGTGCTGCTGCGCTGGCTCAGCCAGGGCGGCGGACCGACAACGCGCATCATCGGGATCAATCCGGGCGGTTCCTGGGGGTTGAGCGTGGCCCTGGCCTCGCTGTGGGCGCGGGGCACGGTGGTGCTGTCCAACCCCGCTGACGCGCCGGCCGCGATTGCCCGCCATCATGTCGACTCGCTGATCCTGACGCCCGCGTCGTTGCGGACCATGCTGGACGCCATGCCGCCCGACCTCGGTCCGTTCCCGTCGCTGCGCGCCGTTGAGGTGGGCGGCAGCCTGCTGCCGCCGGCCCTGCTGCACCTCGCCCGGGAGCGTCTGACGCCGCACATCCAAAGCGCCATGGGCGCCACCGAGGTCGGCGCCTTCGTCACCGCCCCGGCGATCGACCTCGCTGACCGTCCTGGCGCGGTTGGCCTGATCTGGCCGGGGGTCGAGGTGCAGGCGCTGGACCCGGACGGACAGGCACTTCCAGCGGGCACCGCCGGCGTGCTGCGCGTTCGCAGCCCGGGTAATGCCAGCGGTTACGCCGCTGCCGATGCCGCGCGGGAGGACTGGTTCAAGGACGGTTGGTTCTATTCCAGCGATATCGGCACGGTCTGGCCCGACGGGATGCTGACGCTGAGTGGGCGGAC
>JAFEFW010000007.1 GCA_018240405.1 Pseudomonadota bacterium
AATTCATAAGCCATCGTAGACGTCGTCTTAGAGGCTGTCTCTGAACGTGAGCGGAACGGGGCTGGATGGTTACGTCCGGATGTGATTCCAATGGGTTGTCGAGACCGAATTGGATGAACACCCTGATGTGGACCGTAACCACCCGTGCGCAGCATAAGCGTGATTGCCTACGCTTTGCCAGTGACCTGACCGACGCCGAATGGGCTGTGATCGAGCCACTGCTGCCGCGACCGCCAAAGGTTGGCCGGCCGCCGGCCTGGCCGATGCGCGAGATCGTCAACGCGATCTTCTACGTGCTCCGCGGCGGCATTCCGTGGCGGATGCTGCCTCCTTGCTTTCCACCCCGGCAGACCGTCTACGGCTGGTTTGCCACTTGGCGCGATGGCGGCGTCTGGCAAACCATCGCCCACCATCTGGTCATACAGGACCGCGAGCGGGTTGGGCGTGAGGCCAGTCCATCCGCGGCCGTCTTCGATAGCCAGAGCGTCAAGACCACCGAAGCCGGCGGCCCACGCGGCTATGATGCCGGCAAGAAGGTGCTCGGGCGCAAACGTCATGCCCTGGTGGATACCGACGGCCGCCTGCTCTGCGTGCAGGTTCATCCGGCCTCGGTCCAGGATCGCGATGGCGCCGTGCCGTTGCTGCGCGCGTCACGCAACCGCTTTCCGTTTATCCGGCGGGCCTTCGCCGACAGTGCCTATGCTGGCGAACGCGTCGCCGACGCCACCACCATCGCCGTCGAGATCGTCCGCAAGCCGCCTGATCAGGTGGGCTTCGCCGTTCATCCCAAGCGCTGGGTCGTCGAACGCTGCTTCGCCTGGCTGGGGCGAAACCGCAGACTGGCAAAGGACTTCGAGGCCACGATTGGATCAGCGGTCGCTTTCATTTACGCCGCCTCCGCCATGCTATTGGTCAGGCGGTTGGCTCGTTGCAAATGAGTTCAGAGTCAGACTCTCAGGCCGCCGGTAGCAGCGAACCCTCTGGTCTCGGCCGCGGAATCTCATCGCCGGCCAGCGTCTCGTGCGCCAGCAGCGCTTCGGCGCCCTCGTCCAACTGCGTCCGGTTGGCGCGCAGGACCGCTAGAGCACGCTCCAGTGCGTGCTTCAACAGCGCGCGCACGGCGTCATCCACCTCACGCGCCGTGCTTTCGCTGAAACGGCGAGGACGCCAGAACGCACCGGGATCGTTCAGGAACTGGCCCTGGTCGGTATCAAGCGCGACCGGCCCCAACGCGGCGTCCATGCCGAACCGCATCACCATGCCGCGTGCGATATCCGTTGCCTTGGCGATATCGTCGGCTGCACCTGTGGACACATCCGCGTCCAGTATCATTTCGGCCGCACGCCCCCCCAAGAGCACGGCCATTCGTGCCTCAAGCTCCGCGGCGCCCATCAGGTAGCGGTCCTCCGCCGGGCGCTGCATCGTGTACCCGAGTGCGCCGATGCCGCGCGGAATAATGGATATCTTCTGGACGGGATCGGTTCCTGGTAGCGCCAGCGCCACCAGCGCATGGCCCATCTCGTGATACGCCACCAGCCGCCGCTCCTTCGGGATCAGCACGCGGCTACGCTTCTCCAGTCCCGCGACGATCCGGTCGATGGACTCGGTGAAATCCTCCATGGCTATGGCGTCCGCGTTACGCCGCGTGGCCCGCACGGCCGCCTCATTCGCCAGGTTCGCAAGATCGGCGCCGGTGAAACCGGGAGTCAGAGCAGCGATCTCTTCCAGGTTCACATCCGGCGCCAGTTTCAGCTTCTTCAGGTGCACCGCCAGAATCTGCATCCGGCCCTTCTTCTCCGGCCGGTCGACCAGGACCTGCCGGTCGAAGCGGCCGGCCCGCAGCAGCGCCGGATCGAGAATCTCCGGCCGGTTAGTGGCCGCCAGGATCACCACCGCCACCGACTTGTCGAAGCCGTCCATCTCGGCCAGCAGCTGATTGAGGGTCTGCTCCTTCTCATCCTGTCCACCCATGGGCGAGGCGCCGCGCGCACGCCCCAGCGCATCCAATTCGTCGATGAAGATAATAGCCGGCGCCATCTTGCGGGCCTGCTCGAACAGGTCACGCACGCGGGCGGCGCCGACGCCGACAAACATCTCCACGAACTCTGCACCGTTGGTGGAGAAGAATGGCACGCCCGCCTCCCCCGCCACCGCGCGCGCCAGCAGCGTCTTCCCCGTGCCCGGCGGGCCAACCAGCAGCACACCACGCGGGATATGCGCGCCGAGCCGGCTATAAGCCTCGGGCCGCTGCAGGAAGTCGACAATCTCGTGCAGCTCCATCTTGGCTTCGTCGACGCCGGCGACGTCGTCGAAGGTGACGGTGACATCGGTTTCAGCGACGAGCTTGGCGCGCGAGCGTCCTACGGAGAACAATCCGCCGCCCATCAGACCGCCGCCGCCGCCCATATTACGCGAGGCAAGCATCCAGATGCCGACGAACAGCAATGGTGGCAGAATCCAGCCGAGCGCCGCGCCAAAGGCGGTGGTGGCAGGCTCGCCATTGTATTCAACACCCTGCTTGGACAGTTCTGCCGCGAGATCGGCGGGTACCGTTCGTGTCGTAAACCCGGTCGCGCCGTCAGGCTGCTTTTCCTTGTATTCGCCGCGGATCACATCCCCGGCGACGGTGACGCGCGCGATCTTTCCCTCCGCCAGCACCTTCTGGAACTGGCTGTAGGGAATGGACTGGAAGGGCGTCGGGGTGAACTGGCTCACGAGGCTCAGCGCCAACAGGAACGCCATGATTCCCCACCACCACAGCCCAGGCAGGTATTTCTTCAAGGCAGCCTGACCGCCATCATGGTCCCGTGTACTTTACCAACCGCCGACCCAGAGCGGGACAGATACTTGAGGCAGCGCGGGGTTGTTTGCAACCACACTGTCTGCCAACGGAACGGCCTCCGTCCGCATCAGACCCATGCAGGACCAGCCGGGCACACGGCCTGATCGATGCAGTGCTATCGCGTTGCCGCCTGCATCACGCCACACGCGCGGTAAAGCGCAGACCCCGCTCCTGGACAAAGCTGGCGAATGCCGGCACTGCCTCCGCGCCAGTAGCCGCGACTGCGACATAGCCATCCGGGCGGACGAGGCAGGCTGCGCCGCTGACAAGACCGGCGGCGGCGGCCGCAGAATCCCAGCCAAAACCTTGCAAAGGCAACCCGGCTTCGAGGCAGAACGCTTGCAATCCCTCTGGCACTGGGCCGTAGACATGCACCTGCCAGTCCAGCGATTGCAGGGAAGCAAAATTGTCGGCGCCGCCATGACCGGTCCAGGGCAGCCGGTCGCCGCCGCGCACCTGGCCTGCATGGCCGCGACTCAGCACGCTGTCAGGATAGCGAATCTGCACCTGCGACACGGTCCGGAACATGGCCCTGCGCACGACATCGAAGCGGGTTGCGGTGCCAACCACGGCCGGCGCCACAATGCGCCTGATCAGTTCGCCGCCCAGGCCCTTGGCGACGATTAACCTGAACGCGCGGTCGGTTGTTGCAACCAGCTGACGCGCGAAGGCGATCCGCTCGCTGTCATAGGTATCCAGCAGTGAGTCCGGCGCCCGCCCGTGCCAGACCTGCGCCAGCTTCCAACCCAGGTTCACCGCGTCGCCAATACCGGTGTTCATCCCCTGCCCGCCTGCCGGGCTGTGCACGTGCCCCGCATCGCCGGCCAGGAAGGCCCGGCCCACGCGGAAGCGCTCCGCGACCCGGTGATGCACACGGTAGGTCGAGAACCAGTTCACTGCCGCGACACGGCGACCGATCAGTGGCTCCACATGGCCGCGTATGTCTTCAAATGTCAGCTCCTCGCGTTCCGACAGGACAGGTGGAACAAGACCGATCAGACGATTCATGCCGGTCGAACGCACCGGCAGCACGAGTTCCAGGATTTCGGCGCCGAGGTTGACCCGCAGGTCGGTCTCGAACGGGCCATCGAGGCGCACGTCGGCGACGTGGAAACGCTGGTCGTAGGTGCCGCCGGCAAACGTGAGCCCAAGCGAGTGCCTGACCTGGCTGTGGGCGCCGTCACAGCCGCAAATGTAGGAAGCCGCGATCGCGTCAATCCTGCCATCGGCGTGGCGCACCTGCGCTCGGACACCGTCCTGGTCCTGCTCGAAGCCCGCCAAGGCAGCCTGCCATTCGACCTGGACGCCGTACTGCAGCAATTGCTGGATAAGGAATTGCTCATGGTCGTCCTGTGCATAGCTGAGCACGAACGGATACGGGCTGATCGGGCCGCCAATGTCCTGGAACCCAACAGCCGTGACCTCACGGCCGAGGCCGTGATCGCCCACCTCTCGAACATGGATGGCCCGGATCGGAATGCCCTGGGCGACGACAGCCTCGGCGAAGCCGAACTGGCGATAGAACTCCAGCGTGCGAGCGTGCACGGCCATGGCTCTGGAGCTTTCGCCGGGACCTGACGCTGCGCTGATGAGCCGGAACGGCACGTTGCGCCGCGCCAGGGCGAGAGCCAGCACGAGGCCGGTCGGTCCGGCGCCGGCAATCAGGACGGGCTTGTCGGCCATTGCTGCCTCCACCGGCCAAAGGCGCCGGAATCCGGGGGTGGGGTCGCGCCTCTCCTGTTAACTTATCGTGCCCGACCAGGGCCGGCTGGACAGTCTACCAAATCTGGCAACGGCCGTCCGTTGCCGCCCCTACCAGGCATGGCAATGGTTAAGCCTGCCCTTCAGTACGATTTCGGCAGATCCAGCACCCGTTCGGCAATGTAACAAAGCACCAGCTCCCGACTGACGGGCGCGAGCCTCGGCAGTACGCTTTCGCGGAACAGGCGCTCGACGTGGTACTCCTGGGCATAGCCCATCCCGCCGTGCGTCATCACCGCCTGCTCTGCCGCTCGGAATCCCGCCTCAGCACCAAGATATTTTGCCGCGTTTGCTTCCGCCCCACACTCCTTGCCGTTGTCGTACAGCCAGGCGGCCTTCTGCATCACCAAGTCAGCAGCCTCCAGTTCCGCCCAGTTCTTCGCCAATGGATGCTGGATGCCCTGGTTCATCCCAATCGGCCGGCCGAACACAACGCGTTCACGCGCGTAACGGGTCGCGCGGGCCAGCGCGGCGCGGCCGATCCCGATCGCCTCGGCCGCGATCAGCACGCGCTCCGGGTTCAGGCCGTGGATCAGCGCCTGGAAGCCCTTGCCCTCGTCGCCAATGCGGTTCTCCACCGGAATGCGCATGTTCTCATAGAACACCATGTTCGAATCGACGGCGTGACGGCCCATCTTGTGAATCAGCCGCACTTCGGCCGCGGAACGATCGAGATCGGTATAGAACAGCGTCATGCCGTCCGACTTGCGCTTCACCTTATCGAGTGGCGTGGTACGGGTCAGCAGCAGCACCTTGTTGGCGACTTGTGCCGTGGAGGTCCAGATCTTGGTGCCGTTGACAACGTAATGATCGCCGCGCAGTTCGGCCCGTGTCGTGATCTCCGTCGTGTTCAGGCCGGCGTTTGGTTCGGTGACGCCGAAGCAGGTCTTGTCCTTACCTTGGATGATCGGCGGCAGCATGCGGCGCTTCTGCTCGTCGGTGCCGTAGACGACCACCGGGTTCAGGCCGAAAATGTTCATGTGGATCGCGCTGGCGCCGCTCATGGCCGCACCGGATTCGGCGATCGCCTGTGCCATGATCGCGGCTTCGCTGATGCCCAGGCCGGCGCCGCCATATTCTTCCGGCATCGCAATGCCGAGCCAGTTGCCTTCGGCCATGGCGTTGTAGAATTCGATGGGAAATTTGGCTTCGTTCTCGTGCTTCAGCCAGTAGGTTTCATCGAATTTTGCGCACAGGCGCAGGATCTCATCGCGGATCTGCTGCTGAACGTCGGAGAGTGCGAAATCCATTGGCACGGCCCTTCCCAGGCTGTTTGTGGTTGGCGGTTATGTGGATCGGCGAGAACGAGACGGTCCGTGGGCCGCTCCCGTCATGGTCCGCATTTCGGGGGGCCATGATGGTACATGTGGACGCTGCGCACGCGTCGTTCCACCGCCTGTTCTGTTGCCTTTCACGTTCCTACGCCTGGCAAACCGCCGCCGACCATGGCGAGGCAGCGTCGCTGACGCCCTGCCGTGTGCCATCGGCACCCTGCACGATGACGTTCGGGCAGGCAAAGTTGATCGGCATGACGCTGTGCTCCACCACATCCGTCTGGCCATCCGCCGCCAGCGCCTCCAGCACCGGCACCGGCAGGCGGCGGTCGGCGGAGACATGATCCGGTCCCGAAACGTCGATGCGCGGGTAATGCGCCGCCTTGTCCAGGCTCATGCCGAAATCAGCGACAAAGGTCATCATCTGCGTCACTGCGGCCAGGATACGGCGCCCGCCCGACCCACCGGCGGCCAGGCATGGGCGATCACCCTCCTTCAGGATGATCGGCGACATGTTGGTCAGCGGCCGCTTGCCGCCGGCGATCGAGTTCGGCTGGTTCGGTCGCGGATCGAACCACATGACGCCGTTGTTCATCAGGATGCCGGTGCCCGGCAGCACCACGCGGCTGCCCATCGAGGACAGCAGCGTCGTGGTCATCGCCACCATCGTTCCCTCCTGGTCGCACACCGTTAGGTGCGTGGTGCAGGTCTCCGCCGCCAGCGGATCAGCATCCCCCAGACCGGTCAGGCGCTCTGCATACGCCGTCTTCATCGCCCGCGCGAAGGCGACGTACCACGCCGCATCCGGTTCGGCGCCGTACGAGACGTCGCGCATCTGCTCCAGCACGCGCGCCATGGTCGGCGCCGCTGTCAGTCCGCCGGCAGTCTGCAGCGTGCGACCGCGCCAGGCGATCTCCGTCGCCGGCAGGATACGCGCCTTGCAGTTGCGCAAGTCCTCGGCCGAGATCACCCCGCCCATCGCTTTCACGTCGGCTACCAACGCGGCGGCGATATCGCCCTCATACTGGTCGCGAAGTCCCGCTCGCCCAAGTTGCTCCAGAGTGTCCGACAGCCGGCCAAGGCGGAAGAAGCCGGGCGTCCCCTGGTACGGCGGCACCGGCGGCAATCCGTTTGGCAGATAGATGCGGGCGCTCTCCTCATACTTCCGCAGCACGGACGCCGACGACGACACTTTCAGCGTGGTGAACCAGTCCTGTGGCAAGCCACGCTTCGCCAGCGCGATGGCCGGCGCGATCACCTCGGCCAGCGGCAGCTTCCCCCACGTTGCGTGCATATGTGCGTAGCCGGCGGTGGAGGACGGAATGGCAAAGGACAGCGGACCATGAATGTTGGTGTCGCCCTCGACTTCCGGCCAAGAGAACAGGTCCTGCGTCATCCGCCCGGTCAGCTTGAAGAGGCCGGGGTTCAGCGCCCGCGGCGCCACCGGGCCAAAATCGACCACCTCCGCCTTCGCTTGGCCGGCGCGGTGCACCATGCAGAATCCGACGCCACCAAGGCCGGAGTTCCAAGGCTCGATCGCCGCCAGCGCCAACGCGGTGGCCACTGCAGCGTCGATCGCATTGCCGCCAGCGTTCAGCACCGCAACGCCCGCCTCCGCGGCGCATTGCGCCTGCGCCACAACAATCCCGCGCTTGCCGGTGGCAGACGGCTTGGTCAGGCTCCAGTTCTGGGTGACATGCGGTGTTGGCGTGTAGGTCATGGGTTCCCTCGGACGTCGGCTTGGCGTTGGCCGGAGCATAATCCGTTCGGCGGCAACGTCGACTCGGCGCTGTGGCTAACACGTCACTGGCGCGCCGGCGGGGCGCCGCGCTAACCAGACGCGATGTTTTCCGACGCCTCCTCGCCGCTGATGCCGACACTGCGCGCCGTGGCACAACTCGACGATCCGGTCTTCCTTGGCGTGGTTGTGCGCAGCCTGGGTTGGTCCGTGGTCTGCTTTGCGGCGCTGTACATCGGCACGATTGGCGCAATGCACCAGCTGCTCGATCTGCACGGCTGGATCGCCTGGGCGGCGGACATCCTGGGCTCGATTGGCGCCTTCCTGCTGGCGTTCTGGCTGTTCCTGCCGGTCGCCGCCGCCATCGGCACGCTGTATTTCGATCGCATCGCCTTCGCGGTGGAGCGTCGCTACTACCCCTGGCTGCCACCGCCGCAGGCGGCACCGATGATGGAGCAGATCTGGGACGGCATCGCCGTGGCATTGCGCGTCCTGTTCCTCAACGTCGTCGCCCTGGTGCTGGCACTGCTGATCCCCGGTGTCGGCCTGGTGCTGGGCTGGGCGATTGCAGCCTATGCCGTGGGGCGGGGCCTGTTCGTTGCGGTGGCGATGCGGCGCATGCCGCGCGGCGCAGCCGAGTCGCTCTACATCGCGCGCCGACTCAGCGTGCTGACGACCGGTGGCGTACTGGCGGCAATTGCCTATGTCCCGCTGGTCAACCTATTGATTCCGGTGCTGGGCGTCGCCGCCATGGTTCATGTGCTTGATGCGGCCATGTCCGGCCCGGGACCCCGGCGCCTGGGCTCGATTTAGTCATGCTCCGGCCCACCACCCCGTTGTTTGCGTTCTGCCGGCTATGGTAGGCACTGCGCCGTTCCAACCGGGGCACACGCATTGTTCAAACGCAAGAAGCCTAATGAATTGAATACAGATGGTCTGGACCCGCCACTGCCTGGCGGTGCCGCCCCGGTGCCAGATGAGGGCGCCGAGGAACCCGCACCAGTTCCAATGACGTCCGCCGAGGAAACACTCACCGACTCAGGCGATAGTGGCCTCGGTGTTCCGCCATATCGTCCCGCGCCGAACAAGGATGCGCTGCCCATGTCCAGACCGCCATTTTCGCCTGTCAATCCCGCCGCTCCACCGGCCCCATCGCCATCCGCGCCGGCACGCCCAGCCGTTGCCACACCGGCGCGTCCGGTGGCCCGCGATCCGGCAGAGCGCCGGACACTCGTGGTCGGCCGTGGCATCAGCGTGCAAGGCACGGTGCAGGACGCGGAACGTCTTGTGGTCGAAGGCACGGTCGAGGCCAGCATGATCCGGGCGACGGAACTGTCGATCGCACCAGGCGGCGTGTTCAAGGGTGAGGTTGAGGTGGACGACGCCGAGATCGCCGGCACGATCGATGGCACGCTGGTCGCGAAGTCGGCGCTGGTCGTGCGTGCGACCGGCCGGGTTCTCGGGACGGCGCGCTGCCGGCGCCTTCAGGTTGAGGACGGCGGCCAGATCACCGGCCGCATCGAAATGATCACCGAAGCCGCCCCGGTGCCGGAACCGGCGCCGCGCCCGGCTGCCGAAGCCGTTTCCTGATACGACCTGCACGCCGGCTCCATCCGGACGCTGGCGTGTCGTAACGCGCTGCACCCCAGGCGCCAGCCGATAGATGCTGCGGGCGTGACCTTTACCGCCACCAGTATCAAGCGCCGGTGCCGGCGCCACGTCCTTGCCGGCTTGTAATGCTCCAGTGAGCCGCAGGCCACACATAGCCTATTGAAATCGTGGCCCAATTGCGAAAAATGCCGTACCGCGTCTGGTCACGATGGAGGCAATCGATGCAATCCGGATGGAAGGCCACACTAGCGGGCGCCGCGGCGCTGGCAGGGATCGGGCTGGCGTCGCCCGCTCTCGCTGGTGACGGTCAGCCCCACCTCATGACACTGCGGCTGCCCGACGGCAGCATCGCCCAAATTCCATATACCGGTGACACGCCGCCGCAGGTGGCGGTTGTGCCAGTACCGGTGGCGGTCCTCCCGCCGGGCTTTTTCGCGCCCGCCGGCTTTGGCCCCTCGTTCGCCTCGCTGGACCGGCTGTCTGCCATGATGGACCGGCAGATGGAGATGATGATGCGGCAGGCGGCCGCCATGCAGCAGGCGGCCATGGGCAGCACCCCAGTCGCACTGCCACCTGGCACGCACATGTATTCGGTCTCTTCGACTATAGCCGGCTCCGGCGCCTGCATGCGCAGCGTGCAGGTGACCTACAACGGAAATGCCAAGCCCCAGATTGTGTCGCACACCGCCGGCAATTGCGGCCCGTCAGCGGCTGGAGGCACACCGGCTGAGGTGAACGCCCCTGCCCCCGTTGTCCGGCCACCCACGAACAGACCTCGCCTTATTGAGGTGAAGGCAAACGCCGACCGGCCGCTTCTCGCACTGGCGCACCCGGCCGATCCGCAACGGTAAGTTGCTCGAGGCTGTCCGACGGCTCTCCGCAGCTAGGGCGGGCCGTCGGCGGAGAGACGATACAGGACGACGTCGCGGCTCGTCCTGTCTTCCAGCTCCAACGTGGTATCGATCCGGTAGCTGCCGAACCGCGCCAGTCCCGTCTTCGGCAAATAGCTCCGGCCCGGATCCGCGATCCAAACCTCGGCCAGGCGCGTCATGCGCCGCAGCCACGGCATGATGTGGCCGGTCATCGGCGCCTCGTAGCAGACATCGCCGCACAGGATCAGGTCCCAGCGGCAGTCGTCTCCGACTACGTCGTCGCTGGCTTGTATTGTTACGCCGTTCGCCACCGCATTGAGACGGACGGCGGCCACGGCCAGGCGATCAATCTCCGCCGTCTCGACCGAAGCCGCACCCGCCATTGCGCAGGCGATGGCTGCGATGCCCCCGCCGGCGGCAAAGTCCAGCACGCGGCGGCCGGCAACGGTGCGCGGCGCATCCAGGACATGTCGCGCCAGGGCCTGCCCGCCGGGCCAGGCGAAGGCCCAGAATGGTGGGTCGACACCGTTCTCCTGCAGCCAGCTTTCGGTCGCCTGCCAGATCGGCGTCAGTTCGGTCGCCAGGTGCAGCCGGATCTCCGGGACATGCGTTGCACTGGTCAGGACGGTGTTGGCGCGAATGAACGACTCGGCGGCCGCTGTCGACCAACGCTGCGTCATCCCCACCCGGCCAGGATGGCAAAGGAGACAGCGATTCCAACCTCCCGATTGGCGCGGAACAGCCGAAGGCAGCCGGCCGGATCGTTGATGTCCAGTTCGATCACCTGCCGGGCCAGCAGGCAGGCCGGCACAGCTAAGGCCGGATAAAACCAGACTCCCAGGCCAGCCAGCCAACCTGCCAGGCCCAGCGCGACGATCGCTGCGCTATAGCAGAACACCAGGAAAATCCGCGTGCGTTCACCGAATAGCCGGGCAGTCGAGCGGACCCCCACCAGCGCGTCATCCTCGCGGTCCTGGTGCGCATAAATCGTATCAAAACCCAAATCCCACAGGATCGCGGCGGCATAGATGGCGACCCAGGCGTAGTCGATGCCACCAGTGACGGCGGTGTAGCCCATCGGGGCGCCGAAGCCGAAGGTGAAGCCCATCACCAGTTGCGGCCACCAGGTAAACCGCTTTGCCAGCGGATAAAGCAGCACCAACAGCAGCGAGCCGACCCCCATTTTCTGGCACAGCGGATTAAGCTGGATCAGCACGGCGAGCCCAGCCAGCAAAAGAACTGCCAGGAAGGTCAGTGCCTGCAGCGGCCGCAGCGCGCCGGAAGCGAGCGGACGTCCCGCGGTCCGTATCACCCTCCGATCGATGTCGCGATCCCAAAGATCGTTGACCACGCAGCCCGCGGCGCGCATCGCCAGACTGCCGATCCCAAACAGCGCCAGCAGGCCGATCGCCTGCCAGAAAGGCGGGCGCGCCAGGAGGACTCCCCACATACCCGGCAGGAAGAGCAACCAGGTGCCGATCGGCCGGTCCACACGCGCCAGCAGCAGATAAGGAAGCCATGAGCGTGGTAGCCGGGTAACCCAGCCTGTTGCGACGATGTCGGTGTGGCTATTCATGGCAAAAGCTTTGGTCGCCATACGATCCTGCCGTCAACCGCACAATTGCTCAACCAGGTTGTCACGTGAACACGATCCGTCTCTACATTGCCCAGACGCTGCATGAGGGCGCCGCCATCGTGGCCTCACCGGCACAGGCGCATTACCTGGGCGCTGTCATGCGCCGGGCAGCCGGCGACGAGATACGCCTTTTCAACGGCACAGACGGGGAATGGGAGGCGCGCATCGTCGGCCAGGCGCGCGGGTCGGCACGACTCGAGGCACAGCGGCTGGTCCGTCGACAGACCGCCGAATCCGATCTTTGGCTGGTGTTCGCACCGCTGAAGCGGGACGCGACCGACCTCGTTGTCCAGAAAGCGACAGAGCTAGGTGTCTCCATCCTGCAACCGGTGACGACGGAACGGACCAACGCCGGACGGGTCAACGCAGACCGGATGGCGGCAATCGCGATCGAGGCTGCGGAACAGAGCGAGCGTCTGACGGTCCCGGCGGTCAAGCCGCTCGCGCCGCTGGAACAGGTGCTGTCGGATTGGCAGGTTGGTCGTCCACTTTTTGTCGCCATCGAAAGAGACTCACTGCCGCCGGTGCCCGCCGTCAACGGACCGGGCGCACTGCTTATTGGCCCTGAAGGCGGCCTGGGTCCACGGGATCGCAGGCTTCTGGACCAGTGTCCGGCAGTGCGGCCCATTTCCCTCGGCCCCCGCATCCTGAGGGCGGAAACCGCCGCCATTGTTGCCCTGGCCTTGTTGCAGCGGCCGGTCTGTGGCTAGTACGCTGCCAACAACAGTCAGGCGTCCGGGAACCCAACCCGCGCGCTCCATCGTCCGCAGGGCGATGCCAACCGAGATGTCTTGAGAACTCTATGTCGAATCCTGGGGACGCGGACGACACTCCGCTCACGTCGGTCGGTCAGATGGCGGACTATCTCGCGGTCGGCTGCAAGCCACGCGAGGCTTTCCGCATCGGCACCGAGCATGAAAAATTTGGCTTCCGGCTGGCAGACCTGGCGACGCCGCCATACCTGCCCGCCGACGGGCAGCCCGGCAACATCCGCGACCTGTTGCTGTCACTGGCCAAGCTGGGTGGGGAACCGATCCTCGACAGCGGCAACATCATCGGGCTGAAGCAGGATGGTGCCGCGATTTCGCTGGAGCCGGCGGGGCAACTCGAACTGTCGGGCGCACCCGTCGTTGACCTGCACGAGACGAAGGCTGAGCTGGAGGCGCATTTTGCGGAAGTGCGGGGCGTCAGCGACGCGCTGCAAATCGGGTTCGCGCCGTTGGGCTTCCATCCAACCGCTTCGCGGGCGGCGATGCCGTGGATGCCGAAAGGCCGCTACGCAATCATGCGGCGCTACATGCAGCTTGTTGGCACGATGGGCCTGGACATGATGACGCGCACCTGCACGGTGCAGGTGAATCTGGACTACGCGTCGGAAGAAGACATGCGTCGCAAGCTGCGGGTCTCCCTGCTGCTGCAGCCGCTGGCCACCGCGCTGTTCGCCAACTCACCGTTTACCGAGGGCAAGCCGAACGGCTTCCTGTCCTACCGCGCGCATTGCTGGACAGATACCGATAACCAGCGCTCCGGCATCCCGCCGGTCATGTTCGAGGACGGGTTCGGCTTTGAACGCTACGCCCAGTGGCTGATCGAAGAAGTGCCGATGTATTTCGTCTACCGGGACGGGCGCTACATTGACGTGGCGGGTAGGTCCTTCGTCGACTTTATGGCCGGCCGCATTCCGGCGCTGACGGGCATCACCGCAACGATGGGTGACTTTGCCGATCACCTGACGACGGTTTTTACCGATGTCCGGCTGAAGCGGTTCCTGGAAATGCGCGGTGCCGACGCTGGGCGGCCGGACATGATGGTGGCGCAATCGGCACTGTGGGTCGGGTTGTTGTACGATGACGCCGCGCTGACCGCGGCGGAAGCCCTGCTGGAAGGTGCCGGCTGGCAGGACGTGGTCGCCACGCGTGCCGCGGTGCCCCGCCTTGGCTTGGGCGCCCCTTGGCGCGGCCGGACCTTGCGCGACATCGCTCCCGACGTCGTCGCCATCGCCGCGGACGGGCTGCGGGCCCGCGGCCGCCTGAACGTCGAGGGCCAGGACGAATCGATACTGCTGGCACCCATCGACGAGGTTGCCTCCGGCGCACCCAGTCAGGCGGAGGAATGGCTGGCTCGGTTTCAGGGGACCTGGCGCGGCGACATCAGACCTATCTTCAGCGAAGCGGCAATCTAGCGCGACTCCATCTGCTCCCGCGGAAGATCGAATGCCTAACGAAAGAGCCAGTCCAAGATCGTAAAATCCTGTGTGATCAGTCGATTACATGACTTTCCTCGCTTTCGACGTCAAACGGTGGAGTGCGTTCCGGCCTGGCCCGTCAACCGCCTCTGGTCTGAACACATCCTGCCAATCGTAGTTGCGGCCACACGACCGAAGGCCCATAAGCCAGCGGACAATGTCTGTGATCGACGACGTCCGCCTCGTGCTTGCTCCGCCGCATCCGGCCGGGCGACCCTTTATCATGGGCGGCCTGGTGGCCCTGGCCATCGGCATCGCTGTCGGCACCTGGCTGATGGTACTAGGCGCGCTGTTCACCGGATTCTGCCTGTATTTCTTTCGTGATCCTGAACGCGTCACACCGACCCGCGCGGGGATTCTGGTGGCGCCGGCGGATGGCAAGGTGCTGTCCACTGTGCTGGCCCCGCCGCCGCCGGAGCTGGGCCTTGGCAGCGAACAACGCTGGAAGGTATCGATCTTCCTGTCGGTGCTGGATGTGCATGTGAACCGCATCCCGATCAGCGGAGTCGTCACCCGCATCGCCTACCACCATGGTGCTTTCGTCAGCGCCGCGCTCGACAAGGCGAGTGAACTGAATGAGCGAAACGCCCTCGCCATCCGCCTTGGCAACGGGCAGGAGATTGCCGTGGTGCAGATCGCCGGACTGATCGCACGGCGAATCCTCTGCGACGTCCGGGAGGGCGATCCCGTCTCCACCGGCCAACGGTTCGGCCTGATCCGCTTCGGCAGCCGGACCGACCTGTACCTGCCCCCCGGCGTCCGCCCGATGGTCGAGGTCGGCCAGACCATGATCGGCGCCGAAACTGTCATCGCGGAGATGCCACGCTGAGCGACCGCCCGCAGCTTTCCCCGATCCACCGGCTGCGGCGCTACCGCCCGCGCAAGCGCCTGCGGCCGCGCTACAAGGGCCCGTCCTTCAACAGCATCGTCCCTAACCTGATGACAATGCTCGGACTGTGCGCCGGGCTGACATCAATGCGATTCGCACTGGAGGGCCGGTTTGGCGCCGCTGCGGTGGCCATTGCCGTAGCCGCGGCGCTGGACGGGTTGGACGGCAGGCTGGCACGCCTGCTGAAGGGTACGTCACGCTTCGGCGCCGAGTTCGACAGCTTGTCGGACTTCGTCTGCTTCGGTGTCGCCCCTGGATTCGTGCTGTATTTGTGGTCGCTGCAAAAGGCGGGCGCCTACGGCTACGTGCCGTGCCTCATGTTCGCCGTCTGCATGGCCCTGCGACTCGCGCGCTTCAACGCCGCGCTGGATGGGGCGCCGAAGCCGGCCTACGCTTACAATTTTTTCACCGGCGTTCCAGCCCCGGCTGGCGCCGGGCTTGCGTTGTTCCCGCTGTTCCTGGGCCTTTGGGCACGCGAGGAGCAGATCGGATGGCTGCTGACGGCGACGCAATTGCCGGTCGCCAACGCCGTGGTGCTGATCGGCACAGCGCTGCTGCTGGTCTCCACGCTGCCGGTCTGGAGCTTCAAGAACTTCAAGATCCCGGCTCAGTATGTGCTGCCATTGCTGCTCGGCACCGGCGCCTATACCGCCGTGCTGATCGCCGATCCCTGGCTCGCACTCGCCGCCGGTGGCCTGATCTACGTCGGCATGCTGCCAATGAGCGCCCGCAGCTTTAAGCGACTGCGGCAGGAAGCCGAAACGCTGCGGGATGAGACGGAGAACGGCCGCCGCGATATCGCATAATCGACAATCGGCCATGCGCGGCGTTCATATTCGTTCGCTATTTCGCTATACAACCGTCCCTAAAGCTTGGCAGATTTCGCCGCGCGAAGGCGATTCCATGGGAGCGACGCGTCGCGCCGGCATGCACAGGGTCAAGAACGGTGAAGACCACAACAACGAACCAGACACGTGCGGAACGGCTGGCGGGACAAATCTCCAATGCAATCCTCACCGGCGAGTTTCCGCCGGGGGCGCGGTTGGATGAGCAGCAGCTCGCTGGCCGCTTTGGTGTCTCCCGCACACCGGTGCGCGAGGCGCTGCGCCAACTGGCGACCTCAGGTCTGATCGACCTGCGACCACGCCGCGGGGCGCTGGTCGCAGCTGTGACGCAGGACGAGTTACAGACGATGTTCGCCGCAATGGCTGAAATGGAAGCTGCCTGTGCGCGCCTGTCAGCGATGCACATGACGCCAGCCGAACGCCAGCAGCTTCAGCAACTGCAGGACACGATGGCGAGCCTTGTGAAAACCGGTGATCCGGACGCTTACGCCGACGCCAACCAGGCCTTTCACCTGGCGATTTACACCGGCAGCCACAATACCATGTTGAACGAGTTCACAAGCCGGTTGCGCACACGGTTGTCGCCGTTTCGGCGGGCACAGTTCCGGACGGACGGACGGCTACCCCGCTCCTGGGAGGAGCACCAGGCGGTCGTCGACGCAATCCTGGCGGAGGATGCACCTGGTGCTCATGCGGCGATGCTGCGGCATGTGGGCCGGGTTGAAGATGCCTTCGACCAGTTCAGCAGCTCAGCGCGGCCGGTGGCTTCAGCCCGCTAGGTCGATCGACTGCTTGACTTGGCACAGCGGGCAGGGCTTGTGTCCCGCCCTTGACGGCTGCGGCCGCGCCGACGTTTTTCGCTGGGAACCACACGATGCACGCCTACCGCACCCACACAAGCGGCGCCCTGCGCGCCGCCGACGCCGGCAAGCCGGCCCGCCTGTCCGGCTGGGTGCACGCCAAGCGGGATCATGGCGGCCTGCTGTTCATCGACCTGCGTGACCATTACGGCATCACCCAGTGCGTATTTGCCAGCGGATCACCGGCGTTCGAAGCGGCCGACCGGGTTCGCCCCGAAAGCGTGATTACCGTCACCGGCACCGTCGTGATGCGTGAAGCCGGTACAGTGAACCCGAAGCTGCCGACGGGTGAGGTTGAACTGCGCGTCAGCGAGATGCTTGTGCAGTCCAACGCCGAGGTGCTGCCGATGCAGGTCGCCGGTGACGAGAAATTCCCCGAGGATATCCGGCTGCGTTACCGCTTTCTCGATCTGCGCCGGGAAAAACTGCACCGCAATATGATCCTGCGCAGCCAGGTCATCACCTCGATTCGGCGGCGAATGATCGAGAGTGGCTTCCTGGAGTATCAGACGCCGATCCTGACCGCCTCGTCGCCGGAAGGCGCGCGCGACTTCCTGGTGCCGGCCCGCATGCATCCCGGCAAGTTCTACGCACTGCCGCAGGCGCCGCAACAGTTCAAGCAGTTGCTGATGGTAGCCGGCTTCGACCGCTACTTTCAGATCGCACCGTGCTTCCGGGACGAGGCCTCGCGCGCTGACCGCTCACCGGGCGAATTCTACCAGCTCGACTTCGAGATGAGCTATGTCACGCAAGAGGATGTTTTCGCTACAATTGAGCCGGTGATCGCGGGCGTTTTCGAGGAATTCTCCGACGGCCGGACCGTGACCAAGCCGCCCTTCCCGCGCATTCCCTATGACCAGTCAATGCTGGAATTCGGGTCTGACAAGCCGGACCTGCGCAACCCGATCCGCATCGCCGACGTGACCGAACACTACGCCGGCTCCGGCTTCGGCTTGTTTGCCCGGATCGCCGCTTCAGGCGGCGTGGTACGCGCCATCCCGGCACCCGGCGCAGCCAGCCAGCCGCGCAGCTTTTTCGACAAGCTGAACGACTGGGCGAAGGCCGAGGGCCAGGGCGGACTCGGCTACATTGTCTACGACGCCGAGGGGCCAAAGGGCCCGATTGCGCGCAACCTGGAAGCCGATCGCGCTGAAGCGATCCGCATCGCCGCCGGGCTGAACGCCGGCGACGCCGTGTTTTTTGTTGCCGGCAAGAAGGATGTGGCGCCGAAATTCGCCGGCACGGTACGCACCCGCCTTGGCGAGGAACTCGGCCTGATCGAAGCCGGCGCCTTCCGATTCTGCTGGATCACCGACTTTCCGATGTACGAGCTGAACGAGGAAACGGGCCAGATCGACTTCAGCCACAATCCGTTCAGCATGCCCCAGGGCGAGTTGGAGGCGCTGAACACGCAGGACCCGCTGACCATCAAGGCCTATCAGTACGACATCGTCTGCAACGGCATTGAGCTGTCCTCGGGCGCGATCCGCAACCACCGCCCCGACATCATGATTCGGGCCTTCGAAATCGCTGGGTATACCGCGCAGGACGTGGAGGAACGGTTCGGCGGCATGCTGAACGCCTTCCGCTACGGTGCCCCACCGCATGGCGGGTCGGCCCCGGGAATCGACCGCATGGTGATGCTGCTGGCGGACGAGCCGAACATCCGTGAGGTGATCGTGTTCCCGCTGAACCAGCAGGGCGAAGATCTGCTCATGGGCGCGCCTGCTCCGATTCCACCGACCCGGCTGAAGGAATTGTCGCTGAAAATCGACATCCCGCCGAAGGCCAAGGTCACGGCTGGCTGAACCTGCGGGCTTTCCACCGTTGAATGATGGCGTGGTGCCGCACCTGATCCTATGTTGCGGCGCCGGCTACCATCCGGTCCTGCTGCGGAGTTGTCCATGCGCCTACCCGCCGCGCCGCTGGCGCTGCTTTTGACCGTTGCGGCCGTGGCGCTGGGCGGCACCGCATACGCCGCAAGTGCGCCCTCGCCTGCTCCGGCCGCGGCCGGGCTGGCGGCTCATAAGGCGCTCTACACCCTGACCTTGTTTAAATCCAAAGGCGATGTTGTCGCCGCTCGCGGCACTATGGGTTACGAGGTCACTGATGCCTGCGACGGCTGGGCGGTGCGCCAGCGGCTGAAAATGACCATCACCAACTCCGAGGGCCAGGACATCGTCATGACCTCGGACTACGCCACGTGGGAAGCGAAGAACGGACTAAAATTTCGTTTCCACGTCCGGCAGACGACGGACGAAGCCGTGACCAGCCAGACCGATGGCAATGCATCCCTCACCAAATTAGGGGGAGCCGGTGAGGCGCGCTATACGGCGCCGCGTGTCGACACGGTGGCCCTGCCTCCGGGCACCATGTTTCCGATGATGCACACCGCCGCCATCATCGCCGCGGCCAAAGAGAAAAAGCGCTTCCTGGCGCTGCCGCTGTTCGACGGCACCGATGACAAAGGCGTCGAAGACAGCTTCGTCGTGATCCTCGATTGGAACGGCCCGAGCCCGACCAAGTGGCCCGCGCTGTCGGCGTTGCCAAGCACGCGGGTCCACCTGTCATTCTTCGATCACGCGCCGACCGCGATAACACCGGCCTATGAAGTGGGGATGCGCTACTGGGAGAACGGGGTCGCCGACAACATGAAGATGGACTTCGGCGACTTCGTCATGGACGCGAAGATGACGGAGTTTAGTCAGCAGCCGCATCGTTGCTGAGGTCACGGGCGGCATCGATCCCCTTCTCGTCCGGCTCCTGCTGGTGCGCTGTCTCCATGGCATGCCTGTCCGAGGTCGGGTGCCCGGTCGGAATGTCGTCCTGACCACGATCCTGCTTCGGGTCGCCGGCGCCCGTAATGCCAGTATTGGCCGGCGGATCGCTCGCCGGGAAACTGTCGGCTGAAGCTTTATCCTGCATCTTGTCCTGATGTGCCTTGCTGGTCATGGTGCTAATCCTTTCCTGCGAATTCCGCTCGTTAAAGGAACGCGCTGGCCGGGATGGGGTTCGGCCGTTGCGCCGCGTACGACCAGGGGAGTGCAAGCCGCTTGAGCCACCCAATCCGCCTCGGCATGCTGACGCCATCTTCCAACACCGTGCTGGAGCCAGTCACCGCTGCCATGCTATCCGGGCTTCCGGACGTGTCGGCGCATTTCGCGCGCTTCCGCGTTACCGAGATCGCATTGAGCGGCGATTCACGGGCGCAGTTCGATGACGGGGTCATCCTGGCAGCTGCGGCGTTGCTCGGGCACGCGAAGGTCCACAGCATTGCGTGGAACGGTACATCCGCGGGCTGGCTGGGATTCGAGACAGACGAGCACCTGTGCAGGCGAATCCTGGGCGCCACGGGGATCCCAGCGGGGACGTCGATGCTGGCGTTGAATGAGGTGCTGGCTGGGACGAACGTGCGACGCCTTGGGCTGGTCACGCCCTATATCGAGCCGGTGCAGGCGCGCATCATCGCCAACTACGCCGCGCTCGGCTACGCCTGCGAGGCCGATCCCGGCCTGGGCATTCAGGAAAACTTTGCGTTCGCCGAGGTCGGCGAGAGCGTCCTTGCCGGTATGATCCGGTCGGTGGCCGCCCGGCGTCCGGATGCCATCGCCGTGTTATGCACCAATCTGCGCTCAGCCCCGCTGGTGGCAGCACTTGAGGCGGAACTCGGCATTCCGATCTACGACACGGTCGCAACAGCAGTCTGGAAGAGCCTGATCCTGGCCGGAACGCACCCGTCCCGGGTTAGCGGTTGGGGCCGGCTGTTTCAACTTGCACTTTGATAAACGACTTGATGCCCAAACCCATGGCGCCGCGCGATGCCGGTCTACCTCATCGGCTGGCTCCACCCCGTAACCGCCGCCCACAATCCGCGCCCCCGGGCGGGCCGGACCTTGGCGTCGAGGAACCGGTCGGTGCGACGGGTATAAAACGCTGGCGCTATTCTCCAGCCCGCTCGCGACCCCGACCCGCGACGGCGCCGATGGTGATGGCGATCTGGCCGAGTAGCGTTGAGACCAGCAACAGAGTTGCAATTGGGTAGACCGCCCCCGGGCTCCATGTCTCCGCGACGATTGTGCACAGCATGCCGTAGCCCATCTGGAAGAAGCCGTAGAGTCCAGACGCCGCCCCGATCGCCTGGGGATTCACGCTGACACATCCGGCAAGGGCAAAGGGGCTCGCCATGCCCGCTCCGATCATGAACACCACAACCGATGCGACGACGGTGAAGACGCTCAACTGCCCGGTAAGATCAGCAACGGCAAACAGCGCTGCCCCTACCATGCCGATGATGTTGGCGATGCGTAAAGCGGAGGTCACGGACAGGCGCCCGGCGATGCGGTTCGCCCCCAGGCTCCCGGTGGCAACCCCGACCATCAGCAGCAGGTAGTACAGGCCAACACGCTCCGGCGACTGGCCGAGGTGACGCTCAAAGATGAAGGGCGAAGCGGACATGAAGCCGTAGAACGCGGTCGTCGTACACGCGCCACCAATGGCGTAGCCCATGAAACGGCGCGAGCGCAGCAGGCGGACATAGCCGCTGACCAAGGAGCGGCTGACGCTGGATGGGGCGCGCGTCTCGGGCAGGCGCAGCAGGCAGGCGATGAACGTCAGCGCACCAATTGCCGACAGCAGCACAAAGCTGGCGTGCCAGCCATACCAAGCCGTGATGAAGCCGCCGATGGCCGGTGCGATTGCGGGGACAACGGACATGACAAGGGTCAGCAGCGCCAGACGCGCTGCGGCCTTGTCGGCGGTGGCGCCGTCGCGTACGGCCGCCCGCCCCAGCACAAGTCCCGCACAGCCGCCGATCGATTGGACGATACGGGCACCGATCAAGATGGCCGGCGTCGGTGCGAAGACCGTCACAACGCTGGCAGCGGTGAACAGTGCCAGCCCAACCAGCACGACCGGCCGGCGACCGATCCAGTCGGAGATCGGGCCGTAGAGCAACTGCCCCGCGGCGAGGCCGATCAGATACAGTGTGATCGTCAACTGCGCTGCGCTGATCGACATATCGAGCGCACCCGCCATGCTCGGCAGTGCCGGGATGATGACGTGCATCCCAAGTGTACCACAGGCAGTCATGGCCACGAGCAAGGCGAACGGCGCCGGCCCGCTGCCGCCGAGCGGCGGCTTCGTCAGAAGGGACATTCTTGATTCCGCAGTTCGCTGGCACTGTGCCCTCGCACCGGGACCATCGCAACCTGACGGGGCCCTGGGATCGCGAGGAGGTGTCAGCCGGTGCCGCGGACCGCCACCGGTGGCGTTTCGCTACGACCGCGCCGCCAGTTTGCCCGTCAGGAGAGTGTCAGTGCAGCGTGGCCTGTTCCGCGTGCAGGCGCGCAACATCGAACGACAGGCGCTGCTGTAGGGCGACCATCACGTCAGCCAGATCAGGGAACAACCCGATGCTTTGCATCCGATCCCAGTGCACGAGATCGAGCCGGTAGCCGAAATTCGCCCGGCTGACGATAAAGCTTGGTCCCGCCAGATCGTCGCCACCCTCGGGCACAACGATCAGCGTTGCCTCTTCGGTGCAGATGCCGCCGAGTTCGACCGACCATTCCGGCGCGAACTCGGCCAGCGCATCGCGAACATATCGAAGGCCAGCGAGACCGAGCGGCTCGGTCTGCAGGACCGCGATCGATTGCGGGGCAGCCACACTGCTGCGCTTAACGGTCATGATACGCTCCGGAATCAGCGGCACGACTGTTGCGTGACGTTCCCGTTGTGTCGCACAACCGCTCTGCAAAGGAAAGTTTATTTAATGCAAAATTGCCTAATTTATGATACTATCGCCGCGTCATCGCCGCCGAACGCCGTGAAATCGTCATAAGCGCGTTCCGACACAGCGTCCGGTCCGGCCAGCCCGTGCGCTTACAGTTTCGTTCCGCTTCAGCCAAAGCCGCCAAGGCCGTCTGCAGGGCAGCGGCCGACCAAAGGCCCAGCGCCCGGTTAAACGCGCCGACCCGCTGATAGAAAATCGGCGGGCGCGCGGCTCGGGTCGCGTCGGCCGCGCTGATCCCGGACTGTTCCATCGTCAGCCGCGCACGGTGCAGGCGTTGCAGATGACCGATCCCTGCGCGCAGCACCTGCACGGCATTGGAGCCTTCAGCCAGCGCCAGTTCCAGCGCCCGGTCGGTCGTCGCCACGTCGCCGGCTGTTGCGGCGAACAGCGCGTCGTCCAGCGACAAACCGGCCAAGTCTCCGACGCAGGTTTGGGCGGCGGTGATATCCACCCGATTGCCGGGACCGACAAACAGGGCCAGTTTCTCCAACTCGGCACGCGTTGAGGCGCGATCGGCGCCAAGCTGGCCAGCCAGCCAGGACAGCGCATCCGGATCAATGCCGACACCAGCCGCCTGCAACGTGCCGCGGATGGTTTCCTCTAGCGCCCTGCCCTCCTCGGGATAGCAGCCGATAGCGACACCATCCGGCTCCGCATCCAGCAGGGTCCGCAGCCGGGAACGGCTTGGCAGCGAGCCGCCTTCCAGCACGACGAGGGCCGGCGCGTTGCCCTTCAGCACGGCACGCACTGCGTCGGTCGCTGCGTCGGTCGCGTCGCGAAGCCGGACCACGCGGCGTCCGCCCATCAGCGGCAAAGAGGCTGCCTCATTCGGCAGGTCACGCACCTGATCCCGCGTCAGTTCCGCCACCAGAAACGGATCGTCCAGTGAGCCAGCCACGGCCCGAACCAATGCTTCCGCCCGCTCCCGGATCATGCCGGCGTCATCACCGAACAGCAGAACAACGCGCGCGTTGGCAGGGTCGCGCAGGAACGCCGGGACGCGAGCAGGCGCCAGCTTCACGCTGGCTGTACCGCCGGATCAGACGCACAACGCCTAAGGGCGGAGCTTCGCCGGCTACGCCAGGGCTGGCAATTGCTCACGCCGTCAACCAACCTGTTCGGCGGCACGCTGGCGGAACCAGATGGCCAGTTGCGTTGCGATCTGCTGGGCGACGTTATTGGCGATGCGCCGCTGCACCGTCTCCGTCTCGAGATCAGCGGCAAAATACTGCTGATTGAAGACGTTCAGGCCATCCAATGAACGTGCGCTGCCGGTGGTCAGCACGGTCTGCTGCTTGTTGCGATCCGTCAGCGTCCAGGAGGCGATGCCGATGAAACGGACACGCGTCGCGATGTTGTTGTCCTGGATCGAGATGCCTTCCCCGGAAATACTGAAAGCCACACGCAGATCGTAAGCGGCCGGCGTGCCTGAATCGTTGCCGAGTTCGCGTTGCAGCGCCTGGCGCAGCAACTGGCCCGGCCGCTCCGGAATCACCGGCACATTCACCGCGGCCATGTCCCGCTGCGCCGGCCCCGCGTTGTTGGACGCCGTCGGCATATAGACCGGCTGGAAGCCGCAACCGGCCAGCATGGCGGGCGCGCCCAGGCAGACGAAACGCCGGAGAATGCCGCGACTCATCCTGCGACCACGAAGTTGACGATCCGGTTGGGGACATGGATGCGCTTGACGATGCGCTTGCCCTCCAGCGCCTTCGCCACGTTTGGGTCTGCCTCGGCGGAAGCGATGACCGTATCGGCCGGCGCATCCGGCGGCACATCGATGGTGCCGCGCAGCTTGCCCATCACCTGAACGGCGATGGTAACGCTTTCCGCCACCAGTAGGTCCGGATCGGCCTCCAGCCAGGGCAGGTCGGCGACCAGCGTGCTGCCGCCGGGATGCAGGCGGGCGTACACCTCTTCCGCCAAATGCGGCATCGCCGGGGCAATCAGGCGAGCCAGCGTTTCCACCGCCTCGCGCCGAGCCCAGGCGAGGCCGGCTTCCGGCTTGGCGCGCTCGGCCTCGGTGATGGCATTGGCAAGCTCGTAAACGCGGGCAACGGCAACGTTGAAGGCGAAGCTCTCCAGCGCCTCCGTCACTGCGGCGATGCAGCGGTGCGTCGCCCTGCGCAATGCGCGGCCGGCCGGGCCGAAGCTGTCGGGCTTCGCTTCCTGCGGCGCAGCATCCAACGCCTCGGCGAGGCGGAAGATACGCTGGGTGAAGCGGAAGGCGCCGGCGACGCCGGATTCCGTCCACTCCATGTCTCGATCGGGTGGGTTGTCGGACAGAATGAACCAGCGCGCAGTGTCGGCGCCGTAACGGGCGATGATAGCGCCAGGGTCGATGGTGTTGCGCTTCGACTTGCTCATCGCCTCGACGCGGCCGACGGTGACCGGGGCACCCGTGTCACGGTGCACGGCCGTACCATCAGGGCGCTTCTCGACCTCGTCCGGATACAGCCAGCTTCCGTCCGCGCTCCGATAGGATTCGTGATTTACCATGCCCTGGGTGAACAGGCCCGCGAACGGTTCCTTTACCGCAATATGGCCGGTGTCCTTCATCGCGCGGGTGAAGAACCGCGAATAGAGCAGGTGCAGGATCGCGTGCTCGATGCCGCCGATATACTGGTCGACCGGCATCCAATGGTCGACGGCGTCGCGTACCAGCGGAATGTCGGCGGTCGGTGAGCAATATCGGGCGAAATACCAGGAACTGTCGACAAAGGTGTCGAAGGTGTCGGTCTCCCGCCGCGCCGGCTTGCCGCAGGACGGGCAGGCGACGTGCTTCCAGGTCGGGTGGTGGTCGAGCGGATTGCCCGGCCTGTCGAACGTGACGTCCTCGGGCAGGGTGACCGGCAACTGGTCGTCCGGCACCGGCACCACGCCGCAGGACTCGCAATGGATCACCGGAATCGGGCAGCCCCAGTAGCGCTGGCGCGACACGCCCCAGTCACGCAGGCGCCAGTTGGTGATGCCCTGGCCGACGCCAAGCTTTTCCAGCCGGTCAATGGCGGCGCGCTTTCCGCCGTCGACGTCGAGCCCGTTCAGGAATTCCGAGTTAAAGATCGTGCCGGGGCCGACATAGGCCTCGTTCCCCAAGGTGAAGCTGGCGGGGTCGGCGCCGGGCGGCAGCACCACAGGCACAACGTCCAGGCCGTACTTGCGGGCGAAATCCATGTCCCTCTGGTCGTGGCCCGGGCAGCCGAAGATCGCGCCGGTGCCGTATTCCATCAGCACGAAATTGGCGATCCACACCGGATAGGTGGCACCCTCTACGAACGGGTGCTTCACCCGCAGGCCGGTATCGTAGCCGCGCTTCTCGGCAGTTTCGATCACCGCTTCCGAGGTGCCCTGGCTGCGGCATTCGGCGACAAATGCGGCGGCCTTCGGATCAGTGGCCGCGGCCTTTGCCGCCAGCGGATGCTCCGGCGCGACCGCGAGGAAGGACATGCCGTACAGCGTGTCCGGGCGCGTCGTGTAGACTTCAACCGTTTCGTCGCTGCCGTCGAGCTGGAACGCCAGGCGCGCGCCTTCGGACTTGCCGATCCAGTTCGCCTGCATCAGCCGGACACGCTCTGGCCAGCGGTCCATGGTTTCCAGCGCGTCGAGCAGTTCCTGCGCGTACTTGGTGATGCTGAGGAACCACTGGCTGAGCTGCTTCTTTTCGACCGGGGCGCCGGAGCGCCAGCCCTTGCCGTCGATCACCTGCTCATTGGCCAGCACCGTGCCGTCGACCGGGTCCCAATTGACCCAGCTTTCCTTGCGCTCGACCAGGCCGGCTTTCAGGAAGTCGAGGAACAGCTTCTGCTGATGGCGGTAATAGCTGGCGTCGCAGGTGGCGAACTCGCGCTCCCACTCCAGCGAAAGGCCCATGCGCTGCAACTCGGCGCGCATGTTGGCGATGTTCTCATAGGTCCATTTGGCCGGGTGGACGCCACGCTCGCGGGCGGCGTTCTCGGCCGGCAGGCCGAATGCATCCCACCCCATCGGGTGCATCACCGCAAAGCCGCGGGCGCGCTTGTAGCGGGCCACAACATCGCCGAGCGTATAGTTGCGGACGTGCCCCATATGGATCTTGCCGGAGGGGTAAGGGAACATCTCCAGCACGTAGTATTTCGGCTTGCCGTCGGTCGGCACGTCGGCAACGCGGAAGCAGCCGCGCTCGGCCCAGGCAAGCTGCCACTTCGGTTCGGCAGCGGCGAAGTCGTAGCGCGGGGCGGAATCCGAGGCTGTCTGGGCAGGGGCGGCGGTGTCGTTCATGGCCGGATGTATCGGGCGCGGCGGGCTTGCGCGCAAGAGTTATGCCGGGGCGTCCTGAGTGCAGGACCTACCGCTAATGTGGACCAACAAGTCATCCGAGTCTGAGCTGAGTAATTGGCCAAGCGAAAATGGGTTTCGATCCGGCCAGGCAGGCTGAACCGCGGCGCCACGGCTCGCCCTCCGAACTTGTCGCGCGGCGCCAGCTTAGAGCGCATGGAGACCGATCTACTGGCGCATTGACAGCGTAAACCGCCGCTGTGCGTTGCCCTGAAATGCGACAACTTCCTCGTGCCAGTGACTACAGGAATCGCTCGCGGGCCACACCTGCAGTTTCAGGACACGCACCATAATCCGGTTGAGATAGCTTTGGACTGCGCGCAACTCCGAAAGACCCACGCCCTCCATCTCGTCGACGAGGTTATCCCAGTCGACGTGGCTCACTCGTTCCCCGCGTGCTATCCGGCGCAGCAGGTCCGCCTGCTGCTCCGACCAGGCCAGGATGTCTCGGTCGTACAGGTCGGCTGGCACGTTCGCGGTATATGTCAAATTGCGGGATTTAGCCACCAAACCGCGCGTTAGATCGTCTCCGCAGGGCCGCCAACGCGGGCCGCACCGCCCGCAACACCCGCAGGCGCCCTGCCGAAAGTCCGCGTAACAGCGCCTCCGCCCACTCTGTCAGTGCCACTAAGATACGGCGCATGTCTCCGGGATCCGGCTCAGGCTAAACCAGCCCAGCCTCCACCAGTTCGTCGTTCAAATTGTGCCGGATCAGTCGATGTGCCACCAAGTTGCTGACGGGCGGCCGCGACGTTCCGGACCGAGAAGATCGCGCGCCGGCGGCCAGCTAACAGGCTCTCGCCGTTACGCTGCGCGGCCGCGACAATCGCCGCCAGCAACCGGCTATCAGACGAACCTGTTGCCGACATCGCAGACCGGATTGTCGCGACGGAAGCCGGCCGCGTGCCGATCGTCGTGCGCGAGGATCGCCGGCTCATAGGCTACTGGCGCGGAAGGACCTGCTCCGGGTACGCCAGCGTGTTGTGGTGGAGGAACAGCACCGCGAAGCGCTCTGGCGCTCACAAGCGTCAGACGCCTCGACGTCTGTTGCAGCGAATGCCTAGACCCGCTGGCCGCCGTCGATATGGACCTCCGACCCGGACAGGTACAGCGCCTGATCGGAGCATAGGAAGAACAGCAGGTCGGCGACCTCCGAGGGCTTGCCCAGGCGGCGCATGGGGATTTCGCGCTGTACGATCTCTTCGGTACCGGGAGACAGGATGGCGGTATCGATCTCACCCGGCGACACCGCGTTCACGCGCACGCCGTACCGACCCAGGTCGTTCGCCATCTCCCGCGTCAGCGCCGCCAGCGCAGCCTTCGACGTTGCATAGGCCGCACTGGCAAATGGATGCACGCGCGAGCCGACGATCGAGGTCATGTTGACAATGCTGCCCTTTGACTCGACCAGCAGGTCCGACAGCCCCTGGGCCAGCAGGATGGCCGAGAAAAAGTTGACGTTGAAGATGTGCAGCCAGTCCTGGTAGGCCATCTGCAGGCTGTTGATCTTGCTGCCGTCGGAATGCTTGGGCGAGATCGCCGCGTTGTTGATCAACGCATCCAGCCGTCCGCCGGAAATCTCCTTGATCCGTGGCACCAGATCGCGCACGGCTCCCACATCGGCCAGATCGAGCTGAATGTGGTTACGTTCGGCGTCCGGCCACGGGCAACGCGGGTCGAATTCCTGGCGCGAAATTGTCAACACACGCCAGCCTGCGCCACCGAAACGCTTGACGGTCGCATGGCCAATGCCTCTGCTGGCACCGGTGAGGAGCAGAACAGGTTGATTTTCGGACATGGCCCTGTTTCCCGTATAGTCCGTTGACGGCGACCGTCCGGGTTTAGGGCCCGGTCTGCCCCCGCTGATGTGTCAATCGCAGTGCTACATGGCCCCTGGCACTGGCCTTATTCAAGTCCTGGTGATCTTGCATGGCGTCTGTCCTCCCGGTTCCGACTATCGACCACGTCGTCGTCAACCTGCGCGACCGCATTGACGAGGGGGCGGACACATATCGCCGGCTCGGCTTCACGCTGACGCCGCGCGGCTATCACACGCTGGGCTCGATGAACCACCTGGCGATGTTCGGGACGGATTATCTCGAGCTGATAGCGGTCAGCCCGGAAAGCGACGCCCGGCCGGAGCTGCTGAGCGCGCCAACCGGCCTGAACGGGCTGGTGTTCGCCAGCGAGGATGCTGAAGCCACACACCAGGCGCTGCGCTCCGCCGGAGTCGAGATCGGCCCGGTGCGTCAGTTCTCCCGGCCGGTCGAGCTACCGGGCGGACCGCAGGACGCGGTATTTCGCACCACCGCGCTACCGGCGAGCACCGTGCCGTCGGGGCGGGTCTACTTCTGCCAGCACCTCACCCGCCACCTGGTGTGGCGTGACGAGTGGCGCCATCACCCCAATGGTGCAGTTGGCATCGCGCGCGCTGTCATTGCCGCCGAGGACCCGACAGAACTTGGCACATTGTTTGGCCGGATGTTCGGCACCAACACAGTGCGCGCGACGGATGAGGGGTGTTCGCTCATCGTCGGCCTGTCGCGCTTCGACGTCGTTACCCCGGGCGCTCTCTGGGAGATGTTCGGGCATGCCGCCCCGGATAGCCGCGGGCGGCGGGACTACATGGCAGCACTGACAATCCGCACGCGATCGCTGGATACGGCGGAACTGGCGCTGGAACAGGGCGGCATCCGAGGCGTCGACCGGATCGGCACCAGCGTATTGGTACCGGCCTCGGAGGCGTTCGGGGTGACGCTGGAGTTCAGCGTCTGACTGTTCGAGGGAGACGGCGCGACGAACTCTGGCGGTTGACTTGATTTGTTAACCGCCACGGCGCCGAGAAGCTGGCACGTACCGATGTGTCTCACACGGTCGGCAGCGCTTGCGCGAGCGCTGCCAGACTCGGCCGCTCGCGGCGGGGAGATGTCGCATCCCCCGTGCGTCCATACCGCCGCTAAGCGACTTCAACGCAAATGGGCGCTTTACCGGCAGTTGTCGAAGCCGCCCAGCGAACGACCTGGCGATTTGGCGTCGCCGCTCGGCGGTTCGCTTGCGGTGCTGAGCTGACCAAGGGCATCGCCGGTCAGGCGTTGGTAATGCCGCCATCGACGGTGATCGTTTGCCCAGTAATATATGATGCGTCCGGCGAACACAGGAACCGGATGACCGACGCCACCTCGGACGGCCTGCCAAAACGTTGCAGCGGTATCTCTTGCCGGTAGGCATCGCCGCGCGCGGCAATGGTCGGTTCCGCCATGCGTGTCTCGATCACGCCCGGCGCCACGGCATTCACCAGCACATCCGGCGCCAGCCGGCGTGACAGCGACCGGGTCAGGCCGACCAGTCCGCCTTTCGCTGCGGCATACGGTGGATAGCCGGCGCTGCCACGGCGATAGGCCACGGAACTGGCGAAGACAATCCGAGCCGGCTCGCGGCGGTCGAAGCGGGTCGAGAAGGCAACGGCCATGTCGTAGGCATTGGTAAGGTTCGCCGCGATGGCCCGGTTCCAGACACCATGGTCCTCCGGGTCAAGTGCATCAGGTTCGAACACACCGGCCAGATGCACCAGCGCATAGACCGGCGCGCCAGCCGACTCGATGATCCGTGCACACTCCGCCGGGCTGTCCAGCGCCGAGGCAATGCAGCCGACCTGTATCCGGCCAAGCTGCGCCTGCGCCCGATCCAGCGCCGCCTCATCGATGTCGGCCAGCACCACATGGCCGCCCTGCTCAACAAACAGCCGGGCCGTCTCCATGCCGATGCCACCGGCCCCACCGGTAACGACGATGCGCTTGCCGGTAAATGAGGGCTGCACGGGTCAGGCGACCAGCTTCGGGTAGTCCAACGTCGCCATAACCTGCGCGCGGCGCATGTAGCGCGGCTCCTGCGCGGTGTAGTCCGCGACGGCATTGTGCACGGTGCCGATGTTGTCCCACATCAGCACGTCGTTCACCGCCCAATGGTGGGCGTAGAGGAAATCCGCCCGCTCCTGGTGGCGGAACAGGAAGTCCAGCAGCATACCGCTTTCCAGCGGATCCATGCCTTCCACATACATCGTGTAGCCTGGATTGCAGTACAGGATTTTCCGGCCGGTAATCGGGTGGATCCGCACCAGCGGCTGCGACACCGGCGGCTTCTTGGCACGCTGTGCCTCCGTCAGCGGACCGCGGCGAGACCCGGGGCGCGTGCGCATGACCTCCCAGAATTTCTCGAAATCGTGGATGGCGGTGCGGCCTTCGATCTTCTGCTTGATCTCGTCCGGCAGCTCTTCGTAGGCGGCGTGCATGTTGCGGAACTGCGTCTCCCCCACGGACTTGCCATTGCGCACGGGGACGGCCTTGGCGTGCAGGATGTTCGCCAGCGCGATGTCTTTGCTGTACGACATGTCGGTGTGCCAGCCCTGCCCGGCGTCGTTCAGGCCGAGCGGCTTGCCGTCGGGGCCGTTCATGTTCGACAGGATCATGATCTCGGGGAATTCCGGCTCATGGAACAGATTGGCGACGTTGACCTCCAGGTCGCCGAAGCGCCTGGCGAAGGCGGCCAGCTGTGGCACCGCGAAGGTCTGATTAGGAAAGCACAGCACGCCGTACTGGCCGAGCGCACGCAGGATCGTGCGGTAGTCGTCCTGCGCCAGAGGCTGGCCAAGGTCGATGTCAGCGACACTGGCACCGAGGGTCTGGCCACTGGGGGTAATCTTCATCATCTACTCCTTGCGCGCGGCGAGTTCCTTGACCGCCGCGACCACGTCTTCCGGGTTTTCTCGTGACAGGAAGTGCCCGGCGCGCGGCAGGTTGCGGCGCACGATCAGGGCAGTGAACAGTCTGTCGCGCGGCAGCGAACCGGCGGGCGGGCCGACATCGTCGTCCTCGCCATGCAGGATGATTGTTGGGACTGTGATCTTCGGCTGCACCGCAAGCTGCGCCTCGATACCGTCATAGACCGGGTCGCCCGGCGCATTACCATACCGGTGGCGGTAGGACTGGATCGTCACCGCGACAAAATCCGGATTGTCCAGGCTCGGCGCCGTCGCCTGCAGCGTCGCTTCATCGAACTGCCAATTCGGCGACCAGAGACGCCACAGCAGTCGGGTGATGTCGACGCGGTTGGCGGTCAGGCCGGCAATGCCGCGTTCGGTGTGGAAATACCATTGGTACCAGTAGCGGTGTTCCTGCTCCGCGGCAGCGGGACGAGCAGAAGCGGCGATGTCCTGGATGCCGTAGCCGGTGATGGCGACGAGGCCACTCACCCGTTCCGGCCACAGGGCGGCGACCACGTTGGCGGCACGCCCGCCCCAGTCGTACCCGACCAGCAAGGCCCTGGGGATTGCCAGGGCGTCCATGAAGTCGCGCAGGTCAGTGCCGATCGCCGCCTGCTGCCCCGATCGCGGCGTTGCAGGATGGAGGAAGCGCGTAGCGCCGAAGCCCCGCAGCCACGGCACCAGCACGCGAAACCCGGCCTCGGCCAACGGCGGTGCGACGCCGTCGTAGTCGTGCACGTCGGACGGCCAACCGTGCAACAGAATGACCGGCTGTCCGTCCGGCGGCCCGAACTCCTCGTAAGCAATCTCCAGGACTGGCGTGCGCACCGTCTTCATGGTCAATACGCCAGGAATCCGCCATCCACCGGCAAGGTGACGCCGGTGACGTAGCGAGCAAGGTCCGAAGCCAGGAACACCGCCGGTCCGGCGATGTCGGCAGGTTCGCCCAGCCGTCCGAGCGGAATACGCTGTGCAAAGTTAGCCATATAGTCGGGGTTTTGCCGCGCAGCCGCATTCAGCGGCGTAGCGATCATGCCGGGGCCGATTGCGTTCACCCGCACGCCGTGCGGCGACAACTCGATCGCCAATGCCTTGGTGAGCATCCGAATCCCGCCCTTCGAGGTCGTATAGGCGGCCGAGTTCGGCAGCGCGACGAAGGACTGGATCGAGCCAATGTTGATCACCGATCCCTTGGTCTGTTTCAACTGATCGAGGAAGGCGGTGACCATGTTGAACGGCCCGTCCAGGTTCACCGCCATCGTCGCATCCCAGTCAGAGCGGGCGCTGTCCGCCTCTACCTTTGCGCGGCGGATGATCCCGGCGTTGTTGACCAGGATCGACACCGGCCTGACCTGCTTTGCCAGTGCATCGCACGCCGCCCGGTCGGTGACGTCCAGCGTGTAGAAGGCCGTATCGCCGCCGATAGCGCTGGCGACGCGTTGCGCACCAGCCTCGTTGACATCGACGACGATGACGCGCGCGCCGTGCTCCGCCATGGCGCGCGCGATTCCCTCCCCGATGCCCGAACCGCCGCCCGTGACCAGGGCAAGCTTACCGGACAGCAGCATCCTACTTGACCAGGTTGTTGGTGACTGCGCCGCCCGTCGCGGTACGGCCGCCGTCAACCACGTAGTGCGCGCCGGTGATATTGCCGGCGAGATCCGACGACAGGAAGATCACCAGGTTGGCCACTTCCTCCGGCGTGCCATAGCGGCCAATCGGAATGTTGCTCTGGTAACGGTTGCCGACGCTGCCGGGATCATCAGGATTCAGCATCGATTCCAGCGAATGGATCATGCGCGTATCGATCGGGCCTGGGCACACAGCGTTGACGCGCACGCCGGCACGCCCGACCTCGCCGGCGGCGGTCTTGGTCAGGCCGATGACGGCGTGCTTGGACGCGACGTAGGCCGACATGCCCGGTGAGGCGACAAGACCGGCGACGGACGCTGTGTTCACGATCGAGCCCCTGCCCTGCTTGATCATCACCGGCAGGATGTAACGCATGCCGAGGAACACGCCCTTCACGTTCACCGCCATGACGCGGTCGAACATGTCCTCGTCGTAGTCCATGGTCAGGGCGACATTGCCCTCAATGCCGGCGTTGTTGTGGAAACAGTCGATCGCGCCGTACTTGTCGAGCGCCAGCTTGACGTAGTTCTGCACGTCGGCCGATTTGGTCACGTCAGCCGGAACGAACATAGCGTCGCCGCCCTGCTGCTTCACGATGCCGGCCGTCGCCTCGCCAGCCGCCTGGTCACGGTCGACGACGACCACCTTAGCACCGCGCGTGGCGAATCCGAGGCACACTGCGCGCCCAATGCCGTTGCCGCCGCCGGTGATCAACGCCACCTTACCGTTGAAGTCCATGCCGTTTCCTCCTGTGTTCGTTGGGTGGCGCGGACGCTAGCCCAACTTCGGCAGGACGGGAATGGACGCGGTGCGCATGGCGGCTTGTGACTACGTCTTCATTACCCAACCCAGGAGCATCAGCGCACCGATCGCACCGACGCCGACATGGATATACAATACCTTGACGCCATTGCTGGACCGCAACAGAGGCGCAGCGAACCCGGTCATCATGGCGAACACCAAGAACGTAGCCCCGGTCTTCAACATTGAGTCGCTCGGCCATGTCTCGCCATTGGGTGCGCCGCGGAAGAGCAGCGCAATCTGTTCTAGCGCTGCGGCACCGAGGATCAGGTGCGTGGCGATCATGCCGCCGGTGTTCCGCTCACCGCGCAGGAACTTCAGGAACATGTAAATACCTAACCCGGCGGACGCGAGCAGGATCAGGGAGACGGGCGTTGTCGACATGGCTGCAACTCCTCGTGCCGGCCTTTGGCCGCTAACGTGAGGCCGGGAGGGCATGCCGTCCCGGAAGGCCGCCTATCGAAACGGGCTCCAGCGAAGCCGTCAACTGTTGTTGGCGCCTACTATTGTTGTCGCGAAGACTGCGTGGCGCGCCTGCTCCAGGCAGGCCCAGACATAGGGCAGGTAGGAGCGGCCAACTTCAAGGCGGAACGTCTCGGCGCCGGTCCGCCAGAGGATGATCCCGGCCTTGCCGAGCAGCGTGCGGGTGCAGGCGCCGATCGGGAATGCGGAGAGGTGCAGATCCAGCGCGCAGACGCTGTTCAGGCACCACGCAGCACGTGGCCCCGTGATTTCCAGCGCGGTCGTGGCGTGCGAGACATCCACCACGCTGACCGGATGGTCGCCGGCGCCCTTCACCGCAATGGCGTCCAGGTTGGATGCCTCGGGTGGTGCCAGCACCAACCACTCATCCGGTCCCAGCCAGAGCGCCGCGCGATCACGCTCTGTCATTGCGCGGCAGGGCGCGGCAGGCAGCAGCACACCGACGGCCATGCCAATGCCGCTCGCGGCCGCCGCACCGGCCCGGATATTCAGGCGCTTGACCGGCGGCAGCACCGCCATGTCGACCCCTTCGGCCCGCGCGGCATCGGGCGTGATGGGAACGGCCAGAGGCGCAAGCGCTTGCTGCGGCCCCCGCGGTCCGGGCCGCCCGCGCAGCCGCTCACCCTGCGGATCGAGGAAGACCGGGTTGACCACGGCCACCTCGGCCATGCCGTGGAGGAGCGGCACGTGCAGCGTCTCGCCGATACGGGCGCGGCCGCCGGAGATCAACGCAAGCGCGAAGCCGCGATCCAGCGTTGCGCTGTAATAGGCGGAGGTAACGTGCCCGAGCGCCGGACTGCGTCCCTGGTCCGTTACCTGGGCCCCCTCCGGCAGCACCGTCGCTGCGTCACCTGGCAACAGGCCAACAAGCTGCAGGCGGTCAGTTCGGCACATGTCCGGCCGGTCCAGCGACCGCTTGCCGACAAAGTCGCGCTTCCTCGCGCTGAGCATGTGGCCGAGCCCAAGGTCCTCCGGGATCACCGTGCCGTCGGTCTCCTGGCCGACGACGATGTAGCCCTTCTCGGCACGCAGCACATGCATGGCGTCGGTGCCATAGGGCGTCGCACCCGCGGCCAGCAGCGTGTCCCAGACGCGCTGGGCGTGCTCCGGCGGCAGGTTGATCTCGAAGCCGCACTCACCAGTGAAACTGACACGAAACAAACGGATCGGGACATCGCCGATATGGCCTTCCCGCACGCTCATGTGCGCCATGGCGCCGAGGTCGATATCGGCAATATAGCGGGCCAGCAGCGTGACGGCACGCGGCCCCTGCACGGCGATGACCGCCCATTGCTCGGTGATCGAGGTTAGCCAAGCCTGCAGCTCCGGAAACTCCGTCTGCAGATAGTCTTCCATCAGGTGCAGCACCGATGCGGCGCCACCGGTCGTCGTGGTGACGTGGAACCGGTCGGATGCGAGACGGGCGATGATGCCGTCGTCGCGGATGAAACCATCCTCGCCGAGCAGCAGTGCGTAGCGGCAGCGTCCGACCGTCAGGGTGGTGACGTCCGTTGGATAGATCCGCTGCAGGAATGCTTCGGCACCGGGACCGGTCACCTCGATCTTGCCGAGTGTGCTGGCGTCGAAGATCGCAACATCGTTGCGAACGGCGAGGCATTCTCGTGCTACCGCGGCGGTGGGAGATTCACCGGTGCGGGGAAAGCAACGGGCGCGCTTCCAGGTGCCAACATCCTCAAACACCGCATCGGGTACCACAATGGGCGTGCGGCGGATCGGGGCGAACAGGTCGCCGCGATACGGGCCGGCGAGCGCACCGAAGGTCACCGGCGTGTAGGGCGGGCGAAAGGTGGTGTGGCCGATAGCACTGACGGGATGGCCGGTGAGGGCTGCAACCGCGGTCAGGGCATTCAGGTTTGACGTCTTGCCCTGATCGGTTGCCATGCCCGTGGTGGTGTAGCGCTTGACGTGCTCGATCGAAATGAAGCCTTCGGCGGTGGCGCCCGAGAGGTCTTTCGTGGTTACGTCGTTCTGGAAGTCGACGAATGCCTTGCGGTGGGGTGCGGCAGCGGCGGGTGGCGCGGCGGGCGACAATGCCCGCGCACCGGACACCTCGAACGCGCGCGGTGCGCTGCCACCGGCGTCGATGGCGGTCGACAGGATCGTGGCCAGATCGGAGACGCCGGCGCAGGCGCCGACGGAGTCAGTGCTGTCCTCTGGCAGGAACACGCCGGCGGTGTCGTCGAACCGCAGCCGGCGTCGGGACTGGGCATACAATTGCACCGACGGCGTCCAGCCGCCACACATCAATATAGTGTCGCACGCAACGGTTTGGCCATTTGACAGGCGCGCGGAGCGGACCCGCCGCCGGCCGGCCGTGCCGGTGACGCCGGTGCCGGACCGGACCGGCACGCCCAGCGCCCGGACCGCTTCGACTGCTTCACCGGACGGATCGGCGCGTTGATCGGCGATGGCGGCAATCGTCACGCCGGCTGCGTGCAGATCAGCGGCGGCCAAGTAGGCCGTGTCGTCGGCGGTCGCGATCAGAACCTGGCGTCCAGGGATGACGCCGTAACGATTCAGATATGTCCGCGCCGCGCCGGCGAGCATGATACCGGGCCGGTCGTTGCCGGGGAACACCTGCGGCCGCTCCATGGCGCCGGTCGCCAGGACCACCCGCGCTGCCCTGACATGCCACAGGCACTCCCGCGGCAATGACGCATCGCCATCCGGCAGATGGTCGGTGACGCGCTGCGCCAACCCGATCAGGTTATCCGCGTACCAGCCGAACGCGGTGGTCCGCGGCAGCAGCGTCACGGTCCCGCTGAGCGTGCGGATCACCTCGGCCACCCAGTCCGGCGCCGCCCAGCCGTCGATCGTGACGCCGGGTTCGGCCAGCAGCGAGCCACCGAATTCCGCCTGCTCGTCACATACGATGACACGCTGGCCATTGACGGAGGCGCCGAGCGCGGCGGCGAGGCCGGCCGGACCACCCCCGATGATCAGCACGTCACAATGGGCGTATTGATGCAGGTAGCGATCCGGATCCGGTGCGCGCGGCGCTCGACCGAGGCCCGCCGCTCGGCGGATAGCCGGTTCGTAAAGGCGCCGCCACAGGGCAGGCGGCCACATGAAGGTCTTATAGTAGAACCCGGCGGATAGCAGCGGCGACGCGAGACCCGCCAGCGCACCGGCGTCCCAGCGCAGCGACGGAAAGCGGTTCTGGCTGCGGGCGCTGAGGCCACCGAACAACTCGACCTGCGTCGCGCGCAGGTTGGGGGTAACCCGCCCTGGACCGTAATCGACGGCGACCAGGGCATTGGGTTCCTCGGCCCCGGCGGAAAGGATGCCGCGCGGACGGTGATACTTGAACGACCGGCCAACGAGGTGCACGCCGTTCGCAAGCAGCGCCGAGGCAAGCGTATCGCCGGCAAACCCCTCCAGCTGCCGTCCGTCAAAGTTGAATCGGATCGGGTTGGTGCGGTCGATGCGGCCGCCACCGGGCCGGCGGAACGGCTGCGTCATGCGCCGGATGTTCCCGCGCGGTAGCAGTGGCTGATGCGATCGCTCACCGTGTCGCGGACGCAGTTGAAGAAGCGCCCGCAGCCATGAACGTGACGCCAGCGTTCCGCGCTTCGGCCCCTTGGATTGTCGCGGATGTAAAGATATGCGGCCCAGGCGTCGTCGCTGACACTCGCCGGGTCAGCCGGGCGCTGCACATGCGCCTGGCCACCGTGGCGGAACTCGTTCTCCGGCCGAAGGCCGCACCAGGGGCACGGGATCAGCAGCATCAATGCGCGACCGCGGCGGCGGCGGCCTCATCAATCAGGCGGCCGGTAATGAAACGGTGCAGGCTGAATGGCGCTGCCAGAGGATCCGGCTCACCTTTGGCGATTGTCGCGGCAAAGACATGGCCGGAGCCCGGGGTCGCTTTGAAGCCGCCGGTGCCCCAGCCGCAATTGACGAAGAGGCCAGGCACCGGCGTCAGGCCGATGATCGGCGACCGATCAGGGGTCGTGTCGACGATGCCGCCCCAGTTCCGCAGCATGCGCAGGCGCCGGAACGACGGGAACAGCTCGCAGATCGCCTGCAGCGTCTCCACGCTGATATGCAGCCCGCCGGTCTGGCTGTAGGACGGATAGACGTCCGTGCCGGCACCGATCACCAGTTCGCCTTTATCGGACTGGGAGATGTAGGCGTGCACTGTGTTCGACATCACCACGCAGGGCATCACCGGTTTGACCGGTTCGCTAACCAGCGCCTGCAATGGGAACGATTCCAGCGGCATGCGCAAGCCTGCCATTGCCATCACCACGCTGGTGTGGCCAGCGGTGACGACACCAATCCGCCGCGCCGCGATCGGTCCCTTCTCCGTCTGCACGCCCGTGACCTCGCCGGTTGGCGCGCGGTCGATGCCGGTAACGGCGCAGTTCTGAATGATATCGACGCCCAGAGCGCTGGCGCCTCTGGCATAGCCCCAGGCGACGGCGTCGTGGCGCGCGATGCCGCCGCGCCGCTGCAGCGCGGCACCGAGCACCGGGTAGCGGACCGTGGGGCTGATATCGAGCGGCGGGCAGATGCGCTTCGCCTGCTGTGGCGTCAGCCACTCATTGTCGATGCCCTGCAGCCGGTTGGCATAAACGTGGCGCTGGAACACCTGCACGTCGTGATGGGTGTGCGCCAGCATCATGACGCCACGCGGCGAGTACATGACGTTGTAGTTCAGCTCTGCTGACAGCCCCTCCCACAGTTTCAGCGCGTGCTCGTAAAGCGCAGCGCTTTCGTCCCAAAGATAATTGGAACGGATAATGGTCGTGTTGCGCCCGGTGTTGCCGCCGCCGAGCCAGCCTTTGTCGAGGACGGCGATGTCGCGGATGCCGTGCTCCTTGGCCAGGTAGTACGCGGTTGCCAGGCCGTGGCCGCCGGCACCGATGATGATCGTGTCGTAGGCGGATTTGGGCTGGGCATCGCGCCATTGCCGGTCCCACGCCTTTCCGGCGCCATGGCGCAGCAACGAGAGGAAGGAGAAGCGCGATCCCATCGGCAAATGGTTGCCACACCCGCTTCGTCACGGGAAGCCGCCAGAAGGCCCACGAACGGAATGGCCACGGGCTTCCGGTCATTCGGAAGCGTCGCTATAGGTGCGGCCGATCAAGGGGGAAGTCCGATGGCGGAATACGACTACATCATTGTTGGCGCGGGTTCGGCCGGCTGTGTCCTGGCAAACCGGCTGACCGAGGACCGGAAATCCAAGGTCCTGCTGCTGGAGGCCGGGCCAAAGGACAGCTCGATGTGGATCAACATCCCCGCCGGCTTCACCAAGCTGCTCAACAACCCGAAATACAACTGGAATTTCGAGAGCGAGCCGGAGCCGAACATGGCCAACCGGCGCATTCCGATCCCGCGCGGGCGCACGCTGGGCGGGTCAAGCTCGATCAACGGGATGCTGTACGTGCGGGGCAACCCGCTCGACTACAATACCTGGGCGCAGTACGGGAACCGGGGCTGGTCGTATGACTCGGTGCTGCCGTACTTCAAGAAGGCTGAGCACTTCGCGCCAGGCGGCGATGACAGCCGTGGCCGGGGCGGCCCGCTGCATGTGGACCATATGCGCGAGCGGGCAGAGCTGCTGGATGCGTTCATCGATGCCGCCGCGGCGGAGGGTTATCCGCGCAATGCCGACTACAACAACGGCAAGCAGGAAGGTTTCGGCTATTTCCAGGTGACGCAGAAAAACGGCGAGCGGTGGTCGACGGCGCGCGGCTTTCTCGATCCCGCGCGCAGCCGCTCCAATCTGAATATCGAGACCGATGCGCTCTGCTCCAAGGTGATCCTGGAGGGCAAACGCGCAGTCGGCGTCGTTTACACGCAGAATGGCGGGCTGCCGAAGACCGCGCGCTGCAATCGGGAGGTCATTCTGTGCGCCGGTGCGGTGAAGTCGCCGCATATCCTGGAGCTGTCCGGCATCGGTAATCCGGAGATTCTGCAGGCCGCCGGGCTTCCGGTGCTGCACGAACTGAAGGGCGTTGGGGAGAACTACCGCGACCACTACGCGCCGCGGATGAACTGGCGGGTCAAGCTGCCGGTGACGCTCAATGAGCAGACCCGGGGCCTGTCGCTGGCTCGGGAGGTGGTCAAGTACTACACGCAGCGGCGGGGCATTCTGACGTTCACCGCCGGGATCGCCTACGGCTTCATCAAGACCCGGCCGGAGCTGGAAGAGCCCGACGTGCAGTATCATTTTGCGCATGCCAGCTACGGCAATGCGCAGACGCGCCAGTTGGACACGCAGCCGGGCATGACCCTGACGGTGTATCAGTGCCGGCCTGAATCGAAAGGCTCGATTCATGCGAAATCAGCCGACCCGAATGCCGCACCGGCGATCCGGCCAAACTATCTGGCTGATCCGATCGATCAGCAGGTTTTGGTGGATGGGATGAAAATCGGCCGCCGCATCATCAACAACGCGGTGCTGGACAAGTACCGCGCATTCGAGATGAACCCAGGCGACAAGATCCAGACCGATGCTGAATGGCTGCAATGGGCAAGGGAAACCGGCCAGACCACCTATCACGTCATCGGAACCTGCAAAATGGGTCCGGATCCGATGGCCGTGGTGGACGACACGCTGCGGGTCCATGGCATTGAGGGCCTGCGCGTGGTGGATGCGTCGATTATGCCCACCGTCCCATCCGGCAACACCAATGCCGCGGTGATCATGATCGCCGAGAAAGGCGCCGACATGATCAAGGCGGCAGCCGCCGAGACTCTGCGCACCGCCGCCTAAACCGCTCGCGGAGGGCCGCATCAAGGCGGCCCCTCGCCTGCCCCCGCGCTGTAGCGTCTCCGCTCTACGGCCAGCGCCCGACACAAGGCCGGGCTGCGGCACGCAATGCCAAGTAGCCTTTTGCCCGACCTACCGGCTGTTGACCCACCGTCCGGGCCCGCCTTGTCAGCGCCAGGACGAGATGGAGCAGCGGTCGATCATTGTCACAGGCGTCCGAGAGGCAACGCGTCGCTTCCAGAGCCCACCCCGTCGCCATGGCGATGGCAGCCGTCAGTCAGAATAGGCCAGGCTGTGGTGGGGCTGGCTTATGGACGCGGGGATCCGCCCTCGGCCCGCGTCGTGTGCGAAAACAGGTCGGCAACTCCTGGCCGAACCGTTGCGACCAGGTCCGTCAGGATTCCAGCAGCCGCCGCAGCAACTCCACGTCCTCCGCGAATGAACCGTCCCGCTGCATCAGCTCGCTGACCCGTGAGACGGCGTGCATTACGGTTGTGTGGTCGCGGTTGCCGAACTTGCGGCCGATTTCCGGCAAGCTTCGACTGGTGAGTTGTTTCGCCAGAAACATTGCGACCTGCCGGGGACGTGCAACCGAACGCGCACGCCGGGCGGACGACATATCCGTCAGCCGGATACTGTAATGTTCCGCGACCTTCTTCTGGATCTCCTCAATGGTCACACGCCGATCGTGTGCCTTGAGGATATCGTGCAGCACTTCGTGTGTGGTTTCGAGTGTAACCGGCCGACCAAACAGGTTGGCATGGGCGACAAGCCGATTGAGCGCACCCTCCAGTTCACGGACATTGGAGGTGATTTTGTGTGCCAGAAACTCGAGCACCTTGACCGGCACCGGCACACCGGCCCTGGCTGCTTTTGCCTCCAGGATCGAGATGCGGAGTTCGTAGGTTGTGGTGTGCAAATCCGCAACCATGCCGCACCCAAGGCGCGTGCGCAGCCGATGCTCCAGGCCGCTCAAGTCTGACGGAGACTTATCGGCGGATACGACGATTTGCTTCCCGGCTTCCACCAGGTAGTTAAAGGTGTGGAAAAATTCCTCCTGCGTATTATCCTTGCCGATGAGGAATTGCAGGTCGTCGATCATCAGTACGTCGACGTTGCGCAGGTGTTCCTTGAATTCCATGGTCGCCTGGCTGCGGATTGCGGCGATGAAGCGGTACATGAACTTCTCTGCCGACATGTAGGCAACAGATACACGTCGATCAGTGCGCTCCGTCAGTTCCCAAGCTATCGCGTGCATCAAATGGGTCTTACCAAGCCCGACGCCGCCATACAGGAACAGGGGATTGAATCCGGGGCTGGACGGACGTTCGGCAACGCGTCGGGCGCAGGCATAGGCAAATTCGTTCGGCTTGCCAACGACAAAGCCTTCAAACGTAAACCGCGGGTCGAGCGCCGCGGCAAGGTCTGAGCGCGGTTCGATCCGATCCTCCTGCGTGGATGCGCCTGACGTCGCGGGGCTTCTCAGCGGTGTCTGCGGCGGATAAACGGCAGCTACCGTCAGCGCCGCCGGTTCGATCGACGGTGCCGCAACGGTGGCGGCATAAAAGGTGCGGTCATCGCAAGTGGCATCATCCCGAGGTATGGCACCCGGAACCGCACTGCCCACCCTTATATCAACGCGGCGCACTGCCGCGTTCTCACTTTGCCACAAAGCACTGATGCGTGCACCGTAGCGGCTTGTGACCCAGTCGCGCAGGAACCGCGTCGGCAGCGTGACGGTCACTTCATCGCCGTCCATACCGCCCAGAATCATTTGACGGAGCCAAGTGCGGTAGATCGCGTCACCGACCTCACCCTGGAGCCTGGCCCGGATCCGCGCCCATTGGGCAGCGAGTTCCGGCAGTTCCACGATCACGGGCTCAGTCGTGGTCATCCCATGCTCCCCCAGCGTTCAAAAACTCAGGTCGTCTTTCCCGCTACCGTTGACCGGCTCGCGCATCCTTCATTGATCAGCAATGCAACAGAGTGCGGCATCGTTCAGCGCCCCCTGCAAGAACAGGAGACCTCTGCCTAAGTTTCAGTATGTCAGGGATTCAGACGGAGGCAATGGCAATTCCGGGCATCAAAGAAGTGGAATGAGAAAACGCAATAACATTACTAATGTGTCATGCGTAACGACGAAGAATATGCAGGGAAATTCAGTGCGGGAAACTTAGATTTCCCGCGCGATAACTTGCACCGTCCTGAATATTACCAAGACGAGGTTACAACGGGATGATGCCTCAGCCGATGAATCCGGTCAACCCACTCGGCTGACCGGAACCGCGACTTCAGGCAGCAGGAAGTGCCTTGATACGCGCAGAGAGGCGCGACAGCTTACGAGCCACGGTATTGGTGTGGACGACACCCTTGCCGGCGGCCCGCTGCATCTCCGGCTGTGCGGCGCGCAATGCCTCGGCCGCCGCCGCACGATCGCCACCCGCGATGGCGGCTTCCACCTTCTTGACGTAGGTACGCATACGCGACTTCCGCGCCTGATTACGTGCGGTCCGGGTCGCCGTCTGGCGGATGCGCTTACGCGCCGAAGCGGTGTTTGCCATGAGTCCTTCGGTTTCGTCTGAGCAAGCCGGCTACGGCCTCGGTTTGGAGCCCAGGCTTGCCAGCAGGAAGGCGGCGTTCTACGGAGGTCGGAAAGACGTGTCAAGTTGCCAAATGGCAACTTGCTTCACGAAGAACGGGACGTTCATTGACCGGCTCGCGATATCGGTTCGACCTGTCGGCCGTCGTGCTTCGCCTTCTCCTCAGGCTCGACATGGATTGTCACAAGAAGATGGCCCATCTCGGCACGCAGGGCGTCCTCAATTCGGTCGCAGATCCGATGTGCTTCCGCCACAGACATAGTGCCAGGCACCACGAGGTGGAATTCCAGAAAGGTCAGCTTTCCGGCGTGGCGGCTCCGGAAGTCATGCGCTTCGATTGCCCCGGTCCCGGCTTCCGAGACGAGCTGCCGGATGCGGCTTACGATAGCCGGTTCAGGGGCGGCATCCATCAAGCCGTTGACCGAACGGAAAATCAGCACGCTGCCGGACCACAGAATATAGACACCAGTTGCCGCCGCCAGAGCGGCATCAAGGAACAACCAACCCGTCAGCACCGCCAAGGTGACACCGGCGGCCACGCCGATGGATGTGACAACGTCCGACATGAGGTGCCGCCCATCGGCCTGCAATGCTGGGGACCGTAGCCGCGCGCCAACACGAAGCAGGACAACGGCCCACGCGCCGTTGAAGGCGGTCGCCAGGGCATTCAGGACAATTCCGGCCAGCGGCAGCGACAGCGCTTTCGGCTGCCACCAGCTCATCCAGGCTTCCTCAAATATCATCCAGGCCGCGATGACGATCAGCGCGCCCTCAATGACTGCCGAGAAGAACTCTGCCTTGTCATGGCCATAGGGATGATTTGCGTCGGCTGGACGGGCGGCGAAACGCAGAGCCCCCCACGCCACGACGCTCGCGACCACGTTGACGATCGATTCCAGCGCGTCCGAATAAAGCGCGGCGCTGCCGGTCAACCACCACGCCGCCCCCTTGAGTGCGAGCACCAGGCACCCGGTGACAAGGCTCCCGACGGCGTAAAGCTCGCCTGTTGTCATGGAGCAGGCTTGTACCGACGATCGCCGCAGCCGCCAGCCGCGTGCTCCCGCACTCGCCTAGCCATCCAGAGGCGGCTCCAGCAGGGCATACCGTCGTTGGGCTGGACGCACGGGTCGCGTAAGGACCAGGACAAGGCTGCCACGACGCCACATGTGTTCGCCGCAATCAAGAACGTGGCTCCCGACGGCTGGCGCAACACTCATAATGCATGCAGGCACGGCCCCTCTACGGGGAATGACCATAGGCGAAGCCACGGCATCCAGCAGATTTCACAAACCCTGTCCATGCTGGAATTTGATGGCGCGCCTGTAATGTCTTTCGACGGCGGATTGCAGTGGTCACCTTCGCGCGCCCGCGCTATCCAGCGCCCACCATGAGTAGGAGGAGAATCGCATGCGTCGTCTGATTGGGGTGGTCTCGGCACTAGCCGTTTTGGGCGCGCAGCCTGTCGCGGCAGCACAGCGTTGTTCGTCAGCGGCCGATCAGACCACATTTGAGGTCCAGGCGCTGCGCAGCGAACTTATGGTCCTGGCAACCGGTTGCCGCTACAGCGAAAAATACAACGCCTTTATCAACCGCTATAAGCCCGATTTGCAGTCCAACGAGAAGGCCGTGAGCGGGTATTTTGCCCGACACTATGGGAAGTCCGGGCAATACGAACACGATAAATTCGTCACCGAACTGGCGAACGCCAAGTCGCGGCAGGGTACGGCATTGGGCGGAGATTTCTGCCCGCGGAATGGCATGATCTTCGATGAGGTCCTATCGCTGGCGTCCGCCCGCGACCTACCGGAGTATGCAGCCGGAAAGGATCTCATCCCGGCTTCAGTCGACGTGTGCGCGTCAGGCGGCGCTTCGTCATCTGGCGGCGGCAGCAGCGGCAAGAAGGTCAGCAAGAAGAAGTAGACTGCTGCCTGGCTGGTACCGGCCGGAGGGCCGGTACCAGCCAGGCATGCATCAGGTCTTGGCTGTACCCGTCACCGTAACGTTCACCTTGATCACGGCGTTGCCAGGCACAAGCTTGACCGAAAACGCATCCGCGCCGGTGAACCCGCGATCCGGGCGGTAATCGATCCGCGTGAAGTCACCGACCTTGTGAATCAGGACGCTGCCGTTGGCCGGACGGGCCGTCAGGAGGCCCGCATCAAACGGTGCATCACCTCTCTGTATCGGCAACCCACACCAACCGCCGTCGTTGCCCAGCCCCATCGGTACCTCAATCGTTTGCCCGTCGACCGGCGTTACCTTTGGCAAGGAGCATACTTTGGCAGCGCCGGCGAGATCAGCGGCATAGACTCGATTTTTGGACGCCCTGACGGACTGCTCCGGGGCGCAGGCCTGTAGCAGCCCTGCCGTCAAAGCAAGTGCGATCCAGGGCATGTGCCCGAGCCTGTGCTGCGGGACGGGACGGGCTTCAGTCATGAATGGTGCCTTTGGTTCCTATTTGGTGAGCCGGACCCTGCGGCTGCGATCGAGTCGCTCACTGTTACGCCGCGGCAGAGACATACCGCGTGGCGCAGTTATTGGAAGCCCGGAAGACAAGTCTGCAGCGGATTTCGCCGCACCGCCGGAACCGGCTGAATTCGTATCACGGCGCGGCAAACCAGTCCAAGCAGGCGTGACAAATCGCATTTTCCATCTTCCGGTGACGGCGTCAGACCCAGCGACGGCCGCACCGAAACCGGCGTCCGCATTATGGCCCATTGCGAGAACCGGCGCATGCGGCGTGTCCTAGCACAAGGGCGGAGCGAGGTGCCGCGAATGCGGACGGCTCTCAAGCATCGAGAAGCCAATGATCACATATCAGCCACTGCTATATCTTGAGGTGTCAGGCAGCCGGCACACAAGCAGACGCTCACTAGGGCTTCCGGTGCGGTCGGGCTGGATGCCGGTACGGAGAAACGAGGCGGACGCGGTCGACGCGTGATGCGAAGAGGCCAGGTGGGGAACGCCACCTGAATAGCTCAGGAGTCACCTGGCGCTGGTCTT
>JAFEFW010000080.1 GCA_018240405.1 Pseudomonadota bacterium
GACACAAGGTCGGCCACGTCGCTGATCGCGTGCGACAGCGTGCGCAGGCGTGGCGGCAGCCGCGCGGCGGTGGTCATCTGGTCCGGGGAGCGCATGACGTCCTGGACGATGTCATGTGCCTCCTGCAGCAGCGGATCGATGGCAGTGACCAGCGTGTCGCCTTCCTCGACGATCTCGTGCAGCAGGCTGCGCAGCGCCGTCAACTGGAACGCCAGGCCACGCGGGTTACCGTCGTCGGCCAGGATCAGGTCCAGCACCGGCGCCGGCTGCAGCACGGCCAGATAGCGGTTGCGGTAGGTGATGACGGAATCGCGCAATTCCAGCGCCAGTCGCAATGCCGCCTCGACCCGGCCGGGCTGGGTCGAGGCGTTCGGTTGGTCCAGCACCTCGGCCAGTTCCGCCGCGATCGCCTGGGCGCGTTCGGTGCGCCGGCCGAAATCCAGAAACAGGCGGCCGCCGCCACGCACCATGTTCTCGGCCGCAAGGCCGGCGACGGTGGCAGAGAATTCCAGGATCTCGGTCGTCAGGTGCGAGGCGTGCTCCAGCGCGCTCGGATCGGAGTCCGCCGGCAGCTTGCGCATCGCGTCGGTCAGGTCTCGCAACGACCGGGTCAGCACGGAGTACATCTCGCCGGTCAGACGGTCGCGCAACTGATCGACCTGTCCGGCGACATTGTCCAGCAGCTGCCGCATGCGGCCCTTGGTTCGGAACGCCCGCATCATGGTCGTCCCCAGCATGCCGACGCCGACGACGGCCTTCTCCTCCGGGTCCACCATGCCGACACTGGACAGGCTCGCCATCAGCACCTGCATCTCGGCCACTTCGCGCGCCGTGGGGGCAGGACGCAGCACGCGCGCAATCATCGCCCGCTGCAGCCGCGCGCCTTCCTCCAGCCGCTCCAGGTAGCGGCCGAGCCAGTAGAAATTGTCGGCGACGCGAGACGGCAGGTCGCCCGAGGTGCGGCGGATCGCCAGTGTCGGCGTCAGCAGGCCCAGCGCGCCTTGCACCGCCTCGCCTTCGTCGGCGAGCACCCACACATCCTTGGATAGCGCGTTGCGTGGCAGGCGTCCGGCCAAGCCATCCTCCTCGGACAGGGCCCGCGCCAGGCCACCGGGCAGGGCCCGCCAACGTTCGCCGTCGAAGGCCAGGAACATGCGCAGCGCAACCGCCTTGGGCTCCAGCCCGTTCGGCCCGGCGCAGGGGGCAACGGATGGATTGGGCGCGACCGACGCGGCGTATTCGGCCGGGCGTGCCGCCATCCGCGCGGCGAGCGTCTCCCGCTCCTGCGTCGATAACTGCATGGGAACGACCGGCACGGCGTCGCCATCGGTGGCTGGGCGGATCACCCAGCCCTCCAGGTCACGCAGCACGGTGCGCACCACCGCCTCCTCCCCAAGCCACAACGTCGCCTGGCTGGGTACCAGTAGTTCCTCATCCAGCAGGTGGCGAGCCAGTTGCGGCAGGAACGCGGCCAACCCGGGCGCTTGCACCACCGCCGATCCGGGGTCGTTCACCATGCGCAGCGTGCCGCCGCGGATCGCCTCCATCAGGCCCGGCACGCCAACGCCCGGCGCCAACTCCAGCGAGTCGATCAGCCTGCCATCCTTGCGCCGCAGCAGCACGCCAATACGCTGCAGGCCGCGCAGCGTCTTCAGGAACACCTGGCCATTGCGCAATGTCAGGTCGCCGCTTTCCACCAGGTTGACGGACAGTTCGCGCGCCAGCAGCACGTGCTCAAACCAGAGCGGGTCAGCATGCCCGCCGCTCAGCAACGCCACCGCGGCATTGTCGTCGCAGGACAGCGCCTGCAGCGAGTCGCTGACAATGTCCAGGAACGGCCGGAACTGGTGGATTTTCTGGTTGCGGAACAGTTCGGGCACCACGCGCCCCAGCACGCGGCGGTTCTCCATGGCATAGGCCATGCCCTGCGCTTCCGAGGTGCGGTCCCCCAGCACGCGCCAGACGCCGTCGTCGCCACGCAGCAGATCGGCGGCATAAAAGAACAGGTAGCGGTCGCGGCGAGTGCCATTAAGGTCGCAGCAGGCGCGCAGATAGTCCGGATTGGCGTGGATCAGGTCCGACGGGATGAGCCCGTCCGACAACAGAGTCCGCGGGCCGTACAGATCGGCCAGCAGGCGTTCCATCAACCGGGCTCGCTGTGCCAACCCAGTCTCCAGCGCCAGGAACTCCGATGACGACAGGGGCAGGGGGATCGGGTCGCAGCGCCAGTTCACCGCCCGCTCACCCGGCAGGATTGCGGTGATGCCCTCCTCATCGAAGGTCTGGTCCAGCAGGCGCGTGCGCTGCGCCAGTACCTCGTGGCCCAGGCCGAACATCGCCGACAACAAGGACCGCCAGTGCAGCTTCACGCCGCCCTTGCCGTCGGCCATTTCGTCAAGCGGGCTCGCGGAACTCATGCGGTGAACTGAGTCTGTCTGTGCTGATTGATCAGGACCGCCAGGCCCTTGCACAAGTACAGTGCCGCATTGTCGCTCTCCAACCGGAGCCATGATGGTGCCACGCGGCGGAAACCTTTGTCCAGGAGCGGGGGTCGCGGCCGTCAGACGCCCGCTGTCACGCGGCGTAGCGCTGACCCTGCGCGTACTTGGCGAGGTGCCAGACCCCCGAGACCTGTGTCCACAACGGGCTCGTTGCCGGTCTCAGCGTCATCGCCTTGCCGGTGCCCGTGTCGCTGGTGAAGCCAAGGGCCAGATAGGCGCGCCGGGCGTCCTCATTCAGGGCCCACAACCGCACGATAGGACTGTTGTGGATCTTGCATCCGTAATTGACAGCATACTCGATCATGATGCCGCCGGCATTCTCCGTACCTGGATGGCAAACGAGGTCGGCGACGTAAACCGTGGACGCGCCGGTCAGCGCCATCAGCGCAACCGGGACGCCGGTAACGAAATAGCCGACGACGTGATGGTCGCGAAAGTCGTTGTCCAGCATCGAGTTCGTGCTGGAGATGCGGTCGTTCCACCGTTCCTGGAACGTACGTCGCGGCCGCTTCCAATCACTGGCGTCGATGTCGGGTGGTTTCCGTAGCAATTGTTTCGCCCGCACGTCCTGGGGCGATTGCCCCGGTGCCGGCGGGACGTATGGCATGACCGGGTTGTCCGGCACGGCGACCGGATCCCAACCCCGCATGGTCAGTCGCATCTTCTTGAGGGCGGCGATGATCTGGAATTCCGACAAGACCCGGATCGGCGCTTCGGTGATCCAATCCACGTCGGGCATAGCCATCCCTCGCCTGGTTTATCACGCCATGCATTGGCTTCGCGGTCACCGAGGGCGGCCTGCCCGATCCGCGCTGAAGCGGGTACAGCCATGGCGGCGAGAGGTGGCGAAGAGTCCTGCTTACACGCAAGGGTACGCGGATACGCCGGTCGTTGCAACCAATTCTGTACGTTTATCGGAACATTGGCCGAAGCTGCGCGCCGTCTGGTTGCCGGTGCTGCAGGGTTAGCTGACACCGTCCGGGCGAAACCATCCGGAGCGGTCAGGCGGCCACTTCCAGCGTGGCGTCGACTGCCGGCGTGATCGCGTGTCGCGCGGCGGGACGTACGGGTCTCGGCTGGCGTCCCAGCAGACGGCAGTACAGCGCCTCATACTCTGCCGCGGCGCCGGACCAGCCGAAGCATTGCGCCATTGCGGCACGCCGCATCTCGGCCAGTTGCGCCTCATTCTCAAACGTCTCGAAGGCACGGTGACAGGCCGACATCAGACCTTCCGGCGTCAGCGTCGAGAACAGGAACCCGGTGGTGCCGTCGTCGATTGTATCTGCCAACCCCCCGGTAGCATGCGCGATCGGCAGCGCGCCGTAGCGCTGCGCCTGCATCTGCGTCAGGCCGCAAGGTTCGAAGCGCGACGGCATCAGTGTGAAGTCGCTGCCGGCGACAATCCGCCGCGCCATCGGCTCATTGAAGCCGATCAGTACGCCGACGTCGTCGCGATGCCGCCGCGAGGTGCGGCTGAGCATGTGCTCGATCTCCGGATCGCCCAGGCCAAGGATGGCGATCTGCCCGCCGTTTTCGACAATCTCGTTCGCTGCTTCCGCCACGAGGTCCAGGCCCTTCTGGTGCACGAGGCGGGAGACAATGCCGAACAATGGACCATTCGACGGTCGCAGGCACAGGCCAGTGCGGATGACGTCCGCATTGGCCGCCTTTCCCTCCAGGTCGTCCGGGTCGAAATGATGCGGCAGATGCGGATCACTGCCGGGATTCCAGCTTTCATCAATGCCGTTGACGATGCCCGAGAGCTCCCCCTGCGCGGCGCGCCGTTGCATCAGGCCATGTAGCCCGGCCCCCTGCGTTTCCGTGGTGATTTCCCGGGCATAGGTCGGGCTGACCGTGGTGACGTGGCTGGCATAGAAGCCGGCGGCCTTCAGGAACGAAACACGTCCATGAAACTCAACGCCGTTGACGTCAAACGCGGCATCCGGGATGGCCAGCGCATGGCGCTGTGCCGCGTCGAAGTTGCCCTGATACGCGATGTTGTGGATCGTTAACACTGTCGGTACGGCAACACCGTCCCAGCGCATGTAGGCTGGGGTTAGGCCACCCGGCCAGTCATTCACATGCACAATGTCGGGCATCCAGGTCAGGCCGGCGCGACCGGCCGCGATATCGGTCGCTGCCAGCGACAGGCGTGCGAAACGCAAATGGTTGTCGTGCCAATCTGCGCCTTCCGGCGTGCAGTAGGGCGTGCCGCGCCGCTCGAAGAGTGACGGTTCGGCCACCAGGTACAGGATGACGCCGTCAGGCAGGCGCACCTGGCCCAGCCGCGCTGTCGGTATGCCGGACCGGCCCGGAAGTTCGCCGGCCCATTCGATGCCCGGCAGCTTGGCCAGAACCTCTTCGTACGCCGGCATGACGATGCGGACATCGACCCCGCGCTGGCGAAGGGCAAGCGGCAGTCCAGCGGAGACATCGCCAAGCCCGCCTGCCTTGGCAAGGCCGGCCAGTTCGCTGGTTACGAACAGCACGCGGATCGCTGCCACCGGTTCCGACTTTCAGGACGCGTCTGGTCCAGGACGGGTGATTGATTGACGGTTCTGGCCGGTTGATCCGCTGGCGCTAATGGCGCGGCCGGATCGGCAGGACAGTTCTGCTCAAAGATTGAGCGTTTACGTAACGCCGACAAAGCAACACGGTGTTACCAGCCCGCATTACCCGCGACGCACTTATATCGACATCAATCTGAAAGTTGCTGACAGCGGCGACAGGCCGCATTGTCCCGAAGTCGCCGTTGCGATGGTCTGGGAGAACGCCGTTGCAATAAGGCTAGTGCATGCACCTCAGCGGTTGCCGCTCGCCGTTATGTCAGGGAACACAGCCGGACGTCACCCATGCGCTGCACCGCAGCAACATGCGGGCTTCACATTCAAGCAATCGTTAACAAGCCCTTGTGGTCGTGGCCAGCCACAGGTAAGCCCACGCGCTTCCGCCTGACAGACTTCAATTCCGGACGAAGGTTGCCTGAATGTTCTCCCGGTTGCTTGGCTTCATGTCAGCCGACATGGCCATTGATCTCGGCACCGCAAATACCCTCGTCTATGTCAAGGGCAGAGGCATCGTGCTGGCGGAACCCAGTGTTGTGGCCATTGCCGACGTGCGCGGCAAGAAGCAGGTGGTTGCGGTCGGTGAGGAAGCCAAGCAGATGCTTGGCCGTACCCCCGGCTACATCACCGCCTCCCGCCCGCTGCGCGATGGGGTCATCGCCGATTTCGAAGTCGCCGAGGAGATGATCAAGCACTTCATCCGTAAGGTGCACCATCGGCGTGGCTTCGCCTCACCGTTGATCGTCATCTGCGTGCCGTCCGGCTCGACCGCGGTGGAGCGCCGAGCCATCCAGGAGAGCGCGGAAAGCGCCGGTGCACGCCGTGTTCAACTGATCGAGGAACCGATGGCTGCGGCGATCGGCGCTGGCCTGCCGGTAACGGAGCCGTCGGGATCGATGGTGGTCGACATCGGCGGCGGCACCACGGAAGTGGCCGTTATTTCCCTGGGCGGCATCGTTTACGCGCGTAGCGTCCGCGTCGGCGGCGATAAGATGGATGAGGCGATCATCAGCTATATCCGCCGGCACCATAACCTGCTGATCGGTGAAGCCTCGGCCGAGCGGATCAAGATGGAACTCGGCGCTGCCGCCCCGCCGGACGACGGCGGTGAGGGCCCTTATCGTGAGGTCCGAGGCCGCGATCTGATGAACGGTGTGCCGCGTGAGGTGATGGTCAGCCAGCGCGAGATTGCGGAGAGCTTGGCCGATCCGGTTTCCGCCATCGTGGAGGCGGTCAAGGTCGCGCTGGAGAATACACCGCCGGAGCTCGCCGCCGACATCGTCGACCGCGGTATCGTGCTCACCGGGGGCGGCGCACTGCTGTACCGCCTCGACCAGGTGCTGCGGGATGCAACGGGCCTGGCCGTGGTGATCGCCGAGAACCCGCTGCAATGTGTCGCCATGGGCACAGGCCGGGCGCTGGAGGAGCGTAAGCGGCTGAGCAATGTGCTGACGAGCATGTACTGATGCCGACGTAACGACATACCAAGGGGCGCATGCTGTATCGGAGTGGCCACGGCCGCAAGGCTCCGCGCGCATTGAAGCCGAGGTGCAATGACCAGCTTCATTGCACTGCCGAGAAAGTGTTGGAGTGCCGGCCCGAGGCGTCTATATCCATCACTCGGGTGTTTGCTCCCGCAACGCCGGCGATCGGCTCCGGCGCTGACCGGCCGCGTGGAACTTGCCGATGATCCGCCTTTCGATCCAGACGCGACAGGCGCTTGCCCGGCTCACCCTGCCGGTCCTGATCCTCGCCTCCTTTGCGCTGATGCTGCTCGGCAAGGCGGACGCCCTGTTGGCAGAGAGGGCTCGGTCGGCCCTCGCGGATGGTCTCGCGCCGATCTATCGCGTCCTCGCCGACCCGATCGACCATGCCCGCGCGACGTGGAATGAGGTGGCGAATCTGTGGGCGATGCGCGAGGAAAACGCCCGGCTGCGTGCCGAGAATGAGCAGTTGCGCCGCTGGCAGTCGGTGGCCCTGGCCTTGGACGCCGAGAACCTGCGGCTGAAATCCAGCCTCAACTGGATTCCCGATCCCGACGCCTCCTATGTCACCGCCCGTGTCGTTGCCGATGCGGGCGGCTTATATGCTCGCGCCGTGCTGCTGTCGCTCGGACCAAATCACGGTATCCGCAAGGGCCAGATCGCGCTGGATGACCGCGGCCTGGTTGGCCGGATAACCGAAGTCGGCGCCCGCACGGCGCGCGTGCTGCTGATCACCGACCTTAACAGCCGCATCCCGGTCATCATGGAATCCTCCCGCGCACGGGCCATCCTGATCGGTACCAACAACCAGCGCCCGCGGCTTGTCTATTGGCCCGAAGGCGTGAATCCGAAGGACGGCGAGCGCATCGTCACCAGCGCCGAGGCTAATGCCTTCCCAGCGAACCTGCCGGTTGGCACCGTCCGTTACGCAAGCAATGGGGTGCCGGAGGTTGAGCCTGCCGCACAGTTGCAGCGTCTGGAGATCGTGCGCGTCTTCGATTACGGCGTGAGCGGGCTTGGCGGATCGTCGTCCGCGCTGGCGTCGGACGCCAAGGCTGGCGGCGCGACAAAGCCGCAATCGCCGCGCCGCATCACACCGGCGACGCATTGATGGCCTGGATCGACCGGCGCCCGGGTGTGCGTCCGCGGCCGTCGCTGGGCCGCCGCCTCGACCTTGCGGCGCGTGCCAGTTTCCCCGCTACCACAACGGTCCTGCTGATGCTGCTGCTTGAGGCGCCGCTTGGCATCACTGGCCAGGCCGCGCTGCAGCCAGCCGTTGTCCTCGGCTGCATCTGGTTCTGGTCGCTGCATCGGCCACGCTGCGTGCCGCCGCCAGTGGTCTTTCTGATCGGTCTGATCCTGGACCTGCTCGCCTACCTGCCGTTCGGCGTCGGCACGCTGACAGTGCTGTCGTGCCACGGCATCGCTGTGGCCCTGCGCCGCTTTCTGCTGCCGCACGGCTTCGCCATCGTCTGGCTGAGCTTTGTGCCGATCGCCATCAGCGCGGCTATCCTGATGTGGCTGCTTGTCATGCTGCTGACCTTCCGGTTGCTGTCGTTGGCGCCGGCCTTTTTCCAGGCCATCGTCACCATCGCCGTGTTCCCGGCGCTGGCCGTGCCGCTGGGTGTGGCCGATCGCCACATCACCGACCTGGAACGGCTCTGACGTGAAGCGTGAAACCCAGCGCTACGGCGTCTTCACCCGGCGCGCCTTGCTGATGATGGGCGGCCAGGTGGCGCTGCTGGGCACGTTGGGTGCGCGACTCTACCAGGTGCAGGTCGAGGAGGGCAGCAAGTACACCACCATGGCGAACGACAACCGGATCAGCGCGCGGATGATGGCGCCGCCGCGGGGCCGGGTGCTCGATCGGTTCGGGGTCGTGCTGGCCGGCAACAGCATCAACTGGCGCGCCGACCTGATCGCTGAAGAATCCAACAATGTCAGCGCCACGTTGGATAATTTCTCTGCCATCATCCCGCTCAGCGACTATGAACGCGCGCGCATCGAGCGCGAAGTACACCGCCACCGCAAGTTCATTCCGATCCTGATCAAGGAGTTCCTGACCTGGGAGGAGATGGCGAAGATCCAGGTCAACGCTCCCGATCTGCCGGGCGTCGTGGTGGATAACGGCACCAAGCGAATCTATCCTTATTCTGACCAGTTTGCCCATATTGTCGGCTACGTTGCGCCTCCGAATGAGCGCGATGTGGCTGACGACCCGCTGCTGGCGCTGCCGGGGTTGCGCATCGGCCGTTCCGGTATGGAGAAGTTCCACGATCTGGCGCTGCGCGGCCGCGCCGGGTCGGTGCAGTTGGAGGTGAACGCGGTCGGCCGAGTGATACGGGAACTGGACCGCCTGGAAGGCGTACAGGGTGAGGATGTCGGCCTGACCATCGATGCCGGCCTGCAGCAATCGGTGCTGAAGACGCTGAAAGATGAAAGCGCCAGCGCTGTTGTAATGGATTGCCGCAATGGCGAAGTGCTGGCGATGGCGACCAATCCGTCGTTCGACCCGTCGCTGTTCAACTCCGGCGTTACTCAGGCGCAATGGGTGAAATGGACGAACGACAAGCGCACGCCGCTGATCAACAAGGCGACGTCAGGCCTGTACGCGCCCGGATCGACCTTCAAGATGGCGGTGGCGCTTGCGGGGCTGGAGAGCAAGGCCATCACGCCGTACGACCGGTTCCAGTGTCCCGGCTACTTCGATTTAGGCGATGCCCGATTCCATTGCTGGCGCAAGGGGGGGCACGGATCGGTTGATCTGGCTGGTGGCATCAAGTTCAGTTGCGATGTCTACTTCTATGAAGTTGCCCGACGCACCGGCATCGATCGCATCGCCGCGATGTCGCACAGGCTTGGCATGGGCACAGAACTTGAACTCGACCTGCCGGGCCAGCGCGCCGGCCTCGTCCCGACGCGCGAGTGGCGCACCCGCAAGGGCCGCGGTTGGGCGATCGGCGACACGGTCGTCAGTGGCATCGGCCAGGGCTACATCCAGGTCACGCCCCTGCAGCTTTGCACCTACGCCGCGCGCATCGCCAGCGGGCGGGCCGTGCAGCCGCACCTGACGCGGCACCTGGCGGGGGTGCTGCAGCCAGGCAGCCAGTCCGACGATTACCCGTCGCTGGCGGTTCCGGAGAAAATGCTGCACACGGTACGACAGGGGATGTGGGCGGTGGTGAATGAGGCAGGCGGCACCGCGCCGCTTGCCCGCCTGGGCGAAGGCTTTGGCCAGATGGCCGGCAAGACGGGTTCGGCGCAAGTCCGCCGCGTCTCCCGCGAACTGCGTGAAAGCGGCAAGTTCGACAGCGAGAAGCTGCCCTGGGAATACCGGCCGCACGCGCTGTTCGTCGCCTACGCGCCGTATGACGCGCCGCGCTATGCCCTATCCGTGGTGGTGGAGCACGGTAATGCCGGCTCCGCAGCCGCCGCGCCGCTGGCGAAGGAGATCATGCTGGCGGCTATGCGGCGCGACCCGGTGAACCGGACGACGGCGCCGGACGCCAAGGTGGCCCAGGTTCAGTGACAGGAGGAGCGCGATGCTGAGCGAACGCCGCCTGTGGCGAGAGCCGTCCTTCGACTTGATGGGAAAGATCTTCCGGGTCAACTGGCTGTACGTGCTGTTGCTGTGCGCGCTTGCCGGGGTCGGCTATACCGCCCTGTACAGCGCCGCGGGCGGTTCGCCGGATCCCTATGCCACCCGCCACATCCTGCGCTTTGCCTTTGGACTGGTGCTGATGCTGGGCATCGGGATGATCGACATCCGCTTTATTGCCCGCCTGTCCTGGCTGGCGTGGCTCGGATGTGTCAGCCTGCTCGTTCTTGTGCTGCGCATGGGGCATGTCGGGAAGGGCGCGCAGCGCTGGCTTGATCTGGGCGGGATGCAGATCCAGCCATCCGAGATGATGAAGCTGGCGCTGGTGCTGGCGCTCGCGTCCTGGTTTCACAGAGCATCGTGGGAGCGCATCGGCAATCCGCTGTTCCTGATTCCGCCGATCATCGCCACGTTGATCCCGGTCGGTCTGATCCTGAAGGAACCGAACCTGGGCACCGCCGCCATCACCGGCCTGCTCGGCGGTTGTATTTTCTTTGCTGCCGGCGTGCGCTGGTGGAAATTCGTCCTGGTGCTTACCCCACTGCCGTTTCTGGCACCGTATGTCTACAACCATCTGCACGACTACCAGCGCGCGCGTATCGACACGTTTTTACACCCAGAAAGCGATCCTCTTGGCGCCGGTTACAATATCATCCAGTCCAAGATTGCGCTGGGCTCCGGCGGCACCTGGGGAAAGGGATTCCTGCAGGGGACCCAGGGACATCTCGACTTCCTGCCGGAGAAGCAAACAGATTTTATCTTTACGATGATTGGCGAAGAGTTCGGGCTGGCCGGTGCACTCGGCGTTATGGCGTTGTTGTGCTTGATTATCCTGGGCGCGATGCTGATCGCGCTGCGCTGCCGCCACCAGTACGGGCGCCTCGTGGCGTTCGGCATAGCCTGCAACTTCTTCCTTTACGTATTCGTCAATATTGCCATGGTCATGGGCGCTATCCCTGTCGGCGGCGTGCCGTTGCCGCTGGTGTCGCATGGAGGGTCCGCGATGCTGACGGTGATGGTCGGTTTTGGCATATTGATGTCCGTGCACGTCCACCGTGATGTCGAGTTCAAGATGCGTGAGCCACGGTAACCGGCTACCTCCGAGGCTTCTTCGGGCATATTGCATGACTGTGTACCAGGCCGACGGCGTCGAAATCCGCACCGGCCGGCGGCAGGCTGCCGTGGATGGTCTGCTGGCCCGTCATGGCTACCGAAGCGCAACATTGATCGGGGCCGAAAACCCGTTCTCGCGCCGCATGCCTGCGGGATGGAACCACCGCATGCACCGCCGCCTCGAGCAGGTCGCCCGACGTCGGCCCACGCTGCCGGCTACCGGGACATGGCGCGGCTGGCGGGAGGCACACTTGCTTCAATTCGGCGATAAGCGACCGGCGGTCCGTCTCGCGCGCATATTTCGGCAGAACGCTGTTGTGATTATCGATTTGGGCCGGCCCGTGCGTATCGTGCCGACCTGCTGACTAGCCGCCCGACGCGCCGTTCGGCGCGCGGCCATCACGTATTAGTGGTCGCGCTCGGGTTGCCGCGGTGACAGATCAATACACATGTCACCACATTCGCCTTTGATGGAGTCCGCGTGACGATATCCCATTTTGAAGCCCCGTACCTTCAAGTCCCTAGTATTCCACGACCTTATGGAGGTGTTCGGGCAGCACCTGTGCCATTGTCCATTGCGATCTATGTGCATGACTTGTCGCCGGGTGGCGTCGAGCGGCAATGCCTGGCGCTGGCGAAGGAACTGCAGCGGCGGGGTGCCCAGGTAACCCTGGTCGTGCACCGGCTGCAGGGTGAATTGTTGCCGTTGCTGCCGAATGATTTACCGGTGGTCGATCTTGCCGGCACGCGGACGTTGCATGACGCGGTACGACTCCGTCGGTATCTCCGGCAGGCAAAGCCGGACATTCTTGTAGCCAATGTCGACCATAATAATGTTGCGGCGTCGCTGGCCAAGGCATTGGCCGGGTCGCGAACGAGAACGCGGCTTGTGATCTGCCAGCACAACCCGCTCACGCCGGGTTATCATGCGACGGTCAACTGGAAGCATAGGGTCGTTCCGTTATGCTATCGGCTGTTGGCGCGTCATATCGACCATGCTGTTGCCGTCTCCGACGGGATCGCCAGAGAGCTGGTGCAGATCGGTGGGTTGCGGCCGGAGAAGGTCAGCACGATCAGCAATGCGGTCATTGGCGACGATTTCGCACAGCGCGCCGCGGCGCCGGCGAAGCATCCGTGGTTCGACGACGCTGACGTTCCGGTTTTTGCCACTGCCGGCCGGCTGGTCGCAATGAAGGACCATCGCACGCTGCTGCACGCGTTTGCCTTGTTCCGGCGGCAGCGCGCAGGGCGGCTGATGATTCTGGGTGTCGGTCCGATGCGCGAGGAACTGGAGCGGCTGGCCGAGTCCCTTGGTGTCGCGGCCGACGTGGCATTCCTCGGCTTCGTGCAGAATCCGCTGCCCTATATGCGTCAGGCGTCGGCGTTTGTGTTGTCGTCACGGTCGGAGGGTTTCGGCAACGTTTTGGTCGAGGCAATGGGTTGTGGTACGCCAGTCGTGGCGACCGACTGTCCGTATGGTCCTGCAGAAATTCTCGCTCACGACCGCTACGGTGTGCTGGCGCCGCAGCAAAATCCAAGCGCCTTGGCCGCGGCTATGCAGCAGGTGCTGGATGAGCGGCAGCGCTGGCCGTCGGCACTACTACGGGAGCGGGCTGCCACATTCAGCTATGATGCGTGCACCGAGCGGTACTGGCGGCTGTTCCAGCGGCTGGCTACGGCCAGGAGTATGGAGCTTGTCGTGGCTGCGGCTGAGTAAGGCAATGGCGGGGACGCGCCATGACCGCTGGGCGTCCGTCGATAGCGGTGTCGGCGGACTTTACACCGCGGGCCACTGATGCCGTGGAAATGCGGATAACCCTCTGACAGCCTTAGGACTGTTCCTATGGCATGCGGCTTGCCTGTACCGGCTCCGCATCAAATGAGGGATCGGACATGCCACGACCTAACGGTTGCGCGCGCTACGCTGCGGCCCTGGCTCTCGCTCTGGCCGCAGCGCTTACCCTTCCATTATCGGCGAGCGCGGCGTTCGTCATGACCATGAAGCAGATCGGCAGTGATGTGACGCTGAGTGGGAGTGGCTCGCTGGACACGACCGGGCTTTCCTTTGTCCTGAGTGGCACGGACGATAATGAGATCACGCCCAATGGAGCGATCGTTCACGCAGGACCTGACGCGTCGGCTGTCAGTCTCTTTGAGGGCCTCCTCGGCCCAGCCAGTTTCGGGCCCGGCGACCGGACCGATGCCACCAGCGGCGCAGGGGCCGCGGTCGGGCTGGAGGGAGGAAAGGTCCTGATGGTGCCGGAGGCTTATCAACCCGGCGACTTGCTTACGACGACGTTGACCTTTGCCAATGCGACGTTTGACAGCCTGGGCGTGACCCCGGGTACCTATGTCTGGACCTGGGGCAGTGAACTGGCCGGCACAGCGGACAGCTTTACGCTGCAGATCATCCCCGAACCTGCCAGCCTGGTCGCCGTCGTTCTGCCGGTGGGTGGATTGATGCTATCGCGCCGTCTCCGCAAAGTGCGGAGTCGCTAGAGCACTATCACCCTGACTGTGCAGGGTGACAGTGCTCCAGTTTATTGTTT
>JAFEFW010000081.1 GCA_018240405.1 Pseudomonadota bacterium
CGCTCGGGGCCGACTGCGGCAATCACAGACCGTCGCGCTGTCCCCGGCTTTGATCCGGATCAATGACTCAAGCCAAACCGCCGGCCGGCGTGGCCGGTCATCCCAGCCGCGTGAAGACGGGACTTGTCCGGCCGAGGCCGGGCTGGCACAGGCGGCATATGCCAGCCTCAATGCGCCTGCCGCCCTCCACGACCGCCATTGGCCTCCGGGCCGTGGGCATCGGCGCGATCATGGTCATGCCGCTGCTGTTGCTGCATGCGCACGGTGTGGGAGAGGCGGGCATCGCGGTCGCTGATCTCTGCTTCCTGGGCTGGTGCGCGGCGCAGGGCGAATGGCGCTGGCTGCGCACACCGTGGGTGTGGTTTGCCGGCACTTGGTGGTTGTGGCTGGTCATCTGCTCACTGCCGCTGCCGATGCTGCATGTCGGTGAGGGTAACCTGCACTCCAGTGTCCAGGCACTGGCGGTGGTCCGGTTCATCGTCCTGGCCGCCGCCATGGAGCACCTGCTGCTGCGCGCCGAACCCGTGCGCAACTGGCTCTATGCGCTCAGCGCGCTGTCGGTGCTGTGGATCGTCATCAACTCCGCGACGCAGATGATGACCGGCCTGAACCTGATCGGCTGGCCACGTGGTCCGGACGGGGAACTGACCGGCCCATTCGGCACACCGCGCGCCGGCCCGGCCCTGTCGCGCATCATGTTGCCGGCGCTGCTGCCGCCGGTGGCGGAACTGCTGGAGACGCGAGGCTTGGCGCATCGGCTGATGGCATATGCGCTGCTGCTGATCGGCTTCGGCATGTTGATTTTCACCGGCCAGCGCATGCCGCTGATCCTGACGCTGTTCGGCCTGGTGATCGTCGCCGTGCTGATGCGCCCGCTGCGTCCGGTGGTGTTCGTCGTCGCCATCGGCGGCACCCTGCTACTGGCCGCCTCGCCCGCCGTGGCGCCACAAGCTTATCACCGCCTGGTCGAGAGCTTCTCGCACCAGATGGAGAATTTCTCGACCTCCTCCTACGGGAAGATGTACGCACGCGCCTGGGAGATCGGGGTGCAGAACCCCATCACCGGCCTGGGCTTTGACGGGTTCGGCACCGGCTGCCCGCAGCCTCGGTATTTCCGCCCGACCTTCGATGGGCGGATTGCGGACGGCGGTGCTGCAACGTTCTGCTGGAACCATCCACACAATTACTATTTCGAGGCTCTGGCCAATGGCGGATTTGTCGGGTTGGCGCTGTTCTGCGCGATGGCAGCCGCCTGGCTGGTGACGCTGGGGCGCGGCCTATGGTCCGACCCGATCCCGATCCGGGTGGCGCTGTTTGCCACCGCTGTGTTCGAATTCTGGCCGATCCAATCCTCGACTGCCTTCACCAGCATGCCGATTGGCGGCTGGCTGTTCCTGCTGCTGGGCTGGGGCCTGGCCGAGGCGCGATGGCCGCGACAACACCCGATCGTTGATCTGGTGGATGCCGGCGATGACCGGAAGCGCGGGATGTACCGCTAATTCAACCGTCCGGCGGCCTGCGGGTTCAGGCGCAGTCGCAGCCCGGGGCTGGTGCAGGCTCTCGGCGAACGAGATGGTGGTCGATCCATTCGGCCACCAGCAACCTTGCCTCGCCGAGTGACGCTTCAGGATGATGGATGCGATACAACGTCGTGCACGCCTTGAATGCGGCTACGTCATCGGACCCGACTTGCCGCAGTTCGCGGTAGGCCGTGATCACAGCGCGTTCGCAGCGGCGGGCGATAGAGGCGTCCTGCGTCATCCGTTCTGGCATCCTTTTGCGAATCACTCGCAACAACGCGGATTGTAGTCATCTGCGCCGCGCGGAGCAAGGATGCCGGCCAACCGCAATATCGCAATGGCTCGAACCGCGGCACGAGAGGCACGTTGGTGTGACGGACGAGAGTGAGTTTAAGGCCAAGAGGAACTGCTGCACCAACTCCGTCGGCGTGGCTGGCGCCGGACAAACCGCCTGCGAGTGGATCAAGCGGCGGTCATGACGCCAGCCGGTGCGCCCGTGCTTCCTGCGTCCGCCGCAGTTCCTCCAGGTAAGGCGCCCATTCAAACGCCAGCATGGCGCCCAGGAGCGGTATAACGCTGCGCCACGGCAAAGGCCGGCGCTTAAGGCGGATCGACCAGTCCGGTTTGCGGCCGCCTGTGCCGAACAATTCCAGCACCTTTGGCCAGTGCAGCGTACAGATGAACGCTACGGCCATCAGCGGTACCATCTCCAGGTAACTGTGCACATGCTGCTCAACCGGCGTAACGTTCCGCTTGGTGACGGCGTAGCTGACGTCCCACAACGCCGTCATGTCGTGCAGCAGGAAGGAGGCGATCATCAGCGCCAGCACCGGCGAAGTGATTTCCAGGAACATGCCGGCGAGCACGGGAATAGCTGCTTCCGTCAGCATCAGCAGGTGAATCAGCGACTCCTTGCGGCCAGTGGTCGTTTCGATGCTGGTAGCTCTGTGGCAGATCCAGTCGGCAAAGCCGGCGGCGAGCCAGAGCGGCATGACAAAGTTCAGCAGGAAGTTGCGTGTCACCTCTGCCACGTCAGCCGTCTCCTGTGGCGGCGGTGGCTCCGGCTCCGCTGGGGCGGTCGCGCGGGCAAGCAGGAAGCCGGCCAGGCAGGTTGTCGCCAACAGCACGATACGTCCCATCCGCACCCTCTCGCCTTGCGCCGGCGGTGTTAGGACGCGGACGGCTCCAGCACCATTTGCGTTTGCGTGACCACGGCGAGCGCGCGCCCCGCCTCATTGGTGATCTTCGTTGTCCAAACCATGGTGCGGCGGCCGCGATGCACCGCCGTCGTCTCCCCGATCACCTTCGTGTTGACCATCGCCGGCGCCAGAAAGTTGGTCTTTGACTCCAACGTCGTTGTGCCCTGCCCCTCGCGCAGGTTCAGCACCGTGGCGGCAGCGCCGAGTGTATCGGCAAAGGACATGAACGCGCCACCGTGCAGGATGGTGGGACTAGTACAGAGCTCCGGCCGGACCATCATCTCCGCCGTCACCCGTTCCGGCGTTGCGGATGTGAACTGGATGCCGAGCAGGTCTGCGAAGGGCAGCCTGATCTGCTGCAGGCGTTGCAACGCGTCCATCATCTCCTCCCTGTGTGTGTCCAGGCGCTTTTCAGCCGGGCTACTAGCGGGTAGCCTGCGCCGCAATTACCTCTCACATAATCACCGCGGGATCTGAAACACCAATGCCTGAAGCGCTGTCTGACAAACATCATACCGACCTTGACGCCGTCGTCATCGGCGCCGGCTTCGCCGGCATGTACCAGCTGATCTGCCTGCGCGACCGGCTTGGCCTGTCGGTCAAGGTGCTGGAGGCCGGCGACGGCGTCGGCGGCACCTGGTACTGGAACCGCTACCCCGGCGCCCGTTGCGATTCCGAGAGCCACGCCTACTGGTTCACCTTCGACCCCGAGCTGATGAAGGGCTGGGAATGGTCGGAGCGCTATCCGGAACAGCCGGAAATCCTGCGCTACCTGAACTACGTCGCTGACCGCTACGATCTGCGCCGGAACATCCAGTTCAACACACGGGTCACCAGCGCTCGGTTCGACGAGGCGGCGAACCGCTGGCATGTGCGGACGGCGGACGGCGAGAGCTTCACCGCGAAGTTCGTGATCACTGCCGTCGGCTGCCTGTCCACAGCGAACGTGCCGAACATCCCGGGGCTGGAGAGCTTCAAAGGCGACTGGTACCACACCGGCATGTGGCCGCACGGCGGCGTGGATTTCCGCGGCAAGCGGGTCGGCATGATCGGCACCGGCTCAACCGGCATCCAGGCAGCGCCGGTCATCGCCGAAACAGCGAAGCACCTGACGGTGTTCCAGCGCACCGCCAACTACAGCGTGCCGGCGCGCAACGTGCCGCTGACGCCCGAGTTCAAGCAGTGGATCAAGGACAACACGCATACGATCCGCACAGCCACACGCGAGACGCTGAACGGCCAGCCATTCCGCATCGAGCAGCGCAAGGCGCTGGAAACCCCAGCGGAAGAGCGTGAGCGGTTGTATGAAGAGGCCTGGGAGCGCGGTGGGCTTCAGTTCCGCGCCACGTTCGAAGACATGATGGCGAGCAAGGAGGCGAACGACACCGCTGCCGAGTTCGTTAAGAAGAAGATACGGCAGATCGTGAAGGACCCGAAGACGGCAGCGATCCTGTCAGACATTGACCATCCTTACGCCGGCAAGCGGCCGCCGATCGATACTGACTATTTCGAGACTTATAACCGCGACAATGTGACGCTGGTCGACGTGAAGGCGGCGCCGATCCAGGCGATCACACCGAACGGCATCCGTACCTCCGACGCAGAGTACGAGCTCGACATCATCGTCTTCGCGACCGGTTTCGATGCCATGACGGGTCCACTGCTGGCGATCGACATCTCCGGCCGCGACGGCTTGAAACTGCGTGATGTTTGGGAAGCGGGGCCGCTGAATTACCTCGGCCTGCAGGTTGCCGGCTTCCCCAACCTGTTCACCATCACCGGACCCGGCAGTCCGTCCGTGCTCTGCAACATGCCGGTGGCGATTGAGCAACATGCGGAATGGATTGCCGACTGCATCAAGTACATGAATGCACACGGGATCGATACGATTGAAACGACGCCGGAGAAGATGGCTGGTTGGGTCCAGACGGTAAATGAGGTGGCATCGAAGACACTGCTGTCGACGGTGCAGCATTCCTGGTACCTCGGCGCCAATATCCCTGGTAAGCCGCGCGTGTTCATGCCGTATGCCGGCGGCATGGTGCCGTATCGGGAAATCTGCGACGACATCGCCGCCAAAGGCTATGAGAGCTTCGTGCTGTCAAAGGCCAGAGCGACCGCTCCGGCATAACCGAGAGCGCAACGGTGCCCCGCCTCATCCGCTTCCGCGACCTGGAACCGACCTGGACCACCAAGCAGGCGCGTGAGGCGGGCTTCATGCGCTGGCTGGTGACCTGGGTTGGCGGCCCGCTCGGCTACATCAACACCAACCCGGAGGTGGCAGTCGAGAATGACCGTATCGCCATCGGGATGATGTACCTGCCGCGCGGGCAGCGGCAGGCGGGCGTGCACACGCACGAGGTGACCGAAATCTATGTCATCCTGCAGGGCGAACTGGAGGGGATCGATGCGTCCGGTCACCCGCATCGCGCCGGGCCACTGGACTGCACCTATATTCCGCCGGGTTGCCCGCACGGCGTGCGCAACAGCGGCATGGAGGACGTGGTCCTGATCTGGGTGCATGACGGGATCGAACGCAACGGCACCGCGGTCTACTACCCAGATGATCATGCATTCGGCGATGTGCCGCCGATCCAGTTGGTTCCGTTTTCCGGGCTGGAAGCGGACTGGTCGGATCCGGGAGCGCAGACCCCGGGCACGATGCGGTGGTCGACCCGTTGGGTGCAGGCTGGCGGCGGCGCGATGGCGCGCGGCGCCGCGCGTAACGACCGGATCAGCATCGGCATGACGGTGCTGGAACCAGGGCACGCGATGCCGGCTGACGTCTTGCCGGTGACGCGCCATTACCTGGTCGTGGCCGGGTGTGGCATTGCGCGCTTGGACGGAACGAACGAGCTGCTGACCTGGCTGGACGGGATCTATGTGCCTGCGGGTGAAGCCGTGTCGATCCGTAACAACGGCCCGGAGACGTTGCGGTTGCTCTGGGTCGAGGATGCGCCGCGGGGCTGAGGGCTTATCCCGCTGCCAGGATGGTGTGGTTCCCGGCTTCGGCGGTGCTCCGGTTTTGGCGAGCCGGTGCCGTTCGTGCGGTCAGATACGGTCGCCATGTTTGCATGGAAAGCACGAAAGGCCGGGAGGCTCCGCGGGGTTCACGTTGCGGCACCGGCGTGCGCTCACGACAAACTGCATTTAAACAAATCATGCAGCTGGCGCCGTGGCGGGTAGCGAGGAGCGCATGCGCCGGCGTTGCCGGCGTCTTCTTGATAAATCCGTCACCGGCCATGCACGCGGGGACGGTAGGCCAGCGCCTCAGCGATGTGCACGCGCCCGACCACGTCCATCCCGGCGAGGTCAGCAACGGTGCGGGCGACCCGCAATGTGCGGGTGAATCCTCGGCCTGACAGGCGCATCTTCTCCATCGCCTGCACCAGCAGCGCCTCGGCGTCACGCGTGACCTGGATCGACTCCCGCGGTGCCTCGGCATTACTGGCGGGGCCGTCAGTGCCATACCGGGCGGCTTGCCGGGCGCGGGCAGCGGCGACGCGGGCGGCAATCGGTGCGGTGGCCTCACCCTCCGGCGCGCGCGTCAGCTCCGCCGCTGTTACAGGTTGGACAACGACCGTCAGGTCGATCCGGTCGCGGATCGCGCCATCCAACCGCGCGGCATAGTCCTCGGCACATCGAGGCGCGCGCCCGCACTCACGTCCGTCCTCGCCCAAATAGCCGCAGCGGCACGGATTCATCGCCGCGATCAATTGGAACCGCGCGGGATAGGTGATGTGCGCCGCGGCCCGCGCGATCGTGGTCCTGCCCGTCTCCATCGGCTGACGCAGCGATTGCAGCGCCTGGCGGGTGAACTCCGGCAATTCGTCCAGGAACAGCACGCCGCGATGCGCCAGGCTGATCTCGCCGGGCCGGGCCCGCTGACCGCCGCCTGCGAGCGCCGGCTGCGATGCCGAATGATGCGGCTCGCGGAACGGCGGGCGCATCACCAGCCTGCCCTCGTCCAACAATCCGGCGACGCTGTGGATCATGCTGACTTCCAGCGCGGAGCGGGGATCGAGATCCGGCAGCAACCCCGGCAGGCGTGCCGCCAGCATCGACTTGCCGGCGCCGGGCGGGCCGATCAGCAGCAGGTTGTGCGCGCCGGCGGCGGCGATCTCCAGCGCTCTGCGGGCGGTCTCCATCCCCCTCACGTCGCGCATGTCCGGGCCCGGCGCGCTGTCCGCTCTGCCGGAGGGCACCGGCGGGGTCAGTACCTGCGTGCCCTTGAAGTGGTTGATCAGCGCCAGCAAGTCGGGCGGCGCCAGCACCGTGATACGGCCAGCCCAGGCCGCCTCACCGCCCTGCCCCGCGGGACAGATCAACCCCACGCCCTGCGCCGACGCACCGATCGCTGCCGGCAGCACGCCCGCCACCTTGTTCAGCGACCCATCCAGCGACAACTCCCCGAGCGCGGCATATTCGAGGAGGTCCTCGCGCGGCAGTACGTCCATCGCTGTGAGCAGGCCAAGGGCGAGCGGCAGGTCATAGTGGCTGCCCTCCTTCAGCAGGTCGGCGGGCTTGAGGTTGATCAGCACGCGTTTTGGCGGCAGCGACAGGCTCATGGCCGCGAATGCTGCCCGGACACGCTCGCGCGCCTCGCCCACCGCCTTGTCGGGCAGGCCCACCAGCGTCAGCGCCGGCGTGCCGGGACTGATCTGGACCTGCACTTCGACCGGCACTGCATCGATCCCGGCGAACGCATAGGTGTTGGCGATGGCCATGGTGGAGGATGGACGACGAATGCTCATGCGCGCATCCTGCGCGGCAGAGGTAAACAAACTCGTAAGGCAGGACAGAGCGCATGCCATTCGATACAGGCGACGGCGGACGCCGCGGGCGCCGGCCTTCACGCAACGTGCTGGGTGGGCCGATCGGGCTGTGCTCGAACGAGCCGATGACCGGATTCTTTCGTAACGGCTGCTGCGAGACGAGCCCGGAGGATGTCGGGAGCCATACTGTTTGCGCGGTGATGACAGCGGAGTTCCTGGCGTTCAGCAAGGCGCGCGGCAACGATCTGTCGACGCCGCGGCCGGAGTTCGGCTTTGCAGGGCTTAAACCGGGGGACCGCTGGTGCCTGTGCGCGCCGCGCTGGCAGGAGGCGCTGGAGGCCGGCGCCGCGCCGCAGGTAGTGCTGAAGTCGACCGAGGAGGGCGCGTTGCGCTGGTGCGCCTTGGCGGACCTGACACGATTTGCGGTGGACCTGTCCTGACGCGCTATCGGCCTGCGAACGGCGCAAACAGCGCCGCGGCGTAAGCCGCCGGATTGGCGATCAACCGCCGCGCGACAGCCAGATCAGCAGCCCGTCCCTCCGCTGCCGGGCATGCCGCCCGCACCGACAACTCCCGTTCCGGCGACACCGGCACCCGGCTCGCCCGCGCCATCCGCAGTGCCGCCATCATCGGCTGCACGCCATCCCCCAGCGCCGCAATCTGCCGGTTCAGCAGGTCGACTCCAACACTGGTGCAGACCTGCGGCAACACGCCCAGCCCCTGGATCGGCCAGCCCAGCGGGGCGATCAGGCGGCTCCAGGTGACGAACAACTCGCCGCCGTCGGGCATCGGGTCGATGGTTTGCACCAACCCCTTCCCCACCGTCGAACTGCCGACGACCACCGCGCGCCCGCGATCCGACAGGGCGGCGGCCAGCACCTCCGCGGCGCTCGCCGTGCGGCCGTCGACCAGCACCACCAGCGGCACGTTGCGCGCCAGTTCGCCCTCGGCGGATCGCCAGATATGCGCCGCCTCGGGGTCGCGACCGGCCGTGGTGACGATGATGCCATCCGGCAGGAACGTATCGGCCGCCGTCACCGCCTGGCGCAGCAGGCCGCCGCGGTTGTCCCGCAGGTCCAGTACGATGCCGGAGACCGGCCGCGGCTCCGCCATGGCGTCCTGCACCGACAGCGCGATATGGGAAGCAGTGGTCTGGCTGAAACTGGTGACGCGCAGCACCAGCACATCGGCATTGCGCTCCGCAAATACCGTTTCCGGCGGCACCATGACGCGGGTCATCAGGTGCTCGCGCACGCGCCCGTCACGGCTGCGGGTGGTCAGCGCCACCGGCGTACCGGGCGCGCCGGCGAGCAGTGAACTGATCGTCATCGGATCCTGGTTGGTGGCGCGCTGCCCGTCGATCGACAGAATCACCTCGCCCGGCTGGATGCCGGCGATCGACGCCGGGCTGTCGCGGATCACGCCGGCGATCACAATGACCCGCCCCCGCCGCTCGAGCGTCACGCCGATGCCGGCGCGCCCGCTGCGTTGCGCTCTGTCCTCTGCCGCTTCGACCGGCGGGACGTAGCGGGAATACGGGTCGAGGTGGCTGAACAATTCATCGAAGAAGGCCTGGATGATCGTCTGCACCCCGGCCCGGCGCAGCGGCGGCGAGACGCTGTACAGCGCGGCCGTCGCCTGCGCCGCCACCGAGGCCCAGGTGCCCGGCGCCTCGTCGGTTGGCAGCAGAATCTCCGGCAGAGGCTGGCCACGCCGTGTGATCAGCAAATTGCCTTCGCGCACTGCCAGGCCGACATTCGTGTCGATCGCGGCAAGCCCCTTCAGGCCCCAGAGCGTCAATTGTGACACCGGAATCGGCTCCAGGATGCGCGGGGCCATAAACGCAAGCGCTTCGCTGTAGACGGACACGATCCGGCCGGCATCCAAGGTCGGCGCGCCGCCATTGGGTGAAGGCTGCGCCTCGGCGCGGCCGACGAGGAAAATCACCAGCAGGAAGGCAATCCGGATCACCGCCGGCGGGGCCGCTTCCCCGTACCGCGGTCGTTACGCGCCGCGCCCGCGCCTTGCAGGATGTGGAATACCATGCCGCCCGTCACCGGGTTGGCCTCACTGAGCAGGACATCGACTTCCTGCGCCAGGCCAAACACGACGCGTGTGCGGCGTCCGGTCAGTGTCTGCTCCCGTTCATCCAATTGCCAATAATCGTCCGGTAGATTCCCCATCGGCACGATACCGCTGGCGCCCGAGTCCGTAACAGTCACGAACAGGCCAAACCGGGTCACGCCAGATATGCGCGCGGCGAAACGCGCACCGACCTGATTGGCCATGAAGGCGGCGAGGTAGCGGTCAATCGCATCGCGTTCGGCCAGTTGCGCGCGCCGTTCCGTGCCAGTGATATGTTCGCCGGCGGCTTCAAACCCCGCCGCCTGCTCATCCGTCAACCCATCGGTTCCCAGCTTGAGGCCGCGAATCAGGGAGCGATGTACCAGCAGGTCGGCGTAGCGGCGGATCGGGCTGGTGAAATGCGCGTAGCGCGGCAACGCCAGCCCGAAATGACCGATATTGTCCGGGCTGTATGCCGCCTGCGACTGGCTGCGCAGCATCACCTCATTCACCAATGAGGCCTCCGGCGTGTCTGCCACGCTGCGCAGCACGCGGTCGAGATCGCGCGGGTGCACCTGATCCCCCGGCGGCAACGAAATGCCCATGCCGCCCAGAAAGCGTCGCAGTGCATCCAGTTTTTCGTCTGTCGGTGGAGCATGTACCCGATACATGCAGGGGCGATGCAGCCGCTCCAGTTCCTCGGCGGCGGCGACATTGGCCAGCACCATGAACTCCTCGATCAGGCGATGGCTGTCGAGACGCGGGCGCGGTTTGACGCTGGTGACACGACCGGCATCATCCAGCACAACCTTGCGCTCCGGCAGGTCCAGATCGAGCGTGCCCCGCGCCTGGCGCGCCGCGAGCAACGCCCGGAACGCGGCGTACAAGTGCCGGATCGGCAGGCCGAGATCGTCGCCGGCTTCGTGCGCGGCCTGCACTTCTTCGTACGTCAGACGGGCGGCACTGCGCATCAGGCCGCGGCCGAAACGGTGTGCCGTTTTGCAACCGTGCCGGTCGACGCGCATTTCGACAAACAGGCACCCGCGGTCCTCGTGTGGACGCAGGCTGCACAATCCGTTCGACAGCGCCTCGGGCAGCATCGGCACGACCCGGTCCGGGAAATAGACGCTGTTGCCGCGCTCCCGCCCAGTTTCGTCCAGCGCCGACCCCGGCTTCACGTAATGCGCGACGTCGGCAATCGCGACGATCAGACGATAACCGCCGCCATGCTCCGCGTCCGGTTCGGCGAACACGGCATCGTCGAAGTCGCGCGCGTCGGCGCCGTCGATGGTGATCAGCGGCGTGTCGCGCAGGTCGGTCCGCTTGCCCAGCCGCACCGACCGCGCCCGCTTCGCCTCGCCCAGCGCCTCGGCGCTGAAGACTGTCGGAATATCGTGGGTGTGGATGGCGATCAGGCTGATGGAGCGGGCATCCCCAAGTTTGCCGAGACGCTCGATGACCCGCGCCGGTTTCAGGCCGAGCCGATGCTGCTGCGCCAGTGGTTCCGCCAGCACGATCTCATCGTCCTCGGCGTCCGCTTCCTGCCCAAGGGGAATCATCCATTCGGCTTTGGCTCTGCGGTCGGTGGGCACAAGGCGGTGCGTGCCGCCGCGTGCCCGTTTGAACACCCCGAGCACCCGCGCAGGCGTCTCGCTGATCCGCTTCAGCGTACGGCCTTCGTAGCGCCCGCCGCCGATCGGACGGACACGCGCCAGGATATGCTCACCGGGTGCGAGTGCCGGGCGACCCGGCGGCTCCGGCGCCATCAGGATCTGCGGCGGGCGCCCGGCGTCACGCGCCCATTCGGCCGGCCGGGCAATGGCGTCGCCATCCTGATCCGTGCCGGTAACCTGCACGACCAGCGTTTCTGGCAGGCGCACGGGCCGTGGCGCGTCCCAGCGCCGCACGGGTCCATCATGCCGCCGGTCCGGGCGTTGCGGCTTGGGAGACCGAGTTTTCAAGCGCCGTGCCACGCGATCAATGAACTCCTTTGCGGCAACCTGCCACAACCGGAGTCATCCCTGAAAGCGAAGCGGCGAAGTCGTGACGGATTTATCGGGCGCGTTGCACGGTGTAGTCAGACACTGCGATCAACGCCTGACGGACCGGTGAGTCCGGGAAGATCATCAACGCGTCGCGGGCTTCCTGCGCGTAGCGCCGCGCCCGGTCCATCGTCGCGTCAATGCCGCCATGATGCGCGATCAGGCGCATTGCCTCATCAAGGTCCGCGTCGGTCTGCTCCAGCGCTTCAATGGTACGCCGCCAGAACTGCTTTTCCGGGTCGGAGCCGGCGTGGAAGGCGACCAGCACCGGCAGGGTTATCTTGCCCTCGCGGAAATCGTCACCAACCGTCTTGCCCAGCGTCGCCTGATCGGCCGCGTAGTCCAGGGCATCGTCGACCATCTGGAAGGCGATTCCCAGCTTCATGCCGTATTCCGCCAGAGCCAGTTCCTGGCGCAGCGGCTGCTCGGCGACGACGGCTCCCACCTGGCAGGCGGCGGCGAACAGTGCCGCGGTCTTGCCCATGATCACGTCAAGATACCGCGCCTCGGTCGTGGCAAGGTCGTTCTGCGTGACCAGTTGCAACACCTCGCCTTCCGAGATCGTCGCCGAGGCTTTCGACAGGATATCCAGCACGTGCAGCGAGCCGTCCTGCACCATCAGTTCGAACGCGCGAGCGAACAGGAAGTCACCGACCAGCACTGAAGCCTTGTTGCCGAATACGGCATTGGCCGAGGCCAGGCCGCGGCGCAGCAGGCTCTCATCGACCACGTCATCATGCAGCAGCGTGGCGGTGTGGATGAACTCGACGCAGGCGGCGAGGTCGATATGGCGCCGGTTCGCGGATGGGTAGCCGCACAGCTTCGCGGCAGCGAGGGTGAGCAGCGGCCGCAGGCGCTTACCGCCAGCGGCAACGATATGGGCGGCAAGCTGCGGAATGAGCGCAACCGGGCTGTCCATTTTCGCGACGATCACACGGTTGCATTCTTCCAGGTCCACGCGGACGAGGTTGATAAGCGCCGTCAATGCGTCTTCAGCGCCATGCTCCGCGGAACCGGACGCCATGTCTTGCACAAGTTGACTGGCGACGGCGGCCAACGAAATCTCCTGATGCTGTCAAACAGCGCCCGCTTCATATCGGCGGGTGCCGAAGGGGGTCAAGCCAACACACGCGAACCTTGTGCGGGCGACACGTCGCGCGCTTTGGAATAAGAGACCGTGCGGGCGGTTGCGAGGGTCGGGCGAACAGGCGACGATCCGGCATGCGCGCTGTTGTCACCTCCAACAATCCGGTCCGGCTGTCGTTCCTGACAGCTCTGTTGGCGGATGCCGGTATCGAGACCGTCCTGCTGGACCTGCATGCCAGCATCGCCGATGGGAGCATCGGCGCGATCCCCCGAAGGCTGGTCGTAGCCGATGACGACTACGCGCGCGCCTGTCGGATCCTGCGCGAGGCCGGAGAGTGCTGACGACTGAAGGAGGTCTGCTGCAAGGTCGCCTGCGCTACCGCCAACCGGCACAAGGCTTCCGCAGCGGCATCGAGCCGGTGTTCCTGGCCGCATCCATTCCGGCCTTGCCGGGCCAGCATGTGCTGGAAGCCGGGACCGGCGCCGGCGCGGCGCTGCTCTGCCTGCATGCGCGGATACCAGATGTCGAATCGACCGGTGTCGAGCGCGATCCGGACCTTGCCGGACTGGCGGCCAACAACGCGGCCGAAAACGGCTTCAGCCGCATGCGGATTGTGACCGGCGACATCCTGGCCACGGCACTGGCGGCGTCGTTCGACCACGTCATGACCAACCCGCCCTACCACGCGTCGGGCCCAGCCTCGCCGGTCGCTGCGCGTGAACGGGCAAAGCGCGGTTCGGCGCCGCTGCTCCGGGCTTGGATTGCGCGTCTGGCAGCGAGTGTGCGGCCGCGTGGCACAATGACGGTTGTCGTGCCCAGCGGGGCCGTGCCGACATGTGTCGAGGCAATGGCCGAAAGCGGATGTGCATGCACAGTTGTATTTCCGCTGTGGCCAAGGCAGGGCAACGACGCGAAGCTTGTGCTGGTGCGCGGTGTCCGTGGATCACGCGCACCGATGCGCCTAGCAGCGGGGCTGACACTGCATGAAGCGGATGGACGCTTTACCGATGCGGCACAGGCCGTGCTCCGGGGCGGAAGCCCGCTCCTGCTCTAGGCGCGCTGCGGCGTG
>JAFEFW010000082.1 GCA_018240405.1 Pseudomonadota bacterium
TATTGGGTGATCGACGACAGCTCCGACGCGACGTTCATCCCGATGATCACCTCGCGGGCCGGGCCGCAGATTTCCACCGAATACCGTCGTCGCTTCAACGACGGCTCCCTGATCGTCAACGGCTCCATCGGCCATGTGAACAACTCGCTGCAGGGGAGCATCGCGTCGGCCGGGCAGTTCGCCTGGGATGAGACCTGGCGCTGGGGCTTCAACGTCAACCGGGCCTCGTCCTCGGACTACGTGCGCGACTTCCACCTGACGACCGGGCTGAGCGGTGATCCGAACATCCTGTTCAGCCAGTTCTATGTCGAAGGGTTCGGTGAAGGCGCCTACGCCCGTCTCGACTCGCGGGTCTACCAGGGCCTCAACAGCATCATCGTCAACAGCCAGTTGCCGGTCGTGCTGCCGCGCTTCACTTACTCCTATATGGGCCGGCCGGATGCTCTGGGCGGACGCCTGTCACTCGACACGACCAACTTCAATGTGATCCGCACCGACGGCACCAACACGCGCCGGGCGTCGCTGACATTGAACTGGGAGCGGCCGTTCGTCGGCCGCCTGGGCGATCTTTGGAAAATCACGCTGCATGGTGATGCCGCCGGCTACAACGCGTCGCAGTTCAACAACCAGCCGAGCTACGGCGACGCGACCAATATGACCGGGGTGCACGCGCTGCCGCAGATGGCGGTCGATTTTCGCTGGCCGTTCGGCCGCAGCAGCGGCGCCTGGGGCACGCAGCTGATCGAGCCGATCGCCCAGCTGATCATCGCGCCGCAGTCGGGCGATAGCCAGATGCGCCGTTATCCGAACGAAGACAGCCTGGACTTCGAATTCACCGACGCCAACCTGTTCGGCTTCAACCGCTTCCCGGGCATCGACCGCCTGGAGGGCGGCGTGCGCGCCAACGTGGCGCTGCACGGCGCCTGGTACCTGGGCGGCACGGCCTTCGACGGCATGGTTGGCCAGTCCTACCGCACCAACAAGGACAATCTGTTCCCGGTGTCGTCCGGTCTGCGCAACCAGGTATCGGACATCGTCGCACGTGCCACTCTTGCTCCGACGCCCTGGCTCGACTTGACGTATCGCACCCGGCTCGACCCGAGTTCGCTGGCAACGCATTTCTCTGACGCCGTTGCGACCGTGGGGGTTCCTGAGTTCCGGGTCTGGGCGGGCTACATCTACACGACCACCGATCCATACTATTACTACCAGACCCCGCCACCGCCGCCGGCCGGGTCCTCCTACTACTTCCCACGCAACGAAATCACCCTGGGCGCCTCCTCGCAGTGGGGCAAGTATCGGATCAGCGCCAGCCTGCGCCGGGATCTGGCCACCAACCAGATGGTCTCGGCCGCGGGCGACGCCATCTATGAAGACGAGTGCTTCATCTTTGATCTCCGGTTCTACCGCCGTTATACAAGTTTCAATGGCGATAATGGATCGACTGCGGTGCTGTTCCTGCTCACCTTCAAGACGATTGGCCAGTTCGGCTATCGCGCCCTGTAAGCTCGGAGAGTTTGACATGCCGGCCGGTTCCCGCGCCTTCACCCCGGCTTCGCGCCGCCTCCACGCAATGCTGGCGCTGCTGGCGGGCGGCGCCCTGCTGGTGGCAGCACCGGCCCTGGCCGCACCAACGGGCGCCCCCGCAAAGTCGCCGGCACAGCCGCAGGCCAATCCGGACGCGATGCGTATCGCCGCGGTGGTGAACGGCGATGTCGTCACCAGCGCCGATATCGAAGCCCGCACCCGGCTGTTCGCGATGTCCACCGGGCTGCCGCTGTCGCCGGACGTGCTGAACCGGCTGAAGCCGCAGATCCTGCGGCAACTGGTGGATGAGCGCCTGCGCATCCAGGAGGCGCTGAAGCGCAAGGTCGTCATTCAGGACCAGGAAATCGCCAATGCCCTTCGGGACATTGAGCAGCGCAATAACCTCCCGGCCGGCGCCCTGCGCGCCAAGCTGACTGCCGACGGCGTCAGCTTCCGCACCCTGGTCGACCAGGTGCGGGCCCAGTTGGCATGGACCCAGGTGCTGCGCCAGTTGATGGCCGAACGTGGCGCCGTTACCCCGGCCGAGGTGGCGGAACGGCAGAGGTTGCTAGGGCAGATGGTCGGCCAGCCGCAGTACCGTATCGGCGCCATCTTCATTCCGATTGACGACCCCGCCAACGCCGCCGACGCGCAGCGTTTTGCCGAGACCGTCATTCATGAACTCCGGTCCGGCGCGCCCTTCCCGATCGTCGCCGCCCAGTTCAGCCAGACGCAGAACGCGCTGGAGGGCGGCGAAATGGGCTGGCTGCCGACCAACCAGTTGGACGCAAGTGTGGCGCAACTGGTGACGCAGATGCCGGTCGGCGCCATCAGCAACCCAGTGCGCGTTCCAGGCGGCGTCCAGATCGTGCAATTACGCGGCAAGCGGGAGGTCGGCCGCGAAATGGGCACCATCGTTTCCATCCGCCAGGCGTTCCTGCCGTTCACCTCGCCTCTGTCGGATCCGACCCAGCCCACCGACCAGCAGCGTCAAACCCTGCTGCGGGCACGGGAGCTCAGCGGCCGGATCAGCGGATGCGAGGCGCTGGAGCAGTATGCCAAGGCGAACAAGCTGGACAGCCGGCCACTCGACCCGGGCGAAATCCGGCTGGAAGCGGTCAACCCGCCGCAATTCCGCACCATGCTGGCGTCGCTGCCGATCGGCAAGGCCAGCGAGCCGGTGGTGTCGCGCGAGGGCATTTCGGTGATGATGGTCTGCTCGCGCGAGGAGAAGAACACCGCGACCGCGTCCACCGAGGAGGTAGAGCGGATGATCATCAGCGAGCGGGTGGAGCTGCTGTCGCGGCAGATGATGCGTGACCTGCACCGGCAGGCGAATATCGACATCCGCGGCAATGGGGTCTGATCCAGCCCGGCATGCTGCCGCCGCTGCGTGAGGTCATCGCCCGGCACGGCCTCGCCGCCAGGCACTCGCTCGGCCAGCACTTCCTGCTCGACGGCAACCTGACCGACCGGATCGTGCGCGAAGCCGGGGACCTGGCCGGGCGACATGTGATCGAAGTCGGGCCCGGACCGGGCGGGCTGACCCGGTCCCTGCTTGCTTCACCGGCCGCGGATGTGACGGCGATCGAGCTGGACCGGCGCGCGGTCGCTGCCATCAGTGAACTGGCGGAGAGCACCGGCGGCAGGCTGCGGGTGATCGAGGCGGATGCGCTGTCGGTTGACATGACGACACTGACCCCAGCGCCACGGCAGGTGATCGCCAACCTGCCTTATAATGTGGCCTCGCCCCTGCTGGTGCGCTGGCTGCGGCAGGCCGCGGCGTTTGAGCGGCTGACCCTGATGTTCCAGCAGGAGGTAGCAGAGCGCATCTGTGCGGATCCCGGCACCGGCGCCTACGGCCGGCTGTCCGTCCTGACCCAGTGGTGCTGCGACGCCCGGATCGTGCTCCGCATTCCGCCGGCCGCCTTCACGCCGCCGCCGAAGGTCTGGTCGGCGGTGGTGGCGCTGAACCCGCGTACCACCCAGCCCGATCCGGCTCTGTTCGCGCGGATGGAAGCGCTGACCGCGGCGGCTTTCGGACAGCGGCGGAAGATGCTGCGCGGTGCGTTGCGCACCCTTGGTGGCGAGGCCCTGCTGGCGCGTGCCGATATTGCCGCGGACCGGCGCGCGGAGACGCTGACGGTGGCAGAGTTCGACCGGCTGGTGCAGGTGCTGCAGGAAGCTTGAGGAAAGCCGGCTCAGCCCCGTGCCGCCAGCACCACTCCGCCGAGGGTCAGGCCGAGAGAGGCAAGCTGCCGCAGGCCCAGGGGCTCGCCAAGCAGCCACCCGGCGCTGACCACCCCGATGATCGGCACCATCAGGCTGCCAATCGCCGCAGTCCCCGCGGGCAGGCGCTTCAGCGCCTGAAACCACACCAGGTACGCTACAACCTGGGCGATCACGCCAAGGTAGACGACGCAGCTCCACCCCAGGACAGTGATGCGCGACCAGTCCACGGTCTCGAACGACAGCGCGACCGGGATGACCGGCAGCAGGCCGACGACGATCTGCCAGGCCACCAGCGGCAGCGGCGCCATGGCAATCGGATATCGCTTGGTGAATACTGCACCACCCGCGAACATCAGCGCCGTCATCAGGATGAAGAGCGCACCCGGCAGCCGGGCCGTGACCTCGGCCACCGGAACAGACGCGAGGGGACCGGCGAGCAGCAGGATCACGCCGGACAGACCCAGCACAAGGCCAGTGAGGCGCGGCCAGGTCGGGCGCTCGCCCAGAACCGGCCAGGCAAATACTGTGGTCCAGACCGGCATCGTGTAGGCGATGATCGCCGCCTCGGACGCGTTCAGCCAGAACAGCGACAACGGCGCAAACAGCGACCACGCTGTCACATTGAGGAAGCCGGCGGCGACAAGGCGCGGCACCTGCTCGCGCCGGGGTAAGAGCGGCTGGCGCTGCCCGGCCGCGATCAGGAGCAGCAGTACAATAGCGAGTGCGCCGGCGAGGAGCCGCGCGGTAAACGGCGGCCATTCCAGCATCAGCGCCTTCATCACGGGCCAGTTCAGGCCCCAGGCAAAGGCCATGATCAGCAGGAAGAGATATCCCGCGTTCAGTCCACCGCGCCGCATCATCATCCCGCACCAGCCAGGGGCGGTATAGCGGGGAACACCGGGAGGCGGAACCAGACGGAACGGGTGCCCGATGGCCTGACCCCGACGGCTCCGTTAACCGTGGCGGACCGCATCAACCACAGTCCACCAATCACCGGATCACTTCGACGCCGAGCCGGTCTGCACCGCCATCAGCCGGGTGACTGCGGTGCCGTCCGCAGCAGCACCGAGCGTCGACCCGAGGTTACTGCGTCCGCCCTACCCCGGCTGCTTGTCCTTCGAGGTCGCGGCCGGCTTGCCCAGGGACAGCGGCACGTACTGCACGCCACCCTCGCGCTGGATCAGCATCAGCACGAACTTGCGGTCGGCGCCGCGGGCTGCGTCAACCTGCTTCTGCACGTCCGCCGGACTGGCGACCTCACCCTGCTGGACCTCCATGATCACGTCGCCCGGCTTCAGCCCTTTCTCGGCCGCGGCGGAGTTCGGGGCCACGTCGGTGATCACCACACCCTTCTGGTCGTTGCGCAGCTGGTACTTGTCCTTCAGGTCCTGCGACAGCGGCGCAACCTTCAGGCCAATGCCGGCAATGTCGGTCGGCTTCGCCTTGTCCGGCTGCTTGCCGGCGTCCACCGAGGCCAGTTGCTGGTCCGTCGGCCGCTCCGCCAGCGTCGCCTGCAGCGTGACCTCCTTGCCGTCACGCCACACGGTCAGCGGAACGTCCTTGCCGACCGCGGTATCGGCAACGACGCGCGGCAGGTTGTGCATCTCCTTGATGTCCTTGCCGTCGAACTTCAGGATGACGTCGCCGTTGCGCAGCTTGGCCTTGTCCGCCGGACCGCCATCGGTCACCCCGGCCACCATGGCGCCGTTGGCACTCTTCAGCCCCAGGCTGTCGGCGATGTCCGGCGTCACCTGCTGGATCTTCACGCCGAGCCAGCCACGGCGCGGACGGCCGAATTCCTTGATCTGGGCAACGATGTTCTTCGCCATGTTGGAGGGAATGGCGAAGCCGATGCCGATCGAGCCGCCCGATGGCGAAAAGATCGCCGTGTTGATGCCGATCACCTGGCCGTCCATGTTGAACAGCGGACCGCCTGAGTTGCCGCGATTGATTGCCGCGTCGGTCTGGATGAAGTCGTCGTATTGGCCCTGGTGGATGTCACGCCCGCGGGCCGAGACGATACCGGCGGTCACCGAACCGCCCAGGCCGAACGGATTGCCGATCGCCAGCACCCAGTCGCCGACCCGCATCCCGGCGGAGTCGCCGAAATCCACCGTCGGCAGCGGCTTGTCGGAATCCACCTTCAACAAGGCAATGTCGCCGCTCTCATCCCGGCCGACCACCTTGGCCTTCAGCGTGGTGTTGTCCTGCAGGATGACCGAGATCTCGTCGGCACCTTCGATGACGTGGTTGTTGGTCACCACCAGGCCGGAAGCGTCGACAATGAAGCCGGAGCCAAGGCTCTGGGCACGACGCTCCGGCTTCGGCTGGTCATTGTCGCCGCCGCGCTGGCCTGGCCGCTGCCGGTTCAGGAAGTCCTTGAAGAACTGCTCGAACGGCGAGCCCGGTGGGAAGACCGGCATATCGGGACCGCCAGGCGAATTCTTTGCGGTCACCGTCTGGCTGGAGGAGATATTCACCACGGCCGGCAGCAGGCGTTGGGCGAGGTCAGCGAAACTATCCGGCGCAGGCCGTGCGATGGCCGGTTCGTTCAGCCCTCCCACCGGCAGTGGCGCGACCAGCGCGAAACTGACCCCGAGAAGGGCTGCCTTGGCGACGGTGGAGCGAAACAGGCGCATGGTCGTGATTCCTGGAGTTTACAGCCGGATGTGGTCCGAAAATGCAGCATAGCAATATATCACGGGCTGGGCACCGCCGCTGTACAGCCGTGGTTGCAAACAGGCTGTGATACAGACGTGCACGGGATCCGGTTGCGGTGTGCGCTGCCGTGGCGCGGACGTCTGAGCGTCAAGGGGCGTGCCATGGGATGACGGAGAGCCATGGTGCCGCTCTGGGAGCCAGGTCGCGCCGCTGCTGTCCGTCCAGGTCCGGCCTATGTGGACCCATCAGAAGCCCCACGCCGCCTCCGGTGGCCCGGTTTGCGGACGGCCACCGGCTGGGAAGATGGAGCGATGTGCCTGCCTCAGATCAGTACCCAACCGGCCTATGCCACTATTTCGCGGGCATCATGGGCGGCGCCTGCAGGTAGCGCAGGTATTCGTTGTCTGGCGTTACGACCAAACGGGCGCCGCCGTGCTCGAAAATGTCGCGGTAGCCCTGCAACGTACGCCAGATGGAGTAGAATTGCTGATCCTGCCCGAAGGCCTGGGCGTAGATCTTGGTCGCCTCTGCCTCACCCTCACCGCGCAACCTGTCGGCGCCGGCCCTGGCATCGGCCAACAGCACGGTACGCTCGCGATCCGCATCCGCGCGAATCTTTGCCGATACCTCGGCACCCTCGGCGCGCGCCTGGGCAGCCACGCGCTGCCGTTCCGACTGCATACGCGCCAGGATCGCCTGCGTGTTCTCTTCCGGCAGGTCGGCGCGCCGGATACGCACGTCGACAATATTCACGCCGAAATTCTGCATCTCGACATTCACCTGCCCCCGGATCGCCGACATGATCCGCTCACGGTCCGCCGACAGCACGTCCAGAAGCGTGTTGTTGCCCAGCACCCGGCGCAGTGAGCTGGTGACGATTGAGTTGAGCCGTCCGCGGATATTCTCTGTCACGGGCCCGACCGCCTGGTAGAATTTGAGCGGATCAGAGATGCGGAACACCGTGAAGGTGTCGGCGATCAGCCGGCGTTGGTCACCAAGGATCACTTCCTCGTTCGGCAGGTCGACCATCAGCAGGCGCCGGTCGAACGGCACGACGTTCTGGATGAACGGGATCTTGGCGTGCAGGCCGGGCTGGTTGATGGGGCGTACGATTTCACCGAACTGCAGCAGAAGCACCTGCTCCGTTTGCCGAACGATGAACAGGGTGCTGCTGAGGACGACGCCCGCCACAGCGAGCACCGCCACGGCGATGACAGCAAGACGGTTCATCGGCTGTTTCCCCCGCTTGATTGCGTTTGGGTGGCGGGAGGTGTGGCTGATGGCGGTTGCGACGGCGCCACTGGCAGCTGCAGGAACGGCACCAGGCCCTTAAGCTTGTCATCCACCACCAGCGGCTGCCCGCGGGTGAGCACATCCTGCATCGTGTCCAGGTACAACCGCGTCAGGGTAATGTCTTTGGCGGCCTCATAAGCCTTCAGCACGCTGTCGAACCGCTGCGCCGCACCGTTCGCCTGCGCCACCGAGGCCTGCCTGGCGCCCTGCGCCTCGGCCGTGATGCGCGCCGCCTCACCACGGGCACGCGGCACAACGTCGTTGCGATAGGACTCGGCCTCATTGCGCATACGCTCGGCGTCGGTGTTGGCGCGCTGCACATCGCGGAAGCTTTCGATCACCGCGCTGGGCGGATCGACCTTCTGCAACTGCACCTGCGTGATTTCCACGCCGGCCTTGTAGCGATCCAGGATCTCCTGCGTCTGCTTCAGCACGTCCTGCTCGATCTGGCCGCGCAGCGGACCCAGCGCCGGCTGGATCGGCGTCTTGCCCATCACTTCGCGGATAGAGCTTTCCGCTACCGCCCGCACCAGAGCTTCGGGGCTGGCCGTATTGAACAGAAAGTCGGAAGCATTGGAGACGCGCCAGAATACTGCGGTGTCGATGTCGATAATATTCTCGTCGCCGGTGAGCATAAGGCTTTCCGCCAGCACATTGCGACCGCCGGAATCGCGGCCACTCTCGACGGCACTGCCGGAACGGAACCCGATCTCGGTGCGGTTGATGCGGGTGACGGTTGGCAGCAGCACCGTCTCGACCGGCCATGGCAGGTGCCAATGCAGGCCAGGCGGAGTCCAGTAACTATAGGCGCCAAAGCGCAGTACAACGCCCTGCTGGTCCGGTTGCACGCGGTAGAAGCCGCTGCCCATCCACAGCAAAACGATGAACAGGCCCAGGAACGCCAGGGCGCGCGAACTGAACAGGATTGACCCCCAGCCACCCGGCCCGCGGCCGCCGCCGCGCTGCCCGCCGCCGCCAAGGGTGTTGCGGATAAACGCCTGGACCTGCTCGATCAGCCGATCGACATCATTGCCAGGCCCGCCCGGACCGCTGCCGAATGGGCCGCCGCCGAACGGACCGCCGCCAAACGGGCCACCGCCGCCGCCAAATGGGTTGTTCGGCCGGCGTCCGCCGCTGCCGGAGTCACCCCGGTCATTGTCTGGCCTGCCGCCCGAATTGCCGCCGGGATTGCCCCAGGGGCCCCCCTTTGGCTTCTTTCCGTCGTCGTCCGGTCCGGACGCATTGCCTCCGGACCCACCGTTATTCCATGGCATGAGTGGAGTGTCGCTCCCGTCATCGTGCCGCAACGCGCACTGCTGGCGAAAGTGGCGCGTCGCGCCATATCGGTCTGGACAAGCGCTCCCGGCCGGCTGCTTATCCGCTGGCCGCAACTGGTTTGCAAGTAAGGGATTGGTAAGATGACGGAAGCCTCAGCCGACACGCTCCGGGCGGCGCTGCGGGCCATCAAGGACCCAGCCTCCGGCAGCGATATCGTCAGCGCGGGTCTTGTCGAGGGAATCCAGGTACGTGGCGGGCTGGTGCAGGTGACGCTGCTGACCGATCGCGCCCATGCCGCGGCGATGGAGCCGGTGCGGCGGGAGGTGGAGGCATTGCTGGGTCACCAGCCCGGTGTCACGAATGCGACAGCCATCCTGACCGCGCACCGTAGCGCGCCGGCCCGGAACCCCACGCCGCCGCCGCAGCGGCCGGGCGCGCAAGGTCATGGCCATGCGCATGGACCCGGCGGCGGACCGGCCGCGCAGCGCCCGCTCCTGCTGGAGAATGTGAAGTCGATTGTCGCAGTTGCCTCGGGCAAGGGCGGCGTCGGCAAGTCAACCGTCGCGGTGAACCTGGCCGTCAGCCTGGCGCGGCAGGGCCACAAGGTCGGCCTGCTCGATGCCGACATCTATGGGCCGAGCCTGCCGCGGATGGTGGGTTTGCACCGCAAGCCGGAAGTGCGGAACGACAAGATGGTGCCGCTGCAGGCCTGGGGTCTGGAGTGCATGTCGATCGGCTTCCTGGTCGATGAGGAGCAGGCGATGATCTGGCGCGGCCCGATGGTGATGGGTGCGCTGGAGCAGATGATGGCGCAGGTGGCCTGGCCGGCGCTGGACGTGCTGGTGGTGGACATGCCGCCGGGTACCGGCGATGCGCAATTGACGATGGCGCAGCGCGTGTCGCTGGCCGGCGCGGTGATCGTCTCCACGCCGCAGGACATCGCGCTGATCGACGCCCGCCGTGGCGTGAAGATGTTCGAGAAGGTGAATGTTCCCGTCCTCGGCGTGGTCGAAAACATGAGCTATTTCTGCTGCCCGAACTGCGGCCATCGCAGCGAGATTTTCGGCCATGGCGGCGCCCGCGCCGAGGCGGCGCGCACCGGCGTGGACTTCCTGGGCGAGGTGCCGCTGCTGCTGGATATCCGCACGGCGTCCGATGCGGGAACGCCGATCGCCGCGGCGGCGCCTGATAGCGACGGCGCGAAGGCCTATGCCGCGCTGGCGGAGCGGGTCTGGGCGAAGCTGTCCGGCCGCGGCGTGCCGAAGGGGCCGCGCATCGTTATCGAATAATGGTTCGGGCTGCCGGTGTGCTAAAGGGAGGCGCCATGCCGGACGATCGGTTACCGCAAAGCACTTACGATCAGGACTTCGACATCTGGACGCTGAGCCAGGCGGCAGCCTTGCGCGCGGTCGGCGCAGCGGTGGCACGCGGCGAAGTTACGCCGGACGCACGCTTGCTGGCGCTCGACTGGGATAATCTGGCTGAGGAGATCGAGTCCTTGGGTCGCCGCGACCGTCGGGAGCTGTCCACTCGGCTGGCGCTCATCATGGAGCACCTGCTGAAGCTTGAGTTCAGCCATCATGCTGACCCACGGCAAGGCTGGATCGTAACCGTGCGGCGGGAACGACGCCAGATCACGATGCTGGTCAACGACAGTCCGTCGTTACGTCGCCTCATCCCGGTATTGATCCATAGTGAAGGCCAGGGAGCGTTTGAGGACGCGATTGCAGCCCTCGCGGCGCATGGTGAAAAGATCGACGCCTCCAGCCGTCTGGCGCGCCATTACACGGAGGACGAAGTCCTGGGCCCCTGGCTGCCCGACCTGCCCACGTCCTGATCCTCCCGACGCATCGCCGCCAGCACCCCCATCGATGCCAAGGCGTGCTGCCGCGCCAGGCTCTCCGCGCCGGCCGCATCGCCGGCGGCAACCGCGCCAAGGATCTGCTCATGCTCGTCCCAGAACGGGCCGAGCTTGGTCGGGCTCCTGGCCAAGAGCATGATGGACCGCCGCACATGGTGCCAGTTGTTGCGCGCCGTGGTCGCGATCAGCGTGTTGCCACCCAGCTCATAGATAAAGTCATGGAAGGCAAAGTCGGCGGCGACCATGGCGCCAAGGTCGCCATCCGCCACCGCCGCGCGTCCGGCTCGGATGATGCGCTCGCCCGCCGCCCGCGTGCGCTCGTCGGCGTGGCGGGCCGCCGCGGCGGCCGCCGGTCCGTCCAGCGCCGCCCGTAGCTCGTAAACCTGGCGCGCAAACGCCGGATCGAGCGGTGCGACGACCAGCCCACGTCGGCCGGTCTCGGTCAGGAACCCTTCCTTGCGCAGTTGCTGCAGTGCCTGGTGCACCGGCTGCCGCGATACGCCCAGCCGGTGCGCCAGCTCGTCCTGCACCACACGCTCATCCGGGGCGAGAAGCCCATCGCAGATCGCGTCACGGATCGTCTGATAGACGCTTTCGCCAATCTGCGGCGCGGCCGTGATCGGTTGCATGGACGAATTCCCAGTGTTTGCCGCTTGACTCATCGCTCGTCGTATTTGGTATACCGTATTCCTAATGCGTCGGCACGCGGAAGCATCCTGCCTCGCGCAGCCATCCGTCACCCGCGAAAGGGCCATGCCATGATGAAGCTGCTCAGCGCAACGCCGAGCCCTTACGCGCGCAAGGTTCGCATCGCGCTCGCGGAAAAGGGCATCCCCTTCGAACTGATCACCGAGGTGCCGTGGGACAACACCACTCAGACGCCGCGCTATAATCCGCTGGAGAAACTGCCTGTACTGATCCTCGAGGACGGCACGGCGGTGTACGAGTCCCGCTTCATCCTGGAATACCTGGAAGCCAGGTTTCCCACGCCACCGCTGCTGCCGGACGGTATCGACGAGCGTCTCGCCGCACGCCAGGTGGAGGTCCTCGCCGACGGCGTCTGCGACGCGTTCGTGCTGCTGTTCTGGGAGCGCCACCGTCCACCGGAGCAGCAGAGCCGGGAATGGATGGCACGGCAGCAGCGCAAGATCGACGGCGGCCTTGCCGCCCTCGCCCGCATTGCCGGCGACCGGGCGTTCGTCATCGGCGACCGGTTCGGCCTTGCCGACATCGTGACCGGTACGGTCACCGCCTACCTCGCCGTGCGGGACCCGTCACAGCCCTGGCGCGAGCGGCACCCCAATCTCGGGCACCTGAGCGACCGGCTGGAACAGCGCGAATCCTTCCGCACCAGCCGGCCGGTGCCGCAGGTCATCAGCGACAAGGTGGTCTGAGCCATGCCGGGCCTGTTCAGCGAATTCGCCCTGAAGGACGTGCGGCTGCGCAACCGCGTCGCCGTTTCACCGATGACACAATATTCCTGTGGCCCGGACGGCGTCGTGACCGATTGGCACCTGGTGCATCTCGGCGCCCGGGCGATCGGCGGCGCCGGTTTGGTGGTCGTTGAACAGGCAGCAGTGTCGCCGGAAGGCCGCATGACGAACGGCTGTCTCGGCCTGTGGAATGATGAACAGGCCGAGGCGCTGGCCCGCATTGCGCGCTTCATCCGCTCCACCGGCGCGGTGCCGGGCATTCAGCTGGGTCATTCCGGCCGCAAGGGCAGCATCAGCCGGCCGTGGGAAGGCTACAGCCAGTTGCCGACCGATCATCCCGATGCCTGGGAGCCGATTGGCCCGTCACCAACCCCTTTTGGCGGGCGTTTCCCGCGCGGCGCGCGGGCAATGACCCAGGCGGACATCGACACGGTCCAGGCGCAATTCGCGGCGGCGGCGCGGCGTGCCCTGAACGCGGGATTTGACTGGGTCGAATTGCACTACGCGCATGGTTTCCTCGGTGCCAGCTTCTTCTCGCCCATCGCCAACCAGCGGACCGACGCGTATGGCGGCTCGCCGGAAAACCGTGCCCGGTTCTTGCTCGAAACATTCGATGCGGTGCGGTCGGTCTGGCCGGAGCGCCTGCCGTTGACCGCGCGCATCGGCGCGCTGGACTTTCACCCGGACAGCCATACGCTCGAGGACTCCATCGATCTGGTCCGCGCACTGGGCGACCGCGGCCTGGATCTGATTGACATCAGTATGGGCATGAACACCGAAGAGGCCACGGTGCCGTTCGCAGAGCGCGGCTTCATGCTTCCCGCAGCCGGCCGCATCCGCCGCGAGACCGGCGTACCGACGGCGGCAAGCTGGAATCTGGCCGACCCCGCCCATGCCGACCAGGTCATCGGCGAGGGGTTGATCGACCTGCTGATGATCGGACGCCCAATGCTCGCCAATCCGCACTGGCCCTACTATGCCGCCATGCTGCTGGGGGAAAATGCGCCGCTCGATCTGATGCCGGAGCAATACCGCTACTTCCTCGCCAAGGCGCAGGGCGTGCCACATGCCAGCGGATTCGCCGGCGCAATGCAGCACAACGCCCCGCCAAGGTAGCCAATCCCTCAACCCGGTCGCCCGGCCTACGCGCCCGGTTTGCGCTCCCGTTGCTGCTGCTGGGGCGGTGGCGCGGCATGCACCTGGGGCGGCGGCGCCCGAAGCGCCTGTTGCGGCGGTGGCTGCGGCGGCGGAGCCC